>NZ_QSNX01000013.1:0-139815 GCF_009498575.1 Rahnella sp. RcJ3
TTCATGGGGATGTCCTCATGTGGCTTATGAAGACATTACTAACATCGTGGTGTATTAATCAACGGGGAGCAGGTCAGACGCTACTAGAAATAAATCCTTTTATTTCATATTTTTAAGCTATTTTTAAAGCGACTTCTCCGTCGCCTTAAAAAATTATTCCGCCAGCGCCGCTTTCTGCGCCTACGCCACGCAAAAGGCCGCCATGCGTGCAGCCCAGGCAAAAGGGGACAAACTCCAGCGCGGTGTCGGGTTTTAAATCCGTGATCGACGCGCAGCCCTGGCTAATCAGCAAGGTGACACACAACCTGGACAGCAGCAGATTTGTGACGATGTTGAATCTGGAAGTATTGCTGTCGGATGTGAGTTATGAGGCGACGGAAAGCGACGGTGCTGAATAAGCTGAATATGTAAATCACTGTAATGTCAGATGTATGTTTTAGCGAATGACATACAATGATTGTATCTGATTAAAATGATTACATGGTGATTATTATGATGCACTGCCCGAAATGCCAGCACGCCGCTCACGCCCGTTCCAGCCGTTACCTGAGCCTCAACACCAAAGAGCGTTATCATCAGTGTCAGAATATTAATTGCAGTTGCACGTTTAAAACTCATGAGTCGATTGCGGACATCATTGTTGAGCCTGGGACGGTTCACGCCGTGCAGTTGCATCCGGACAAACATCAGCAGCAATCTCTACAGATGCACTAAAACAAGAAACCCGCCAATGGCGGGTTTCTTGTCTATTGTGCCTTATCAATGATTACAGGCTGTGATTGTTCGCCGCATTAAGGAGGGCGTTAGCTCTACCGCCATTTCATCGCCATCATAAAGCGTATAGCTAAAAATCAACTTAATTAATCAAAAAATAACATTATGAATTTATTGAATTTAACTTGATTATTTGAAGTTATTTTTTGGCATTAAGAAATAAAAAATAGCTATAAGCCATATTTTTTCGTTGTTAGACAAGGGTAAACGGCATCCTTACTCTTTGTCATGTTTTGTAAACCGTTTGCACACTTATGATGAGGATGTCTTTTGGCTACGTTATTACGCTCTGCATTCGCGCCAGCCGCACAACGCGCGCACCGTACTGCTTCTTTCAAAATCGCATTACTGGCCAGCGCCGTGATGCTGTCTTCTTTTGCATTCGCTGATGATGTATTAAAGGAAGGCATCACACCGGCAACAGATGTCAGCCAGATTCCTGCGGCTGCAAAACTGCGCACTGATACAGTGATCGCCGGGATCTCCGAACCTCAGGGGATTTTTAACCCGTATTTCTTCGTCAACGGCTGGGATGAAAATGTCACTAACGTGATTTTCGCCCGTCTGATTGACTGGGACAGCCAGGGCAAGCTGGTTCCCGGCTTGGCGCAAAGCTGGACCGTCAGCCCGGATGGCAAAACCTATACCATCAAACTACGTCCTGACCTGAAATTCAGTGACGGTTCACCACTGACTGCAGAAGACGTCGCGTTCACGCTGACGGTGTTGTATGACCCGAAATACGATGGTGATACCGATATCACGCTGGCACACATTGCCGGTGGTGATGAATATAAGCAGGGCAAGGCGGACAGCATCAATGGTCTGAAAGTGATTGACCCGTTGACGTTGCAGGTCACCACCACTCAGCCGGGAGCCACCACGTTGCAAAAAATCGGCGGGCCGGTGCTGTCGAAAGCGTATTACGGCAAAGGCTATCAGCGAGGAAATCTCGATTACCTGCGCACGCTGCATGGCAAACCGTTGGGTAATGGCCCGTATGTGTACGATAAGTACATCCCGGGGCAGGAGATCCGTTTCCACGCCAACACCAATTATTATCGCGGCGTACCGCCGACTCCGCGCTTTATCTATCGCGTGACCAATCCGTCGACTAACTTCCAGTTATTCCAGACCGGCGATACTGATTACGATGCCTTCACTTCCCGACCGGATGACATCGAGCAGCTGAAAATGCTCGGCTTTGCCAACATCAACCTGTACGGATCCAGCGATTACAGCAAAATTGAATTTAACGTTCACCGCCCTGCGTTGCAGGATGTGAAAGTGCGTCAGGCGCTGATCTACGGGCTGGATCGCCAGAAACTGATCGACGTGGTTTATCAGGGTTACGGCTCTGTGGCGATTGAGCCGATCGCGCCTATCTCCTGGGCGTACAACACTGATGGCGTGAATCCCTATAAATTCGATCCGGCGCAGGCCAATAAATTGCTGGATGAAGCAGGGTGGAAAGTTGGCGGTGATGGTATTCGTGTGAAAGACGGTAAACGTCTCGAACTGACGCTGCTGGTCAGCAAAAAAGTGCTGAACGATGCGCTGATCCCGATCGCAAAAGAAGACTATCAGAAAATTGGCGTATTGCTGAAACCGCAGGTTGTGGACTTCAACGCCCTGATGTCACAGCGTAAAGCGGGTAATTACGATCTGGCCTCGTTCAGCACCAGCACGCTTAACGATCCGCACGATGGCGTGTGGGATTATTACAGCACCGAGGCTACCGAATCCGGCTACAACAACCCTGAAGTCGATAAGCTGATCAACGAAGGGAACGCGACACTGGATATCGAAAAGCGTAAGCCGATTTACCACGAGCTGTACAAAGTGCTGGCAAACGATCCGCCGGCGATCCTGCTCGGTAACCGCAAAATTCTTTCAGCCAGCAGCGCCCGCGTGACCGGTTTTAAACCGGACATCTACAACGGCCTGACCGGCAGTCTGCCGGATGTCAAAATTGTCAAATAATCAGAAATAACGCCGCTGCCGGGCTCTTCCGGCAGCTTCAATGAGAAAGTCATGAGAAATTTCATTCTGCGTCGTTTACTTCAAACCATTCCGATGTTGTTCCTCGCTTCGCTGCTGATTTTCATGCTGTTTGCCAAAACGCCGGGTGATTTTATCGATGGTAATATTACGCTGACTGCACAACGCGCTGCTGAACTGAAAGCCTTATACGGCCTGGATCAACCGCTGCTCAGCCGCTATCTGCACTGGCTGGGGAATCTGTTGCGGGGGGATCTGGGTTTTTCGTTGCAATATCAGATCCCGGTCAGCCAGTTGCTGAATCAGTACATCTGGAATTCCTTCCTGCTTGCGACCATTGCGATGGTGTTGTACTGGGGGATCGCGCTGGCAGTTGGCATTGTCTCGGCGATGAAGCCTTATTCCCTGTTCGACCATGTGGTGAGCATTGTGATTTTTGCCGCGATGTCCTTCCCGACCTTCTTCCTTTGCCTGCTGCTGATTAAATGGTTTGCCGTGGATCTTCACTGGCTGCCTGTGGGCGGCATGACCAATACCGGCAGTGACGCGACCGGCTGGGCGTGGGTGATGCAGGTGGCCGCGCATCTGGTGTTGCCGGTCGTTGCGCTGGTGATGCTGCAGGCGGGCGGCCTGACGCGTTATTTTCGCGCCAGTATGCTGGACGTCGTGCGGATGGATTTCATCCGTACCGCGCGTGCCAAAGGGCTTCGTGAACGCACGGTTATCCTCAAACACGCGTTGAGAAACGCGCTGCTGCCAATTATTACGCTGCTCGGATTTGAGTTGCCGGGGCTGTTTTCCGGGGCGCTGATCACCGAAAAAGTTTTCAACTGGCCGGGTGCAGGGCACATTCATATTGATTCACTGGCAGCGCGTGATTACCCGGTCCTGATGGGATTCACGCTGTTTCTGGCGGTTTTGACCATTCTTGGCAATCTGATTGCCGACGTGTTGTATGCGTGGGCTGATCCGCGTATCCGTGTGAGGTCGTAATGTTTGGCTCTTTATTTTCAACCAACCGCCGTCTGCGCGAAGCGCAAATTCCGGTGCTGGCTCAGGTGACACCGTCACCCTGGCGACAGGCCTGGCGGGCGTTGCGCCAAAACCGGCTGGCAATGTTTTGCTTAGTTCTGCTGCTGGTTATGGCCGTCTGGTGCATAGCGGGTCCTTACTATTCTCCCTGGCGCGATGATGCCACTGATGCGCTGATGATCAACAAAGCGCCGAATGCAGAACATTGGCTGGGTACCGATTTTCTCGGGCGTGATGTCTATACGCGGTTGCTGCTGGCGGGGCGCATCTCGCTGATTATCGGCATGCTGACCATGTTGCTGTCTGTGACACTCGGGTATCTCATGGGCGCGGTGTCCGGCTATCTCGGTGGTGTGACTGATAAAATCATCATGCGTTTTGCTGATCTGGTGATGACTATTCCGAGCCTGCCGCTGCTGATCGTGATGGGCGCGATGCTTTCTGAACTGGATTTTTCGCCGGATTCCCGTGTGTACATGGTGATCGTGATGCTCAGTTTGCTGGAATGGCCGAAGCTGGCACGTCTGGTGCGCGGGCAAATTCTCTCCCTGCGTGAACGTGATTTCATGCTGGCGACACAGGTGCTCGGCTTGTCTTCACGCCGTCGGCTGTTCGGTCATTTACTGCCAAACACGGTGCCAATTCTGGTGGTGATGGCCACGATGGCCGTGGCGAACGCCATTCTCAGCGAATCTGCACTCAGCTATCTGGGATTAGGCGTGGTGCCGCCGACGCCGTCTTGGGGAAATATGATGGATGCGGCGAACAGTCTGATCGACTTCCAGCGTCGCCCGTGGTTGTGGATGCCGCCTGGCGTGGCGATTTTTATTACGGTGATTGCGATTAACGTGCTGGGTGATGGCCTGCGTGACGCGCTCGATCCAAAACTGAAACGGAGCAAAAAATGACACAACCGTTGATCCGTTTTAATCAGCTTTCGCTGTCGTTCTCCAGCGATCAGGGCCGTGTGCGCGCGGTACAGGATGTCACCTTTGACGTTCAGGCAGGTCAAACTGTCGGTATTGTCGGGGAATCCGGCTGCGGGAAAAGTGTCACGGCGATGTCGCTGATGGGGCTGTTACCGCCACAGGCCGCACGTATTGATGGCGGTGAAATTCTGTTTCAGGGGCGTGACCTGCTTAAACTGCGGCCGTCACAAATGGCGGATTTGCGCGGTAACCAGCTGGCGATGATTTTTCAGGAACCCATGACCGCGCTGAATCCGGTGCTGACCCTCGGTGAGCAACTTGTCGAGCCGCTGATCCGCCACCGCGGTGAATCGCCGAAACTGGCGTGGGCACATGCGACGGAGATGATCACCAACGTCGGGCTGGCGCGTGCGGAAAGCCTGATGACCAGTTATCCGCATCAGCTTTCGGGCGGTATGTTACAGCGCATCATGATTGCGATGGCGCTGAGCTGTAAGCCGCAGTTGCTGATTGCTGACGAGCCCACCACTGCACTGGACGTCACCGTACAGGCGCAGATCCTGCGTTTATTACGTGAACAGGCGCAGCAAAATCATATGGCACTGATGCTGATCACTCATGATTTGGGCGTGATCGCGCAGATGGCCGACCACGTGGTCGTGATGTACGCCGGTAAAATTGTCGAGCAGGGGGCGACCGCCGATGTGCTGCGCAATCCGCTACATCCGTATACCCAGGGACTTATTGCCTCGAGGCCGACACCGGGCGAACGCCGCCGCCGCTTGTATTCCATTCCCGGTCAGGTACCGGATCTGGCCGCGCTGCCGCCTTACTGCGCATTCACCGAACGCTGTTCCCGCGCCACGGAAAGATGTCGCCAGGGCATTCCGCCGCTGGAAGGTCAGTTCCGGCAGGCCGCATGTTTTTATAGCGGACTGAACGCGGTCAGTGAGAAGGAAAACTGGGGGTTACAGCCATGAGTGCTGAATATCTGATTGAAGTGGATGGCCTGAAAAAGTATTTCCCGATCCGTGACGGCGTATTCGGACAGGAAACCGGGCAGTTGCGGGCCGTGGATGGCGTCAGTTTTAACATCCGCAAGGGCACGATTTTTGGGCTGGTCGGTGAATCCGGCAGCGGTAAAACCACCGTCGGACGCACGTTGCTGGGGCTGTATGACAAAACGGCGGGCAGCGTAAAATTTCGTGGCGAAGACCTGCACGGACTGAAACCTAAGCAACTGAAAGCGTTACGTCCGAAAATCCAGCTGGTCTTTCAGGATCCTTACAGTTCGCTGAACCCGCGCATCCGCATTGGTGATGCTATCGGTGAAGCGATGCTGGAACACAAGCTGTGTACGCGGGCGCAACTGCACGGGAAAGTGGTGGAGGTGATGAAGATCTGCGGGCTGTCGCCGCTGCATTACAACCGTTTCCCGCATGAGTTTTCCGGCGGTCAGCGCCAGCGTATCGGCATCGCCCGCGCACTGATCCTGCAACCCGATTTCATTATTGCCGATGAACCCATTTCGGCGCTGGACGTGTCGATTCAGGCACAGATCATTAATTTGTTCGCGGATTTACGTGACGATCACGGCGTGACGTTTCTGTTTATCTCGCACGATCTCGGCGTGGTGGAACATCTGTGTGATGACGTGGCGGTGATGTATCTCGGCCAGTTAGTGGAAACGGCCAGCCGTGATGCGTTGTTCTGTCAGCCCCTGCATCCGTATACGCAGGCGCTGCTGGCGGCGGTGCCGACGCTGGATCCGGACAGTGAGCCGGTGGCGATGGTCAGTGGTGAAATTCCGGATCCGTCAAAACCGCCTGCCGGTTGTCGTTTCCATACCCGCTGCCCGTGTGCAACCGACCGTTGTCATAAAGAAATTCCGTTACTGCGTGAGGTAGAAAGCGGTCATCACGTGGCCTGCCATCTGGTGTAAAAACAAGCCCGCCGGATTTCAGTCTTCCATGATCCGGCGGGCTTCCATCTGCATTTTTTGCCCAACGCTTTTGGTCACGTCGATCACTTTCTGTGTGGCCGGTGAAAGAAACGCACCTTCCAGCCAGGTGATCCCGACCCGGCGTTCCATCACTAACTGGTCGTTATCGATACGGATCAGCCGCGAAAGGAATTCTTCTTCGACCAGAATATTCTCCGACAAAAAGCTCAGCAATCCGCTTTTCGCAATCAGCCCCGGCACCGACGCCAGTGAGCTGATTTCCACTTTCACGTCTGGCGGTGAGCAATGATTTTCATAGAACATTTTATCCAGCCACTGGCGCATCGACACGGTTTTCGCCGGTAAAATCCAGCCATAACGGCTGAGTTCACGCAGGCTGGCGGGTTTACCGGCCAGCGGGTGATCGCGTGACGCGGCGACGATCACCCGGTCGGCGGTTACCGGCAACTGCACCACCGGACTGTCGTAGTTGACCAGCGGACCGATGATCACATCGATCGCATGACGTTCCAGCAACGTAAAAAGCACGTCGTTCATGCCGATCTGGATTTCCAGTTTCATATTCGGCACCTGCGATTGCAGCATTTTGCAGATTTCAGGCAGTAAGAATTGTGTCGCAGAACCTGAGACACCCACGCGAACGATACCGCCCGCGCCGCTGCTCAGTTCATTCATGATTTCCCCAAGCTCAAGATAGGAACTTTGCAGCGCTAAACCACGCTGATAAAGCACCCGTCCCGCCTCGGTCAGTTCCAGCCCGCGACCTGCCCGTTTGAACAGTTTGATGTTCAGTTCTTTCTCTAAACGGGTGATGGATTTCGAAAGCGCAGGTTGAGTTATATTTAAATTTTGTGACGCAAGTCTCAAATTCATTATCTGCGCAGCCGTCACGAAATACTCTAAGTCTCTGTTATTTAACATTGATTCCTGAAATTCATCAATTTGATAATAAAATATAGTAGAAGGCATGAGAGGCAGGGTCAATAATCACGCCAACGTTGTGACCGGCACGCCGTTTTCGCAACACGAACGCCAGCGAATTTACCTGTTTTAAGTAAAATAAGAATCTAAGTGCATCTATGAAAATTGTTAATTTCACCATCAATAAAGACCACACCAAAAGCTTCGGTATCTACCAAAAAGAGGGGATTGTCGACGTCGGCAGTCACTCAGGATGCCGCGATATTAACGAATTCATGGCACGCCATTCACTTGCAGAACTGCAACGCTATGCTGAGTCCCCTGCGGATCTTCAACTGAATGACATCAGTTTCCTGCCGGTTATCGACAGGCCGGGCAAAATTTTCGGCGTGGGCATGAACTACGCGGAAAAACGCAAAGAATTTAATGAAACCAGCGACGCGCCGACATTGTTTGTCCGCTTCGCGGATTCGCAGGTCGGTCACAACGGCACCATCATTAAACCGGCTTCTTCTGAGCAGTTTGATTATGAAGGCGAACTGGCGATTATTATCGGCCGCACGGGCCGCAATATTTCAGCAGAAAACGCACTCGATTTTGTCGCCGGTTACAGCTGCTACATGGATGGCTCAGTACGCGACTGGCAGCATAAATGGTATACCGCAGGTAAAAACTGGCCATCGACAGGCGCATTTGGCCCGTGGATGGTGACGCCGGATGAAGTCGGCGACCCGCAAAATCTGAGTATCAAAACCTGGCTGAATGACCGGCTGGTGCAGGACGACACCACAGCCAATATGGTGCACACCATTCCGCAGATGATTGCCTATATCAGCACCTTCACCCAGCTTTCACCGGGCGATGTGATCATGACCGGTTCACCGGGCGGTGTGGGTAAAACCCGCGTACCGCCGTTGTTCCTGCATGAGAATGACAAGATTGAAGTGGAAATCGAAAATATCGGGCGTCTGACCAATCTTATTCAGAATGCACCGTTGTCTGAGCTTACGCATTCAAAGACAGCGGCCTGATAAATCTCAGCGCGTTTGATTCACCAAAGGCACCGATTGTTCGGTGCCTTTGTTTTTGACGACCATCAGGTAGGTCAGCGTAAACGACAGCCCCAGTGACAGCACTACGCCCATCAGAATGTAAATAAAATAGGGACCGATGTAGGCGGGCAGGCTGAAAATGCTCGACAGAATATAGCCGTACAAACGCACTCCGAAGAACGCGATAAATGCCGACGCCACGGAACTGCTGATGGTGGTGGCGATAAAGGCTTTTTTGTAGCGCGTCAGCACGCCGAATAATGCCGGTTCGGTGATCCCCAGCAAGCCGGAAATCGCCGCAGAGAGCACCACGGATTTTTGTTCACGGGTTTTAACGTGGAAATAAATCGCAAAGGTGGATCCGGCAATCGCCATGTTGGCCATAAACATCATCGGCATCAGCATGTCCCAGCCCTGATCGGTAAAGTTCTGCAACGCAATTGGCGTCATGGCGTGATGCATGCCGGTGAGGATCGCCACCGGGCGGATCGCGCCGACAATAAAGCCCGCAAACACCGCCGATACATCGAACAATCCCTGGATGCCAAACGCCAGCAACTTACCGAGATAAATCCCCGCCGGACCAATCAGCGTCAGTGACACCAGCGCCGCGATAAACAAGGTCAGCGTCGGCGTAAAGACGGTTTTCAGCACATCCGGCATGATTCTATCGACCCAGCGATGGATGTAACTCAGCGCCAGCACCGAGAAAATCACCGGAATGACGCTTGCCGAATAGTTGAAAACAGACACCGGCAGCACATCCATAAAATACAACGCGGTCGGTGCCCCGGCCGTGTGGCTGGCGAGTGCTTTCGCCGCGTCCATCAATGTCGGGTACATCAGGCAGGCGGCTACGGCAGCGGCCAGATATTCATTGGTTTTGAAGATCTTCGCCGCAGAAACCGCGAGGAAAAACGGCAGGAAGTAAAATACGCCGCTGGCGATCAAATCGATGATCATCACGGTTTCGCTTTTGGCCGATATGACTTTCAGGGCAATCAGTCCGGCCAGTAAACCTTTAATCATCCCCGCGCCCGCAATGGCCGGAACGATCGGGCCGAACACGCCGGAGACAGTATCCATGAACATCGATACCAGGCTTTTTCTTCCTTTTGTGGAAACATTTCCTGTTGGTGTTTCGGCGTTGCCGCTCACCGGATCCAGTTGCGACACGATAGCCTCGTACCAGATATTCACCTTTGGTCCGATGATGATTTGCACCTGATCACTCTGGCTTTGCGCGCCGAGCACGCCGGGCAGATTTTTAATCTCATCCCAGGCCACTTTATTTTCGTCGCGTAAATCAAAACGCAGGCGGGTCATGCAGTGCCAGACTTTATTAATATTTCCCGCACCGCCCACCAGTTTAATTACCGAGAGCACTATTTCTGTATTCACCCTAAACCCCGCGACGAAAAAATGAATTATTCTTTATTTGAGTGAAGAGGAGTGTAATGAGGGATATTTTTAAAAACAAACCAATAAAACAGGATCCCCGTCACATAACTTCACTGATCGGTGCAGGTTTGGCACGTCATGGTTAAATTGGTCTGTTTTTTGGTGATATTCAGCCATGCTTTCAAACCAAAATAAAAGCCTGAATTTTAGGTTTACAAGCAGGATAAAAATACGTTGAAATAACCCCAATACGAATATTCCCGCCGCCTTTTTGTGAAAAGGAATTACGGTCTTTATTAAGGATTTATCATGCAGCCTGTGCTGATTACTCATATCGAATGTCAGATAACGCGCCCTGATCGTCATAATTTAGTGGTGGTCAGAATTGAAACTGATCGTGGTATTTTCGGTCTGGGCTGCGCGACATTCCAGCAGCGCCCGCTGGCGGTCAAACTGATGGTGGATGAATATCTCAAACCGCTTTTGATCGGCCGCGATGCCAATCACATCGAAGATTTGTGGCAGATGATGATGGTGAACGCTTACTGGCGTAACGGACCTGTGATCAATAACGCCATTGCGGGCATTGATATGGCGCTGTGGGATATCAAAGGCAAGCTGGCAGATATGCCGCTGTATCATCTGTTTGGCGGTAAATCGAAAGATGCCGTCACGGCGTACAGCCATGCGGCCGGTGAAACGCTGGAAGAATTGTACGGTGAAGTGGATCGCTTGCTGGCTGAAGGTTACCGCCATATCCGCTGCCAGCTAGGTTTTTACGGCGGTAATGCGCGTGATTTCCACAGCACCCGCCAACCGACGGCGGGTGCGTATTACGATCAGGATCAGTACATCGACAACACGCTGGCGATGTTCAAAGCGCTGCGTGAAAAATACGGCAATCAGTTCCACATTCTGCACGACGTTCACGAACGGTTGTTCCCGCAGCAGGCGGTGCAGTTCGCCAAAGCCGTCGAGCAGTACCGGCCTTACTTTATCGAAGATATTCTGCCGCCGGACCAGAACGAATGGCTGGCGCAAATCCGCAGCCAGACTGCGGTGCCGCTGGCGACCGGTGAATTATTTAATAATCCGGCGGAATGGAAAGATCTGGTTATTAACCGCCGCATAGACTTTATCCGCTGCCATGTTTCGCAAATCGGCGGTAT
The DNA here is from genome assembly GCF_009498575.1 of Rahnella sp. RcJ3. Taxonomy (NCBI): domain Bacteria; kingdom Pseudomonadati; phylum Pseudomonadota; class Gammaproteobacteria; order Enterobacterales; family Yersiniaceae; genus Rahnella; species Rahnella sp. RcJ3. The sequence continues at coordinate 11,243 of NZ_QSNX01000013.1, forward strand.
CACACCGGCATTAAAACTGGCGCATTTCTGTCAGAGCTTTGGCGTGCGACTGGCGTGGCATTGTCCGCCTGATATGACGCCGATTGGTGCAGCCGTGAATACGCATCTGAATATTCATCTGCATAATGCGGCAATTCAGGAATTTGTCGCGTATCCGGCTAACACGCAGCAGGTCTTTCCGGGCGCACGGGCACCGGAGAACGGGTATTTCTATCCGGGAGAAGAAGCGGGCATTGGTGTGGGCTTTAACAGCCAGGCTGCGGCTGAATTTCCGGTGGTGTACCGTCCGCATGAATGGACGCAAAGCCGCCTGCCGGACGGCGTGATCCACACGCCCTGACAACAGGGTGTTACTTCTGGCGGAAAGCCAGATTGTCCTGATTAAACGGGATGACGTAGGTACAGGAATAATCGATGTCGATAATGTCGCTGAACGCATAAACTTTGCCGCCCTGCAAAATGCCTCTGTTGGTAATGTGCATGGCGGCAATGCCTTTTTTACATCCCAGGATGTGCGCCTGTTCTTTATTGACTGTCACCGCCTGATAGCGGGTGAGGGAATGTGAAATCGCATAGCCCTTGCTCAGAACATATTGCTGAATGGAATGTTCGATGGTCTTCTGATTCAGATCACCAAATTCACGGGCAGGCATACGGGAGTATTCAATCTGTACGTTGCGCTGGCTGATACGCCGCAAACGGGTGAATGCCCAGATAAAATCATCCACACTCAGATCGAAAACCTGCTGCTCTTCTTTATCCGGCCGCCGCTTGTGCAGCTCCAGCATTTTAAAGCTGATCTCGGCGAATTTCTTTTCGGTGATCGAGTTGTACACCAGCGGATTACTGCTCACGCCGGGATTAATGTAAATTCCCGAGCCCTGCACAATGCGCACCGCCCCGATGCTCACCAGTTTTTCCAGCGCCTTGCGCACGGTAAAGCGCGAAACCCCGTATTCTTCCGCTAACTGGCGCTCCGGTGGTAACTTCTCCGGCAGCGATCCGCTGTTCTGATAAATCTTGCTCAGTAAATCCTGAGCGATAAATTCGCTTTTTTTCATGAGGTTTCATCCGTGCGTGGAACAGGTATTTGAGCATGAGGAGGCGGTAGCGGGCAAATTACAGCGTATAAACTGTATTTATCTTTTACAGCTTTCAGGCTGTATTATCCCCTAAAAGGGATATTTTAATTTTATTTGCTTTAAGGGATAAAAGTTGATTTATCCCTTACAAGGGATACACTGAGATTATCCGCCAGGGAGGATAATATGAACATTACATCTGCAAAAATGCTCGCCAATGCGCTGCGTAATGAGCGAAAAAAGCGCAAACTCAGCCAAAGTAAAACGGCTGAAACCATTGGCCTGAAGCAGTCTACGGTTTCTGAGTTCGAAAATTATCCGGACGGTACCCGTCTGGAAACACTGTTCAAATTATTGGCGGCGCTGGATTTAGAGCTACAGATCACGCCAAGGGATAGCAATCCGCAGGAAAAGTGTACCTGGGATCAGGAGTGGTAATACATGGATAAGTTAACGCTCGCATTAAATGGCATTGCTGTCGGTACCCTGGAAAAAGGCGGCAGTGGTGAAATGTCATTTGTTTACCATCAAAGCTGGCTCGATCGCCCCGGAGCCCGCGCCATTTCATTATCATTACCTCTTCAGGCAGATAAATTCCGTGGCGCAGTGGTATACAACTTTTTTGACAATCTTCTACCCGATAACGAACAGATACGCAGCCGTATTCAGGCACGTTTCCACATCCCGACGAAGCAGCCTTTCGATTTGCTTTCGCGGATCGGTGGTGACTGTGTCGGTGCGATCCAGCTCTATCCTGAAGGTGATCAGGTTGCACCTGTCACGGAAATTCATGCCCAACCGCTTGGCGAAAAGGATATTGAGCAGCTTCTGCAGGGATATAAGGATGCACCTTTGGGCATGGAAGCTGACATTGAAGACTTTCGAATTTCTCTGGCCGGTGCACAGGAAAAAACGGCTTTGCTCTGGTATCGCGACCAGTGGCATCGCCCGCAGGGAAGTACGCCTACCAGCCATATCCTTAAACTTCCTATTGGTTATATCGCTAACAATGGCATTGATCTCAGCGAGAGCGTGGAGAATGAATGGTTGTGTCTGAAGATAGCCGAAAAATTTGGATTTCCTGTTGCACGGTCTGAGATTGCCAGTTTTGGCGCTCAGAAGGTGTTGGTCGTTGAGCGTTTTGACCGCCGCTGGTCGCAGGATGGATCCTGGCTGATGCGTTTACCTCAGGAAGATTTTTGTCAGGCGCTGGGTGTTGCTCCCGCATTGAAGTATGAATCTGATGGCGGCCCCGGAATTGCACGCGCAATGAAGCTTTTACTGGGTTCTCAACGGGCGGGGGCGGACAGGGATATGTTCTTTAAAAGCCAGATCCTCTTCTGGATGCTGGCCGCCATTGACGGTCATGCTAAGAATTTCAGTGTTTATATCGAGCCGGGCAGCGCATACCGCATGACACCGTTTTATGACGTGATGTCAGCATTTCCTCTGATGCATCTGCAAGGAATTCCGGCGAAGAAAGCCAAAATGGCGATGGCTGTATTAGGGAAAAACCGGCATTTTCATTGGGACAGAATTCTTCCCCGCCATTTTGTGACGACGGCGCAACGGGTCGAGTACTCGAAAGAAAACGTCTCTGCGATGATGACGGAAATGAAGGAAAAAACTGAGCAGGTGATTGCAGATGTTGAAGCAATAATACCTGCTAATTTTCCGGCAAAAATCAGTGATGCAATTTTTGCAGGCCTGCGCCATCAGGCTGCACGTTTGCCTTAATCTCTTCAATAAAAAAAAGCCCGCCGGTCTGCACCGGCGGGCTTTGTCATTGACTGCTAAATCTTACTTCTGATCAGGCAGTGCGTAGGCGATCACGTAGTCGCCGCGTTCTGCGGACTGACGTGCGCCACCGGCGCTGATGATGATGTACTGTTTACCGGTTTTCGGTGAAACGTAGGTCATCGGGCCGGACTGGCTGCCGACCGGCAGACGGGATTTCCAGATTTCTTTACCGTTTGCGGTATCGAACGCGCGCAGATAGAAATCCTGCGTACCGGCGAAGAACAGCAGGCCGGATTGCGTTGACAGGCTCGCGCCCAGCGTTGGCATACCGACTTCCATTGGCATGCGCATTTTGATGCCCAGCGGACCGGTGTCTTTCACCGTACCGACCGGCACCTGCCAGACGATTTTGCCGGTTTTCAGGTTCACTGCAGACATGGTACCGAACGGTGGTTTCTGGCAAGGAATGCCCAGCGGAGACAGGAAACGCTCGCGGACTGCGCCATAAGGTGTGCCGTCCATCGGTACCAACCCCATCTCGATGCCGCTCGCGCCGGTCGGAACCTGGGCACGCGGAACCATGTAGTTCGCCAGACCCAGACGCATATCATTCACGAACATGATGGCGTTGTTCGGGTCAACCGAGACGCTGCCCCAGTTCATGCCGCCCAGAGAACCCGGGAATTGCAGGGAACGATCCAGACCCGGAGGCGTGTATACGCCCTGGTGACGCATGCCTTTAAACTCGATGCGGCACAGCAGCTGATCCATTGGTGTCGCGCCCCACATATCAGACTCTTTCAGCGTCTGGTTGCCGATGTTTGGCATACCGACAGAGAAAGGCTGCGTTTTGGAGTAGCGTTCGCCAGGGACATTACCCTGCGGTACTTCGCGGTTTTCCACTTTGGCGACCGGCTGGCCGGTTTCGCGGTTCAGCATGAAGATCATGCCTTGTTTGGAGGTCTGCACCAGAACCGGCGTGCTGCCACCTTTCCCGTCCGGCAGGTCATACAGCAGCGGCTGAGACGGCAGGTCGAAGTCCCACAGATCGTGATGGGTGGTCTGGAAGGTCCAGCGGACTTTACCGGTGGCCACATCTACCGCAACAACAGAAGAACTGTATTTGTCATCCAGCTCGGTACGCGTGCCGCCGAAGAAGTCTGGCGTCGCGTTACCGGTAGGCATGTAAATCAGACCCAGTTTTGGATCGTAGGACATGGCCGACCAGACGTTTGGCGTACCACGGGTATAAGTCTGACCTTCCGGTGGCAGTTTGGTGATGTTCGGATTACCCGGATCCCATGCCCACACCAGTGCGCCGGTGTGCACGTCGAATGCACGCACTACGCCCGGAGGTTCGCCGGTAGAGAAGTTATCCGCTACGCGGCCGCCAACGACAACCACGTTACCCGCGACCAGCGGGGTAGAGGTTTGCTGGTAGTAGCCAGGTTTCACTTCGCCCATGCCGACTTTCAGATCCACCACGCCGTTGTCACCGAAATCAGCGCAAGGCTTGCCGGTGTCGGCGTTGATGGCGATCAGACGGGCATCAATGGTTGGCAGGAACAGACGACGTTCGCAGGTGCCGCTGAGGGTACCGCCGGTCGCAGCAGGCGTTTGCGGAGCGTTAGTGGCTGGCGCGGCAGCTTCTGAGGCTGCGTTCGGGCTTGCCGGCTCAGCAGCAGGTACGGCGGCAGGTTGTGCTGCGGGTGCCTGTGGCGCGGCGCTGTTCTCGTAATAGCCCAGACCACGGCAACGCTGCCAGTTAGGTGCGGTGGAGTTGGAATCGTAAGACCACAGCTTTTTACCGTCATCCACATTCAGGGCGATCACTTTGCTGTAAGCGGTACACACAAACAGCTTGTCACCGATTTGCAGCGGCGTGTTCTGGTCTTCAGCGCCGGAGCCGTTGCTCTGCGGGATATCACCGGTATGGGCAATCCACGCAACCTGAAGTTTATCCACGTTGGTTTTGTTGATCTGATCCAGTGCAGCAAAACGGTCGCCAGCGGTAGTGTTACCCCAGTTTTCCCAGTTCTTCTGCTCTGCACCTTTATCTACCGGTTTCACCGGCACCTGATCGCTGTCGGCGCTGATGATTGGCGTCGGCACGAAGGTATTACCGAATGCGGCAATCAGCGCAACGGCCAGAACAGCCGCCAGCGAGAAGCCTGGCCCTTTACGCACCACCAGGCCCGCGCGTGCCTGAAGCAACGGATAGGCCAGTGCCACCAGGAAAGCCAGCACGCCGAAAGTGAACAGGCGGGAGAACAGCGGCCAGAACGTGAAGCCCGCGTCCCAGACAGCCCAGATAATAGAAAGCACAAAGGCCACGGCATACAGCCATGCGCCTGACGGCTTACCTTTAAAAATCAAAACGGCGGAAACGATGAGCGCCAGACCCATCAGCAGGAAGTAAACGCTTCCTCCTAATGTGGCCAGGTACGCACCACCGATACCGAGTGTCAGGCCGATGACGACCATCAGCGCACTCAGTAACCAGAGGAGCCACGTCCACTTGTTATTTGTTGTTGGCATGATTTATCTCACTGCATTGGTTTGTAGAAAATAGGTTGTAGAGAACTGTTGATGAAAAGCTGGTACCACTTAATGACCACCCGTTATTAAATGAACCAAATAGAACAATTTCGCGCAAAGAGTAATACTTCTCATCGAGGTTGTGAATGTGTAACGAAGAGTTTGAAATTAGGTAAATTATTATAGATTAGATTATTATTTATGCAGGTAAATTTTATTCATTGATTTTAAAGAATAAAATAAAGTGTTTTATTCGTTATTTTGATAACTGAAGTGTTTGATATACGTTTTTCATCTAATTAAACGTACCAGCCGTCCGCAGACTTCTCACCATAAAGGGGAGAAGGGGAACACGTTGGACTCACTGGTACGATTTTGGCGAACCTGACGGGGTGTTTTACAAATAGCCTTCAATTAATGCCTTCATTTCTTTGGTGATATGTTCCACCAGACGGCTTTTCGGGATCTGCGGCGGGAAAACGGCGAGATAGGCGATGCTGATATCTGGCGTAAACGGCTTAAGCACGATATCGCTTTTGTGGCTGCGAGCCGTGATGAAATCCACCACACCGATACCCAGATTATTCCCCGCCATCACACAACAATTGTTCAGCGACGTTTCAATCGGGTTATTCATATATAAGTCGAGGCGGCTCATCACCTGATCGAGCTGTTCACGCAGCGGCGTTTTGCGCCCGGGTATAATAGGGCGGTAACGCGTCAGATCCATCGCGGTGACGACATTCTGTTTGGCCAGCGGGTGACGTGGTGACATCACGGCAACGGCATTGGCCCGCGCCAGCATTTCCGCTTCCAGCCCTTTCACATCCGGCTTACCGAAAATGAACCCGACGTCGTACTGATTGCTGGTCACCACATCGGTGATGTGCGTCGTGCTTTCGATATCCAGAAACAGCGAGATATCGTCAATACTCTCAATCAGCGGCGGCAAAATGTGTTCGACGCACAGCGCGGAAAGCGCCGCAACCGTGCCAATGCGCAAAACGCTGCCTTTTGAATGACGTATTTCGTCGGCGATACGTGAAATATGTTCAAGTCCGAGATACAAACGCTCGACTTCACGATACAACTTGATGGCATCGTCGCGCGGGATCAACCCGCGTCCGTCGCGGTCAAACAGCTTCAGATCAACCGCATATTCGAAATCGCGGATCAGGCGGCTGACCGCAGGCTGCGTAATGTTCATCATATTGGCGGCGGCGGTCATGCCACCGGTAAGGATCACCTTGTGAAAAGCTTCTACCTGTCTGGGATTAATTTTCATATGCATCCTCAAGATCCATAACATTTGTTTATGGATGTAACACAAAATACAATTTTCAATTCAGAAGTCCACCCCCTAGACTCCAGTTTACGATCTGATACACATTGCCTGAAAATCTAAAATAATTAAGGGTTAAATGAATGAGAAAGTCCGTTTTGGCAGGAGTGCTTTCCTCAGCACTGGCCACGCTTTTTGCTTTACAGACCGTACAGGCTGCTGATCTTAATATCGGCCTTGCCGCATCTACCACGTCTATGGATCCGCAGTTTTACGTCGGCGGTGCCAACAGTGCGATGGCACGCAACATATTCGACGGCCTGGTGAATCAGGACGAAAAACAACACATAACGCCAGCGCTTGCAGTGTCATGGAAAGTCATCAACGACACCACCTGGGAATTTGCCCTGCGTCCCGGTGTGAAATTCCACGATGGCAGCGATTTCACTGCCAAAGATGTGATTGCCAGCGTGAAACGCGTGGCGCTGGCCTCAAAAAACAGCCCGAGCGCCTATACGCCGTACGTCAACGATATCGCTGACGTCACCGAAGTGAATCCTTTAACGGTGAGAATTGTCACCAAAGCGCCAACACCATTATTACTTAACAACTTAAGCCGTGTTGCTATTTTACCGGCCCGGCTTGAGACGGTCGGATCGCAAACCCTTAATGAAGGGAAAGATGTCATCGGTACCGGCCCGTTCAAATTTGTCAGCTGGACACCGGACGATAACGTCGTGCTGGCGCGTAACGATCAGTACTGGGGCGGAAAACCGCAGTGGGATAACGTCACCTTGCGCGTGTTCAAAAACCCGAGTGCCCGCGTGGCGGCAATGCGTTCAGGCGACGTTGATATGATTGAAAGCGTGCCGACGGCAGACGGGCGGGATCTGGGCAAACAAGCCAGCCTGCATCTGGAATCTGTCGCCGGTAACCGTATTTTGTATTTACATCCGGATCAGGATCGCGATGTGTCGCCATTCGCCAAAGGGTCGGATGGCAGCAATCCGCTGAAAAAACGCGAAGTGCGTGAGGCGATGTCGCTGGCGATAAACCGTCAGGCGATTGTGGATCGCATTATGGACGGGCAGGGCGTTCCGGCGTCGCAACTGGTGCCGAAAGGTTACTTCGGCTATACGCCGTCGATTGCCGCACCGGTTTACGATCCGGTGAAAGCGAAACAATTGCTGGCGCAGGCCGGTTATCCGGATGGTTTTACGCTGACGTTCCATGCGTCGAATGACCGTTATCCGAACGATTCTAAAATTGCGCAGGCGCTCGGCCAGATGTTCAGCCGCGTTGGCATTAAAACTGACGTCGTGACCATGCCGGGCAGCGTGTATTTCTCCCGTGCATCCAAACGCGATTTCAGCCTGATTATGGGCGGTGCGGCGATTGAAACCGGTGAAGCCTCCGGTGTGCTGGGACCATTACTCGAAACCTTCGGTCCGAACGGCGGACAAGGCAATCGCGGGCGTTACTCGAACCCTGAATTTGATAAAACACTGCTGCAGGCGCGGGAAACTCTCGACGATGGCCAGCGTGAAAAGTTACTGCAACACGCCACAGAGATTGCGATGAAAGACGAAGGCACCATTCCGTTGCTGTTCCTTTCATACACCTGGGCGATGAAAACACCTTATACCTACGTTGGTCGCTCAGATGGCTATACGTTGCCGTACTTTGTCCATAAGAAACAGTAAGTAAACGCAAAGTGCATACCAAACCCAGGCGGGAATACAGCACCAACACCAGGGCTGTACTAAGGTAGTAGTTTACTAAAAGAGAGAGAAGCTATGACTTCTTTTAGCGGTGTGTATCCCTATCTGGTTTCGCCGGTCACTGATGGCGGCCAGATAGACAAACCAGTGTTAACAGCGCTGGTCGAACACCTGATAAACAGCGGGGTGCATGGTCTGACGCCGCTCGGCAGTACAGGTGAATTCGCTTATCTCAATGCAGAACAACGCACGGAGATAGTGAAAATTGTCGTTGAAGCCGCTCGAGGCCGCGTTCCGGTTATTGCCGGTGTCGCAGCCACCACCATTCAGGACGCCGTAGCGCAAACCGCTCGCTACGTCGCGCTGGGTGTCGACGGTATTCTGGCGATCCTCGAGGCCTATTTCCCGGTGCCCGAACAGGGCGTCGAGGATTATTTTCGTGCCATCGCGACCGCAGCCGGAAAGCTGCCGGTTGTGCTGTATACCAATCCGCAGTTCCAGCGTTCTGATCTCAGCCTGCCTGTCATCGAGCGGCTCAGTCACGTGGAAAATATCAACTATATTAAAGATGCCTCGACCAATACCGGCCGGTTGTTGTCGATTATCGAACGCACGCAGGGGCGGATGCAGGTATTTGCCGCATCGGCACACATTCCTGCCTGCGTGATGCTGATTGGCGGCGTGGGCTGGATGGCCGGTCCGGCCTGTATTGTGCCGAAGCAAAGTCTGGCGCTGTATGAGGCCGCGAAGCAGGGCGACTGGAAAAAGGCGATGGAGTTGCAGCGTCCGCTGTGGCGCATCAATGAAATCTTCGCCAAATATTCTATCGCCGGTTGTATTAAAGCCGCGCTGCAATTGCAGGGTTTTGAGGTCGGCGATCCGTTGCCGCCGCAGGTGCCATTAAATCAGGCCGCGCGTCAGGAAATCGCTGACGTTTTACGTTCCGTGGGGGCGCTGTGAAAACCCTGCCGGTGATCATTGACTGCGATCCGGGCATTGACGACGCCATTGCACTGCTCAGCGCGTTCGTCGCGCCGCAACTGAACATTCTCGGCATTTGCACCGTGTGTGGCAATCAGCCGCTGGCGAATACCACACGTAATGCGCTGCAAATTACCGAGCTGGGTTACCGGCTTGATATCCCGGTGTTTGCCGGTTGTCATCAGCCGCTGCTGCGCGCGCCGATCCACGGCCAGTTTCACGGCGAAAACGGTCTGGGTAATACCACCTTTCCCGCGCCACAGAAACAGGCTGACGCCGTTCATGCCGTTAACTTTCTGATCAGCCGCTGTGAGCAGGCGATTGAACATAATCAGCCACTGACGCTGTGCGTGCTCGGGCCACTGACCAATCTGGCAACGGCGCTGCGCATGAAACCTGGGATCACTGAGGGTATTGGTCGCGTGGTGCTGATGGGCGGTGCGTATCGCGAAGCCGGTAACCGCACCATGACCTCTGAATTCAATATGCTCGCCGATCCCCATGCCGCGCATATTGTGTTTTCCTCGGATCTGAACATCACGGTTTTACCGCTCGATGCCACGCATCAGGTGATTCTGACGCCGGAACATGTGGCGAAATTTATCAAAGTCTCCGGGCGGATCTCCGTTCAGTTGGGCGAATTAATGGCGTTCTGGGATCGCAACGACGTGCGCCGCTACGGTTCACGCGGCGGGCCGCTACACGACCCGCTGGTGATTGCTTACCTGCTGGCGCCGGAACTGTTCAGCACCGAAAAAGCGCGGGTGTTTGTCGAACACGACAGCGAGTTGTGTATGGGGCAAACCGTCGCTGACTGGTATGGCAAGTCGGGGCTGACACCCAACGTTGATATCGTCACGCACGCAGAGGCCGACAAAGTCTTCGCGCTGTTTTACGAACTGCTTTCACGTTATGCCGGGAAATAAAATTATGAGCCAGCGCATCATTATCGATACCGATCCTGGCGTGGATGACGCCATCGCGTTGTGGCTGGCGCTGGCCTCGCCGGAACTGGATGTGCTTGGTGTGACCGTTGTCGCTGGCAACGTGGCGCTGCAAGACACCGTGCGCAATGCCTGCAAAATTGTCGCGTTGTCTGGCAGGACCGCTACGCCCGTTTATGCCGGCGCACCCGGTCCGCTGGTGCGTGAACAGGTTTATGGCAAATACGCACACATTGGCGCGTTCAAAAATGAACTGGTGCCAGACACGGAACTGCAACCGCAGGCCGGACACGCGGTGGATTTTCTGGTGCGGACATTACGACAGGCCGCCGGAGAGAACTCACCGATCACCTTGTGCGTCATCGGTCCGATGACCAATATTGCGCTGGCGCTGGGAATGCACCCGGACGTCGCGCGTGGCATTAAACAGATCGTCACCATGAGCTGCGCCTTTACCGCCCTCGGCCATCGCGTGCCGTGGGCCGAATTTAACGTCTATGCCGATCCGCATGCCGCTGAAAAAGTGTTTAACAGCGGCGTGCCATTGATCATCATGCCGCTTGATATGACTTTTCAGGCGCTGATCAGCGCAGATGATATTGAAGCATTAAAACAGGACGGCGGACTGCCGGGCGAATCTACTTCTGCTTTACTTAATGCGTTTGACCGCAGTGATCTCAACCGGTTTGGCCGCGAAGGCGGGCCGGTGCATGACGCCACCACCGTCGCGTGGTTGTTGCAGCCAGGCCTGTTTGAAGGCCAGCCCGCGCGCGTGGGCGTAGCGGTTTCCGGTACTACCGCCGGATATACCTACGCGGATTTCTGGAACAAACTGTCGACGCCGCCTAACGCCACGGTCATGCAGAAAGTGGATGAATACGGTTTTTTCAGTCTGCTGCGCCGTGTTTTCTCGCGATACGGCAGCCGCGATGGCGACGCAAACGCATGAGCCGTTACCTGCTCGGGCGTTTCGGGCAAACGTTGCTGACGCTGCTGGTGATGTCATTGCTGGTTTTCGGCGGCGTGTATCTGGTCGGCAATCCGGTTGACCTGCTGCTCAGCACGACCGCGACGCCTGCTGAACGCCTGAGTGTGATCCAGTCTTTTGGCCTCGATAAACCGGTGTGGGAGCAGTATGGCCTGTTCGTGGTCAATGCCCTGCATGGCGATATGGGTAACTCCTTCATCTACAATCAGCCCGCGCTGCACCTGATTTTCCAGCGTATGCCCGCCACGCTTGAACTGGCGCTGGTGGCGTTTGTGCTGGCGCTGGTGACCGGCATTCCGCTCGGCGTATACGCCGGTCTGCGCCCTGACGGCTGGTTATCGAAGTCGATCATGACCGTCTCAATTTTAGGCTTCAGCCTGCCGACGTTCTGGATTGGCCTGATGATGATCATGCTGTTCAGCGTCAAACTCGGCGTGCTTCCGGCCTCCGGGCGCGGTGCCACGGTAGACATTTTCGGCGTCCCCGTCAGTCTGTTTACCGCCGACGGTCTCGCGCATCTGATCCTGCCCGCCCTGAATCTGGCGCTGTTTAAAATCTCGCTGATTATCCGTCTGACCCGCGCGGGTGTGCTCGAATGCCTGCAACAGGACTTCATCCGTTTCGCCCGCGCCAAGGGTTTATCGGAAAGCCGCATCGTGCTGGTTCACGTATTGAAAAACACCCTGATCCCGCTGATTACCGTCATCGGCCTTGAGCTGGGTTCGCTGATTGCTTTCGCAGTAGTCACTGAAACCATTTACGCCTGGCCGGGGATGGGCAAGCTGATCATCGATTCTATCGCCGTACTCGACCGGCCGGTGATCCTGGCGTATCTGATGATCACCGTGGTGATGTTCAGCCTGATTAATCTGCTGGTGGATGTGCTGTATGTGCTGGTGGATCCGCGCGTCCGGCTGGGGGGCGAAAACTGATGGCGTCTGATTCCGTACATTCGCGCAGCGCTGTTCAGGGCAAACCGCATTCCGCGTTTTACCACACCGTGCGTGCGCTGCTGCGCAACAAATTCTCCTTATGCGGTCTGATCATTTTAGGTATCGCCATTGTGCTGGCGGTGCTGGCGCCGTGGATCTCGCCACAAAATCCGTACGATTTATCGCAGCTCGACATCATGGATGGCCGCCTGAAACCGGGCACCACCAGTATGAGTGGCATGATTTACTGGCTGGGCACTGACGATCAGGGGCGCGATTTGCTGAGCGCGATTTTGTACGGCACGCGAACCAGTCTGCTGGTGGGTGTCTCCAGCGCGATGATTGCGCTGACCATTGGCGCAGCACTGGGGCTGATCAGCGCTTACGTTGGTGGCAAAACGGACGCGCTGATCATGCGTATTGTCGATATCCAGCTCAGCTTCCCGCCGATCCTGATTGCGCTGATTTTGCTGGCGGCACTCGGGCAGGGTGTCGATAAAATCATACTGGCGCTGGTGGTCACGCAATGGGCGTATTACGCACGCACCATTCGCGGCTCGGCGCTGCTGGAACGTCGCCGCAGTTACGTGGACGCTGCGCGCAGCATGGCGCTGTCGAACCCGCGCATTCTGTTCCGTCATATTCTGCCCAACTGCCTGCCGCCGCTGATTGTGGTGGCGACCATGCGTATTGCTTACGCCATTATGCTCGAAGCCACGCTGTCGTTTCTTGGCATCGGTTTGCCGGTGACCGAGCCTTCGCTCGGCCTGCTGATTGCCAACGGTTTTGATTACCTGATGTCCGGCGATTACTGGATAAGCTTCTTCCCCGGCGTCACGCTGCTGGTACTGATCGTCGCCATCAACTTAGTGGGTGACGCCCTGCGCGATATCCTCAACCCGCGGAATAAAGATTGATGATGCAACCCCCGGTTTTACAGGTCGATAAACTGAATACCGCGTTTTCCGTGGGCGGCGAATGGCTGAATGTGGTGCGGGACCTTTCGTTCTCGATTGGCCCGAAAGAAACGCTGGCGCTGGTGGGCGAATCCGGTTCGGGTAAAAGTGTGACGGCGATGTCCGTCATGCGTTTGCTGGATGAAAAGCAGACCCGTTATTCCGGCAACATCCGGTTTGACGGTCAGGATTTACTGAGTCTCAACCGTTCGCAGATGCAAGGCATTCGCGGCAACCGCATCGGCATGATTTTTCAGGAGCCGATGACCAGCCTGAATCCGGTGCTGAAAATCGGCGTGCAAATCACCGAAGTGCTCAAACGCCATCGCGGCATGGACGATAAAACCGCGCGCGCCGAAGCCGTCCGGTTGCTGGAGAAAGTACGTATTCCGGCGGCCACCGCACGACTCAATGAATATCCGCTGAGTTTTTCCGGCGGCATGCGTCAGCGCGTGGTGATTGCTATCGCGCTGGCCTGTAATCCGCGTTTGCTGATAGCGGATGAACCGACAACGGCACTGGATGTCACCATTCAGGCGCAAATTCTGGCGCTGATCAAATCCTTGCAGGAAGAAGAGGGCATGTCCGTGCTGTTCATCACCCATGATATGGGCGTGGTGGCGGAAGTGGCGGATCGCACGCTGGTGATGCACCGTGGCGAAGCCGTGGAACAGGCAACCACGCGGGAAATCTTCCATCATCCCACACATCCTTATACGCGCGCGCTGCTGTCGGCGGTGCCGCGACTGGGTGCGATGAACGGCGTGGCGCTGCCGAAACGCTTCCCGCTGACCGACAGCCAAACCGGCGAAGTGCTGCCGGTGGCGGAGTCTGTCGATACGCTGCGCACCGGTCAGCCGGTGCTGGAGGTTAAAAATCTGGTGACGCGTTTTGATGTGAGATCCGGTCTGCTGCGCCGTGTTTCTGCCCGGGTGCATGCGGTGGAGGATCTGTCATTCAGCCTGCAACCGGGCGAAACGCTGTCACTGGTGGGGGAATCCGGCTGCGGGAAATCCACCACCGGACGCACGATTTTACGTCTCACGGAAGCGACTTCCGGTGATGTGCTGATCCGCGGGCAGGATATCCGCCGGGCTGACAGTGCACGGCTGGCGGATATCCGCACCCAGGCGCAGATGATTTTTCAGGATCCGTATGAAAGCCTGAACCCGAGAATGCGCATTGGTCAGGCGATTGCCGAACCGATGATAAGCCTCGGCTTGCATGATGCCGCCAGCGCCAGCATTCGCGTGGCGCAACTGCTGGAACAGGTCGGCTTGCAAAGCAATATGGCGACGCGCTTTCCGCACCAGTTTTCCGGCGGTCAGCGGCAGCGTATCTGTATTGCCCGCGCACTGGCGCTGGAGCCGAAAATGATCATCGCTGATGAAGCCGTGTCGGCGCTGGATGTGTCAGTCAAAGCGCAGGTGATTAATCTGATGCTCGATCTGCAACAGGAACTCGGGCTGGCGTATCTGTTTATTTCGCACGATATGGCGGTGGTCGAGCGCATCAGTCACCGTGTGGCGGTGATGTATCTGGGCGAAATCGTCGAAATCGGTTCGCGTGCCGATATCTTCGAAAACCCGCAACACGCCTATACCCGCAAACTGCTGGCCGCCGTGCCGGTGCCCGACCCGGATGTTCACCGCACACGTCCCGTGGTACCGGAAGAGCTTGCCAGCCCGCTGCGCTCAGCCACTTATCAGCCGCCGGTGCGTCATTACCGCGAAGTCAGCAACGGTCACTTTGTACAGCTATAACAGCTCCGTTTGTACGCTGTTCTTTCCGATTTTCCCTCCTGAACACTCATAACATTCCATTTTTGGGATTCAAAAATGGGAATTCCTGCCCTTTAAGCAATTGCAGGCAAAAAAGACGTTTTTTTTCTGGGATTATGGACTGCGTTTATAATAACTCTAAAATAATTCCCTGTGAGAATATATGTTGCCACTTAATGATTTATGCTGGTTGCCTGGTCGCATCTCTTTAAGGCCATTAAGTACGCTTGAATCATCTCATAATTTAAAAACAGGCGCGCGTAAGGTACTTGAACGTTATTACTCTCTGCACACAGTGGGAATGTTCTCTGGTAGCCATACAGAAATGTTACATGAAACCCTTTCAACTCTGGTGAATGAAAATCTGAATGTCGCTAAGGGGCGGGGATATTTGGTCTATGCAAAAACGCAAACGCATAATACTTTTTTTGATGACTGCTGGCTTGATGAGATAGCGGCCCGTTGTGGAATCGGGCATTGGGAAAAATTAACAATTAGTCTCAATCATTGCGCATCGGCTTTGTCGGCGATTCATTTATTAAAGAACCGGGTAATAAAAAGCCAGTTGCCGATGATCCTCATCACCGGTGAAAAGGCTTTCCACTGTGATATTAATAAGCTTGATAATAGTGTTATGGCGGAAATTCCTGCTGCCATGCTCCTCAATGCGGGGCATTCACCGTGGCAAATCAAGCAAACCGCCGTGCGGCATCTGTCTTCATTTTATAATAATCACAGAGAATTTCCGGCTGCCCGACGGCGGGAACTTTTCTCCTCACTCGAACAAGATTATTATGATTTCTATCTTTACGTACTGGATAAGTTTAGCCTTACGATTGACCATATAGATGCGATTGTTCCGGGTAATATAGATTTACCCATGCTCAGGAGAATTGCCGATAAACTGAACTTCAAGGGCGAGCTTTTTACTGAGCATATATCAGGATATGGACACGCTTATTGCTCCGATATTTTATTTAACTTGTCTTCTTTATTAAAGAGCTTCGAAGGTAAAAGAATTCTCTGTGTTGCTATGGGGATGGGGATAACGATGTCCTGTATCCTGATTGAAAAAAACGAAAATAATGAGGTAAACCATGTCACAACTTCTGTCAGCCGTTAATGATGCATTAAATGATGTCATGTCTGCAAAAATCAACATCACGCCGGAAACGGATTTTAATGAAGATTTGGATCTCGATTCAGTATTATTTGTGCAGTTCTTATTAACGCTGGAAGAAAAGATCCCCGGCCTGATGTTTGAACCTGATCAAATCAACCAGGATGCCTTCACCACTGTCGGGAAACTTATTCAATGGATTGAACAGCATCTGCAACTGGAGAGCTCTGATGTGTGAAGCAGAGTTTACCCGACTTTACTTTTTGTTCAGGGACCATGAGCCGGCAGAAGCCTTCCGGCAGATGCGGCAGAAATGGGCCAACCCGGCCAGCGGCGTATTTTGCGGCGGGTATCAGATTCTGGCAGCAGAAGGTGAAACCTGCGCGGAGCAGCACGCTGAGTCTGATCGTATTCTGGCGTCACTCGGGATTGCTTTGCAGCATACCGGCACAGAAACCATCACTGATGATCCGATCCCGCTGATGGCTTCTTTTGCGGCGCGCCTGGGGCTCCTGAGCCAGATCCTGGCGGTGAGCTGGAAGCACTTATCCGCGCGAAAAAGTTTTGGCATAAAAACCACCCGACATCAGTTAGTGAAGGCGGATTTTGCCGATCTGAGCAACCAGACAGATTTACTTTTGCTCCAGTGGCAGATGCGCATTACGGCGCAGGACTATGCTGACCCGGAAGCGGATCACTGGCAGATTACGGAGCTAACCAACCGGGCAGAAAAACTGATGGGCGGGCATGGCTATTTATCAGGCTCGACGCACAGCCTTTCTTACCTGTCGATGATGATTTACAGCCTGTACGGGAAGGCCGCAGACGCTGCCATAACCGTGTTGCCAGCACGTCAGGAGCGTAGAGTATGAATACTTCACCTGAGATGACGTTGCTACGGCGTAACAGCCTGAGCAAAGATATCGCGGACCTGCTGAAGTTAGCCTGGCCGATGATCGTGGTGGCCATTGCCGTCTCATTTTCGCAAAACATTCAGACCGCGATTCTGGGGCACGGGAAAGAAACCAGTTCAATTTATTTGCTTTCGATGCTCCAGCCGTTCAGTTTCTTATTCCTGGCTATTCTGGAATGCCTGGCTATCACCAATCAGGTTTTCAGTGCCCGTTCGCTGAATATGTGGTCCCGCCAAAAGGTACTGGCGGCGACCTCCCTGCTGGCGACACTGGGCATCGTGATTGTGGCGCTGCTGAGCGGCGTGACGGCGCTTTGCGCTCCTCTTTTGCAAACCCTGTTGCCGGTCGCCGGCAATGCATTTTATTCCTCGGCATTACCGCTCTATTTCCTTTCCATGCTGCCGTTTATTCAGCTTGAGATGTGTAACAGCGCATTGCGCGGGCAGGGGAAAAGCGCGCTAAGCATGCTGTTAGTCATCGCGTATATCGTGCTGAATGCGTTGATCTGCTACACCGGCTATCAGGTTTATGGATTAGGCTTCAATTCGATTATTATTTCCAACGCCCTGGCTTCTGCTCTGCTTATCCCTGTCGCGCTTTGGCTGGTACGGCGTACCGGTCGCCATGCGGAAGATGACCGCCCCGGCGCATTTATTCCGCGTCTCAGCGGGCTTTTGCTTCAGGTGGGGATGCCCATTTTTGCCTCGTTAGTGGTACTGTTTTTCAGTTCTCTGCTGATATTCCCGTTAATCGGCACCCTGGGTGAGCAATATGTCGCCGGTTTTCTTATTGTGACCAAGATTCGGATGTTTATTGTCATCCCCGCCGTGGCCTGCGGATCCGCGCTGGCGATATTAATTAACCAGCGGCTGGCCATCAGCAGCGGAGAAGAATTAAAACGATTGCTGCACCGTGGGTTAGCCTTTATTTGCATTATTTACCTTCTGCTGACCTCCGGCGTCTATTTCACCGAAGTGAGTCTGATAAAAATTCTGTCCGGTGACCGAATAATTCAGGATGTCAGCAGCCAGATTTTACTGATTCTGTTACCGACGTTTTTCATGACCTCTTTTGTTGCCTCGCTTCAGGCATTGCTGGAACAATTAGAACAGGCCCGGCGGGTATTGGTATTAACCGTTATCATCGAATTGCTGACTGTCATCACCTTGCTGGTGGGATGGGATAAGTTCTCGCAACTGCAAAGTATTATGAATCTGATCATTGTCTTTAATGTGGTGTACTTTATCGCGTTCGGCAGAGAATACTGGCGGCTGGCCAATAAAATAGGAAGTGAGAATGTTTTATAGCTTCTTTTATCCGGTCCTGTTGTTTTTATCGCTGGTTCACCAAAATTATCTGCGGGTTTTGGTCATTATGCGAT
Source organism: Rahnella sp. RcJ3 (assembly GCF_009498575.1). NCBI lineage: Bacteria > Pseudomonadati > Pseudomonadota > Gammaproteobacteria > Enterobacterales > Yersiniaceae > Rahnella > Rahnella sp. RcJ3. The sequence goes on from NZ_QSNX01000013.1 coordinate 29,603, forward strand.
TGCGTCCGACGTTACTGATGAAAGCCAAAATAAGGCCTGCGACGCATTATACCCGGGCATGCAAATTAATCAGTTTATTCGACTTATATTCCCTGCATGCCATGTCTTCCTATCTTTCTGCGTTATACGCGTTGCGTCTTTTCGAAAAGACCCGGCCTTTACCCTATAAGCAGGGGGAAATCATGCTGCTCAGTCGCTGCGTGCAGGAGGAGCTTTATTGGCGCAAATCTTTTGTTAAGGTCTTCATTTATCCGCAAGCGGATCCTCAGGCAGAAAAAGTGTTGCTTCTTCACGGGTGGGATGGCCGGAGTATAATGTTACGGCAGATGGCGCAGCGGTTGCAGGAAAAAGGCTATACGGTTTTTGCGCCTGACCTGCCCGCACATGGTATTTCTCCCGGAAAAAAAGTGTCTTTCTATGATCTGTCGCGGGCCGTCATGGAGATGGAAAAGCATTACGGGCACTTCTCTGTGATCATTGGTCATTCGACCGGCGGATTAATTGGCTGCATGGCCGCGCTACAGGGACTGCTTTTTAAACGGATGATTTTAATCGGCAGTCCGTGCAGTTACGGGAAAATGATGGACAGATATGTGCGCAATAATAAACTGCCCAGGCGCATTGCCGTATCGATGAAAAAGCTTTATCAGCGCCGCTATGGTGTACATCCTGATGTTATTGGTCCCGAGCTTATCGGTTCAATAACGCAACCTGTCATGATATTGCATGATAAGAATGATCTCAGTATTGAACTGGATGAGGCCGAAATACTGAGCCATTCATTGAAGAAAAGTGAATTAATCGTTACAGAGGGAAAGGGCCACAACGGCGCATTACGTGACCCTGTTGTTTTCAATTATATTTCAAACTTTCTGAGGGATACTTTGCATGAGGATTTTTCATCTTTCCATGAACCAAAACTGATATTGCGTGTAGAGAATAATAAAAAATGGCATAAGAAATCTTATTAATAATTATAAGAAGTGCAGGTTGCTGATTAACATACTTCTTGAAAAGTTGTTTCTCTGGATGCCGAAAATGAAATCATAATCTGATGATTCTTTTTTTATTTCCGGGCGTGTTGTCCTGATGACATTCTGTTTGAATTTGAGCGGAGACTCGTTATAGGTCTTGCTGAAACTTCGGGAAAAATGCGGCAGCGACGAAAATCCACAAGCATAGCTGATATCTGTCAAAGACCACTCAGGGGCTAAATGGATAAATTCCCTGGCCAGCGCCAGCCGGACCTTCCACATCCACTTTATAGGCGTGACATCATAGAAATGTTTGAATATGCGGCAAATATCAAAGCGGGTTTTACCACATATTTTTTCCAGATCTTCAAGTGTGATCTCGTCAGAAATATTCTCCAGCATATAATTAATAATCTTAACAATACATAATGCTTTGTCTGTATGAGCGTGCTTGCCATAGATAGTCAAATGACGATTATCGAGATCCTCGGTTATTTTCTGTGTGAAAAGACTTTTTTCAGCGTTCGATAGTTTGCGTTCCCACATACACACCCCTTCTGCGTAATTAATGAGTGATGAACAAATTTTTAAAATTGGAATACCGTCCCCGCTATTCTCTAAGCAATTACTATGCCATGTTTTTATTTGTTTCAACTTATTGTTTATAATGGATATTATTATTCTTTCCTGTTATGTAAATAGTAAAATCCCATTTTCGAAACACACTAATTAACTTGCCTGATTTAATATCCCAATATTGGGAATGCATGATATGCGTGGGGTTTCGCAGGCAAAAGAGGGTAATCAGGGCATGCCGTCCCGATTTTCGTTCCATTAATGAGATAGAAAATGATTAAGGGAAAAGGCGTAATTGGCGACTTTTTAAAAAACACATAAAAATCAGTTAGTTAATTAAATTTAAAGGTTGGCACGATTTGTGCTCATGGGTAAGGAGTTATCAGAAAAGGTATTATTATGGACATATCAATCCCGCAACCCGGGAATAAATTCATACTGAAGCGATACCGCAAATTTATTGTTGCGGGCGCACTCTTTTTAGCCACGCTGGCGGCAATCTATAATTACCGTTTTTCGCCTTATCAGATCTCCCGCGGGAGTATCGCGGTCGGGCAGGTTCAATATGGAAATTTCTCGGTTGAAGTGCGGGGTAACGGGGTACTGTTACCGCGTGATATCAATTGGGTTGCGGCCAATGTTGATGCCCGCGTGGAAGAGGTCATTTACAAACCTGGCATGAAGGTGAATAAAGGCCAGTTATTGGTCAGAATGAGTAACCCGACGCTGGAACAAAAATTACAGGAAAACCGGCTCGAGCTGGATGCCCGCCGGGCTGAGACTGACGCCACTAATGCAGAATTACAAAATAAAATTCTGAGTCAGGAAGCCTTGGTATTGGATGCGAAAAGCCGGTTACTCAGCTCTACGATGCGGCTTGCTGCGCAAAAGAAATATATTGCGGCAGTGCCGATGCTGGAATACGAAACGACCCGTATTAATACTGAACAATATCGTCAGCAAGTTGTGCTTGAGGAAAAACGATTAAAAACACTCAAGCTGAGCATTGATGCTGATATCAAAGCCAGTGCGATGCGCCTTAACAAACTGGAATCTTTGGTGCTGCTGAGCCAGCAGGAAGTCGATTCGCTGAATGTTACCTCACCGATTGAAGGCATTTTGCAGGATGTGAAAGTCCAGGTCGGCCAGCGGGTCACCACCGGCACCAGTATTGCCCGTCTGGCGAAAGAAAAGGAACTTTATGCTGAACTCAAAGTGCCGGAATTACAGTCCCGTGATCTTGCCGTCGGGCAGCAGGTTACCATTAACACCGGACGCAGCCAGTTCACCGGGGTATTGTCACGGGTGGATCCTGCGGTGACCAATGGCACCGTTAAAGTGGATGTGACATTCAATCAACCACTGCCGCAGGAAGCCCGTCCTGATCTGAGCGTTGATGGTTTAATCGCAGTGACAAAAATTAATGATTCCCTGTACGTTGAGCGGCCACCGTTTGCCCAGAATAATTTACCTTCGATGCTTTACCGGCTCGATGAAAAGGAACGCTTTGCCACCAAAATGAAGGTCAACTTTGGTCAGGGATCTGCGGATTATATTCAGGTGACCAGTGGACTGCGTGCGGGAGATAAAATTATTCTCAGTGACGGCAGCGCCTGGCAAGGGGCAGATCAAATTGAGATTACTAAATAATGCCGGCTCACCTGCAAAAGACGCCAGCTTACAGGACAATGCGATGGAGATGAAAATGATGGAATCACTGGTAGAACTCACTGACGTGAATAAGATTTTTTTGACCGATGAAATTGAGACACACGCCCTGAGCAAGATCACGCTCAGCATTTCCAAAGGGGAATACGTGGCGATTTCCGGGCCTTCAGGCTGTGGTAAATCAACGCTGCTTTCGATTTTGGGTCTGCTCGATGTGGCCTCTACCGGGACCTATCAGCTGGCCGGGCACAACGTGGAAAATATTTCTAAAAAGCAGCGTGCCCTGGTGAGAAATCGTGATATCGGCTTTATCTTTCAGTCATTTAATCTCATCAGCGATTTAACCATTGAGGAAAATGTCTCCCTGCCACTGACTTACCGCAAGGATATTTCTAAAACTGAACGGCAGCAGAGAGTGGCGGAAGCCTTAGACAAGGTCAATATGTCCCACCGGGGACGCCATTATCCCTCGCAGCTTTCCGGCGGACAGCAGCAGCGCGTGGCCGTCGCACGGGCTATCGTGGGCAATCCCTCCATCATTCTGGCGGATGAACCGACCGGTAACCTGGACTCCCACAATGCCGAGGCGGTGCTGAATATTCTCGATAAGTTACATCAGGAGGGCGCCACGATCTGCATCGTCACCCATGATCCTCGTTCAGCCGAGCGGGCGCAGCGCAGCATCGTGCTTTCTGACGGGCAGGTCGTCGGAGACGGACATGTGGCACGGGAACTGACCCTGATAAAGGAAGCATAAAATGCTTTTTGATATCCGATATGCCTTACGCCTGTTACTCAAAAGCCCGTCATTTACCTTTATCACCGTGCTCATCATGTCCTGCGGTCTGGCACTGACGCTTTATATGTTTTCAGTCATTAACACCATCATGTTTACGCCGCTTCCTTATCCGGACGGGAAAAACATGGTGTTAGTAAACCCGACGGTCAACGGCGTCAGTCTGAGTGACTCTGGGGTCAACTTCCTGGACTACCAGGAAATTAAGGCCCGCAATACCACGCTCAATGACGTGGGTTATTTTTATGCTGAACGTGCCGATATCAGTGACGGCACCAAAGCGGTTTCCTATATGGCGATCCGCAATACGCCGGAGATGTTTTCTTATACTGGCATCCAGCCTTATCGTGGCAGGGTGCTGAACAGTGAAGATGTCCAGCCTGGCGCGACACCGGTTGCCGTTATCAGCTATGGCATGTGGCAAAACTACTTTGCTGCCGATGCGCAACTCATTGGCAGAGATGTCCTGATCAATGGGATACACACGCGCATTGTGGGCATTATGCCCGCCAATTTTGCCTTTCCTTTCTTTCATGATCTCTGGCTGCCTTCTAAGCTGGATCCTGCACAGTATCTGGTCCGCAAAGGTGCGCCGGAAGTATCCGTTTATGCGCGCCTGAAACCCGGTGTTCCGCTCGCCGATGCTGACGGTGACCTCGCTCAGGTGATGCAGTCGCTGGCCTCTGAGTATCCTGAAAGCAATAAAGGGCTGTCGGCGCAGGTACTGACATTCCAGGAAAATTTCATGGGTGAGGAGACCATGCCGATCTTCATCGTCATGCTTTTTGCCGTGGCTTTTGTGCTGGTGCTGGCGTGTTGTAATGTCGGTAACTTATTGCTGGCAAGAACCACAGAGCGTTCAAAAGAAATCGCTATCCGCGTTGCTCTGGGCTCGCCTTCCGGTCGTCTGGTCATGCAAATGATGTGGGAAAGCTTATTTATTTGCGCCTTCTCGGGCATCATCGCCGTTCTGCTCGCCGCCTGGGGACTCGAGATCACCAATACATTACTGCCGACGTTCGTACCGAACAAAATTCCGTTCTGGTGGCATTTGTCACTCGATAACGTCATGATCCTCAATGCGTTAGTGCTGGTCATCATGACGGCTGTCGTTACCAGTGCATTGCCTGCGTGGAAAATCACCCACGGTAATTTCAACGATGTTTTGCGTGATGGAACGCGGGGCGCGCAAAGTCGCGGGGCAGGCAGGGTGTCCCGTATTCTGGTGACGTTTGAAGTCGGATTATCCTGTTCCATTTTATGCATCAGTGCGCTGCTGGCGCTGCTGGTTTACCAGGCGACCCGTGCCGATTACGGGGTGGCGACGCAGGGCTATCTCACCGGTCAGATTAACCTCAATGCCAACCAGTATCCTGATGATGCGAGCCGGATCCTGTTCTATCAGCGCCTGCAATCGTCCCTCAGCGGGATCCCCGGTGTTGAAAAAACGGCCATCACCACCAGTGCCGTCGGACAATTTACCGTACCCCGTCAGGTGGATATCGATTCGTCTACCAACAACAGCAAAGACCGCTGGTCTTATCCTCTGGTCAATGATGTCCAGGTGATGCCGGGAAGCCTGACGGCAATGGGGATCACGCCGGTGGCCGGAAGGGAGTTTGCCAGCAGTGATACGCAGGACTCACAGCCCGTGGTGGTGGTCAGCCAGTCGTTTGCGGAGCAGTTCTGGCCCGGTGAGCGGGATGTCATCGGAAAACGCCTGCGTTTTCGTGATACGGATGATCAGCGCTGGTTCACGGTTATCGGTGTGGTGCCGAACGTCATTCATGGCCGGCCTTTCAGCGCGTTCCGCCAGCGGGTCACGGTTTACCGCTCGCTGGCGCAAATACCCGCGGCGTCATTAACGCTGGTGCTCAGGGCTCAGAATCCTGATACGTTAGGGCCTGCGCTCATGAATGCGGTGCGCCAGATTGACAGCACGCTCTCCGTTAATCAGGTGCAAACGTTGAATCAACGTCTGGCCAGGAATACCGCCGGGCTGCATTTCATTGCCAACCTCTTTATGTTGTTTGGTCTGGTCGCGGTCATTCTGGCGGCCACCGGTATTTATGCCGTGATGCGCAATGTGATCAATCAACGTATTCAGGAGATCGGGGTGCGTATGGCGATGGGGGCAACGGAAGGCGTTCTGTTACGGATGCTGATGCTTCAGGGCAGTAAGCAATTATTCATTGGACTGATTATCGGGTTGCCTTTGGCCTTCTTTGTCGCACCCAAGTTGACGCGTATATTGGGCAACGGGCATACCTCCTTTGCACTGCTCTTTTGGGGTGTCGCCGTCATGATTTCTTTAATTGTGGCGTTAGCGGTCTGGTTGCCTTCCCGACGCGCCATTCGGATGTCGCCTGCGGACGCCATTCGCTATGAATAATCTGTCGCCGTGCCTGACGGGTGCGGCGGCACAAGCCGGATGCTTTAATGAACGAAAAAAAACGTATTCTTGTCATTGATGATGACGCGGGCATTCTGACCAGCCTCGACATGCTGCTCCGTATGGAAGGGTATGACGTGACGCTGGAAACGCAGGCCAACCGTTTATTGTCACATTTGTCCGCAAAGCCCTTTGATCTGGTACTGATGGACATGAACTTCCAGAAAGACACCACGTCGGGTCTGGAAGGTTTGCAACTGCTGGATGAGTTAAAAAAATTTGATGACTGTCTGCCCGCTGTAGCCATGACGGGATGGGGAAGTGTTGACATCATCGTCAGCGCCATGCGGGCCGGTGCGGCGGATTTTATTCAAAAACCCTGGGATAACGAACGCCTGTTAAGCATTGTTCAGCAACAGATTGCACTGAGCCAGGCGAGACGCTCCGGGAATTGCCTGCGAGAAGAAAACAAGCTGCTGAAAATGGCGCTTGAAGATGACATGGGCAATGAATGGGTTGTCCGCTCTCAGGCCATGAAGCAGTTAATCAACGTGGTGGAAACCGTGGCTGCCACGGATACCAGCATCCTGATTCTGGGTGAAAATGGCACCGGCAAAAGCCTGCTCGCCCGCTATATCCATCAGCTCTCATCCCGCCGTGAGCACAGCATTGTTGAAGTTAACATGGGGTGCATCAATGAGCAGTTGTTTGAAAGTGAAATGTTCGGGCACGTAAAAGGCGCGTTTACCGATGCGCGGGAAAATCGTATCGGACGCTTTGAACTGGCCGATAAAGGCACATTATTCCTCGATGAAATTGGCAATTTGCCCTTGTCCCAGCAGGTAAAATTACTGCGTGTCCTGGAAGAACGGCAGTTCGAACGCGTGGGTTCATCACGGACGCAAACCACACAGTGCCGCATCATTGCGGCCACCAACACGGATCTTGAAAAAGCCGTGACTGAAGGGCGGTTCCGGCAGGATTTGCTCTACCGGCTGAATGTTATTCAAATTCCGTTACCGCCGCTACGTGAACGGCAGGAAGATATTGAGCCGCTGGCCGAACGTTTCCTGCAACGTTTTGCCCGCAAATACAGTAAACCTAAACCGGTATTATCGGCGATGGCGCGACAGGGGCTGCATGAATATTCATGGCCGGGGAATATCCGAGAACTGAGCCATTTGCTGGAACGCGGCGTATTGCTTTGCCGCAATAATACGATCGACCTGGCAGATCTTTGCCTGCCGCTGCCTGTGAAGGGGCAAAACAGCGGTCATGAGCCACAACAAAAACCGGTAACGCAACTTGAGACGGGCACGCTGGCAGAAGTGGAAGAAACTGTGCTCTTACAGCGCCTGCGTCACTATGACGGGAATGCAGTGAAAGCGGCAGAATCGTTAGGGCTGAGTCGCAGCGCTTTTTACCGACGACTGGATAAATTAAAAATCTGTCATGAGTAAACTTTTTCGATCCTTTGAGTCACGTCATTTAATACTGTGCAGTTTGTCCCCGCTGGGGGGCGTTGTTGCCTATCTGCTGCTGTGGTTTTTCCCACAGCAGTCTCTCTACCTGAAATTTCTCACGCTCTTTATTCTGTGCGTCACGTTAGTGTATTTTTCCTATCACTTTTTCCAGCAACTTCTCTACAAAATCAATGTGATTTCTAACCTGTTAGAAGCCGTTGAGCAGGAAGATTTTAGCCTTCGCGGTGTGACCAGCGGGGAAGGGGTGTTTGAAGGGGTCATTGAACAGATCAACGCCATTTCGGGTCAGTTATCCCGCCACCGCCAGCAGCAAAGAGAAATGGATTTTCTGCTGCAAAAAGTGATTTCTAATATCACGGTGGCGATTTTCGCGATTGACGGCAATAACCGGCTGATGTGGTGTAATGATGCGGCCTCGCGGATGCTGGGCACATCACTGGAAAAGCTGATTGGCGAAAAATGCAGTCACTGGCAACTTGATACGTTGTTGCAAAATGCCAACCGGGAGCATCCGGTGGAGTCCAGTCATGCAGGGCGTCCGGGGCGTTATAAAGTGTCCAGTGACACCTATATGGTGGACGGGATCCAAAACGTGTTGCTGTTTGTCAGTGATGTTGACGACATGCTGCGTAAGGAAGAACAAAAAGCCTGGCAAAACCTGCTGCGGGTGATCAGCCATGAAATAAACAATTCTCTTAGCCCGATTGCCTCCATCAGCCAGATGCTCCAGCAGCATTATCGCCGCCATACAGAAAACCTGCCGGAGGGCTTTGCGGAAGGCATCGATCTGATCAACCGCCGGGCCAAAGAACTTATCGCTTTTATCAGCAGTTACCGCCAGCTCAGTAAACTCGCCCCCCCCGTCAAAGCACCGCTTGATTTTGCCGCCCTGATTGCGGAGCTGCCGCTGTTGTTTGCGCACCGTAAAATTACCCTGAAAGGCCCGGCGCCGCTGAGTGTAAATGTCGACCGGGTGCAACTCCATCAGTTGCTTATCAACCTGATTAAGAATGCCGATGAGGCGATGAGCGATACCACGGCGCCGGTGTGTATTGAATGGTCAGAAGAAAAAGGCTGTCTGTTTGTGACCATTCTTGACCAGGGTGTCGGGCTGACCAATCCCAAAAATCTGTTTGTTCCTTTCTATACCACCAAACCCAATGGCAGTGGCATCGGGCTGATTTTGTGCCGGCAAATCGCTGAAAGTCATGGCGGGTATCTGTCTCTGGAGAATCGCCATGATCGAACCGGTTGCCGCGTTACCCTCAATCTCCCACTGTGATCCCCTGCCTGAACTGAAGGCAGGAGAGGGGCTTTGCCTGCTCCGTCACTTTGAGGCGTCGCTGTCAGGGCAACTGCTGCGACAGCAGGCGCAGTGCTGGCTGCGTCAGGTATTGTCGGGCTACTTATCAGTGACCGATGAACAGTTAAGTATCGCAAGAACGCCTCAGGGTAAGCCCTGGCTCCCTGATTTCCCGGGATTGTGCTTCAACTTATCCCACAGCGGAACTTCGGCGGCGATTGTGCTGTGTCGCGGGGCAGAGGTCGGGGTGGATTTGGAAAAAGTCAGCGGAAACGTTGAGGCGAAAAAAGCCATCGCCCGCCGGTTTTTCAACCCTGATGAACAGCACTGGCTGGCAGAAGATGAGGCGCATTACCTGTTGCGTTTTACCCGACTGTGGAGTGTGAAGGAAGCGTGGCTCAAAGTCAGGGGAACCGGCCTTACGCAGTCGCTCGCCGGTTTTTGTGCCATCCCGCAGCACAGTGGCATCGCGCACGTATACGATGAGCGTAAAGAAGAGATCGGCCTGTTACATCACCGGCTGATTGAAAACGACGGGGTGTATTGTCTGGCGTATGGCGCCTGTGCTCCGCTGAAAGACCTGCCGGTCAGATGGCAGGTCTGTATTTTTCAGGCGGACAGTTAATCAGGCGCGTTAAGCACAGCCAGAAGTGGAAATCTCGCTGGCAAATGAGCTGGCAGAACCGGTATCCACCTGAGCAGAGGCGCTGACGGAAACACGAGCGCCTGCCGCAAGCGTGCCCTGAATTTTGGGGATATGACACAGTGAGGATTCCGCGCCCATGCTCATGCGCACGTTAGCCGATTCCGCCGTAAAATTCTGAGGCTTCTTGTTAAAACTCCCGCCCATGGCCAGATCCAGATTCAGTTCAGCCGTTTTGCCTTCAGCGCGGATATCCGTGCCCATACTGCCGGAAACGGCCAGTGTTTTCGGATCCACCGCACAGGCCGGTGCGGCTATTTTAACACCCGCTTTTCCGGCCAGACTGTTCAGCGGGCCGCTGGTATACAGGGTGATATCCAGCGTGTGCGAGATAAAGCGATCATTTTCAGCGGCATCATTGACCAGCAGTAAAGCGTGATTGTCATGGGTGACTTTCAATTTATTCAGCGTGTCTTGCGAACCGGAGACCACCATAGACGGCGTTGCGGCACACTTAATGGTGAGATTAATGCCCTGTCTGGCTTCTACTGCGCTAAAGGCTTCCAGGGGGAATGTTTTTTCTGCGGCGAGGGCAGAAGTGCTGGTGACACAGGCGAGCAGGGTAAGCGCCAGGGTGATTTTTTTCATCATAGTTCCTTGATTTCATAACAATGTAGCAAGTGTCCGAAGCGTTTCTTCCACACTTGATTGAGGCATTCCAAAATCCATAAGGCACGCAACTTCATCGATTCCTTCCTGCCTGAGACGGGCAAGCTGATCTGCGCATTCTTGTGCAGAGCCAAATAAACCGCAGTGGTTGAGATATTTCTCCACTCCCCATTTCAGTGTGTAGGCTTGCTTCTTCTCATTTTGCTCCGCATCGGCGACCCGTGGTTGACTGAGATTGTCGGAAAGCGCCATAAATGCCTGCAGATAACCGGTAAGTGCCGGTTTAATCCGTGGCAACAGCGTTTTTCGTGCTGCTCCGGCCTGCGTGTGCAGCATCAATGTGACGGTGCCTTCTGCGGGATCAAAACCCGCCTGACGGCGTGCGAGGCGATACGCCGCGCAGTTTTCCACCAGTTGCTCGCGGGTCTGCGAAACCAGATGGGTGAGCACATTCAGCCCGCGTTTTCCGGCCTCAGTAAATAAATCGGGATTACTGCCGGTGGTCAGCCAGACGGGGATCTCCGTCTGAAAAGGTGCCGGCCAGGTTTTCAGGCTGACCGGTTCGGGTTGCGCAGGCAGCGAAAGCTCGTGGCGTGTGACGGATTCACCGCGCCACAGCGCCTGAACCTGCGCCAGTGAGGAAAAAAGAACCTGTTGTCTCTGGCGGTAATTCTCAGCCCTGAGCACAAAATCATTACGCTGCCAGCCGCTGGCAAACGCCACGCCAGCGCGGCCATGAGACAGGTTATCGACGATGGCCCATTCTTCGGCAACCCGCAGAGGATCATGTAACGGCAGCACCACGCTGCCTGCCCGGATACCGATACGTTGCGTGCAGGCCGCCAGCGCCGCGCTGACCACCGAAGGATTAGCAAACATGCCGCCAAAGGTATGGAAATGCCGCTCGGGCGTCCAGATAGCATGAAAATTCAGCGTATCTGCCAGCCGTGCGGTACTTAATAATTGTTCATATTTATCAGCAAAGTTGTCTCTGGCCACATCGGCGAAGCAGAACAGGCTCAGCGCCGGGATCTCACGGGATGTGGTCATGCTGTTCAGCCTTGTTTGTGGACGTGAGAATGAAAGACAGGTCACCGCGCGGGATGACATTAAGCGCAAAAAGCGGGGTGAGGGCGGCAGGTGACGTCGAAGGGGCGAGCGAAAACTGAAAATGTTCGCACAGTGTCGCGACCGCCGTGGTCAGCTGGTCGAGAGCCAGAGTCATGCCCACACAGTTTCGTTTTCCGACGCTAAAGGGTAAAAAATGCTCCGGCGCAATTTTCTCTTCACCCAGAAACCGTTCCGGCCTGAAGCAAAGCGGTTCTGCCCAGCAGGCGGCATGACGGTGAATCAGCCAGGGGGAAAATAAAACCCGCGTGCCCGCCGTAATCACCACGTCATCCACCACGATATTTTCTGCCACCCGGCGCTCAAAAAACGCTGTCACCGGCGTCAGACGGAGCGATTCCCGGACAATGGCTGAGGCCATGTTTCGTTTGCCCTGAGCCGCTTCCTCACGTACGCAGTGCTGATAGTTCAGGTGCTGCGAAAGATGTGTCAGCGTCCATAGCAAGGCAATACCCGTGTTATCGACGCTGGCGGCAAGATTGCCCAGCAGAAGACTGATCACTCTCTCACGCGCTTCGGGGTGCGCGCCGGGACTGAGCGCCTGACAAAGACGTTCCAGCATCGTGGTATTGCCGCCCCTGGCGTCATCCAGCAACGGGCCAAGCAGGGACTCAGCCTCCAGCCGGAAGGCGACCAGTGCCGGATGCCTGCACAGTGCCTCATAATCCGCGTCCGGTGCGGCGATAATCAGTTGCAGATAGATATCACGGAAATGGCCAATCAGCGTATTCAGTTGGGGCAGACTGATCTCCCGGCCAAAAAATCCTTCCGCCACACACATCAGCGCCCAGTGCAGGCAGATTTCACGCAATGAGGTCTGCTGCGGATCCTGCAGAATATCCAGCAGCCAGCGGGCGGAGAGGTCGGTGCTTTGTTTCAGCAACGGGGATTTAGGGTTCACCAGCGGTGTGGTGAGTTTTCTCGCCAGCCGCCATTCCTCGCCCTCTTTGGATGTCGTCAGTGACTGGCCCAGCAAGATGCGTCCGATAGTTGAGGCTGAGGAAAGATGTTCAAATTCCTTCACGAACTGGCTTTCCTGCTCAATCAGCAACCGGACATGGCGGGCGCCGGCAAGCAGCAGCACTGCATTGTCTTTTTCACCAATCCAGACTTTATCTCCGTGCTGACGACAGGCCATTTCGGCGATTTTAAGAAAACCGAGCCGGGCAAACTGTGAGGAAGGCGGGGTGAAAAAAGGGATGGCTTGCGCGTTATCAGGCATCCTGAGGCTCCGCAAATGTGTCTGAAGTGATCATGGCGCTGCCTACCCAACCGCCGAGCCCGACAGAAAGTAAAATGGCTGGCTGGCCGGTTTCGGCTGGCGGGTGGGTATCGAGCAGTAAGAGAGGATCGGTGGTGTAACAATGTCCGCATTGCCCGATGAGATCGGTGGCGATCCGCTGATGGGCGCGATCAGGATGCCGCCGCCAGGTTTGCCAGCTCAGGCGGTTAATGTTGTGAGGCAGTAACCATGCGTCCTTCCGCTGTTCAGCCGGATACTGACGCAGCGCCATGTCGATCAGAGCGTCATGAGACTGATAAAAACGCTTAATATCTTCCCGGCTGCCGTCGAGGCCCTGCCAGAATGCGGGATGATGAAAACAGTGAATGCCGGACACCCTGCGCTCACCGCCGCCCGGTCTCAGTAAGGCACACACAAAGGCATCACCGATTAATGTGCAGCCGGGAACATAGCGCTCTGCCAGACTGAAATCTGCCAGCGTGTCGCCTGCCAGCAGAGCCACACACTGATATTTTCCCTGCTCAAGCATGCGCCCGGCCATCAGCAGACCCCAGAATAACGTGGCGCAGTTTTGCTGATTGAGGGTGATGAGATGTGCGTCAGGGGCAATAAAATCAAAACGTTGCCGCAGCAACGCTAAATCAACCCGTTGCCGTCGTGAACGGGCGGGCAATCCCTGAACCAAAATAATCGCATCGATTTTTTCAGCCTGCGTTAACTGTACGGCGGTTTGCTGCAACAGCGATTCAAACGTCGCGGCGGCACTTTCGTCTTCAGCCAGCGTTGATGCTTCCTGAAAACCGAAAAGATGCCGGAAGGTCCGGGCTTCGCTGGGGTTCGCGCCGCGATGGGCGAGGATCGCGTCAAGCGATATCCGTGTGACAGGAATACAGGTTTTCAGCGCAAAAATATTCATCTCAGGTTCTCTGCTGCCGCCAGACCGCACAGGCTTATCCGTCCGTTGTGTTCACTCATCAGCAGATAATCACGTCCGGGCTGCCAGTTTTGACCCAGGGCGACAAAAGGCGCCGCGCAAAGTAAACGGGGATTGACCGCCAGTGACGTAAAGCCTTCCGGTAAACTGGCGAGACAATTTTGAGGGCCGATCAGCGTTAACCGTTCGCGGGTAAAACCGAAATGCTCAACGGACTGCAAGATGGCCTCGCTAAAATCTGCGGACGTTTTCAGACGCTGATACCCCAGATAACGTAATCCGCGCTGTTGCGTATTGACCAGACAGAGGCAGGCATTGTTTTCCGGTTGCAGGCGCGCCATCAGCGGTGAAAAGTACATCAGGCTTTTTTGTTCGGCGATCAGTAACAATCCGTCTTCCGCTTTCCCTTGCAGGCAGTCGCTGAGGCCATCAAGGGCGAACAACGCCGCATCCGGCCCGCGATCGCTGATTGCCAGCGCCAGACAGTCGGTGAGGCCGAGCTGATGTATGGCTAAATTCACCACAGAACTCCCCATGTGCAGGTCAGGCGTCCAGTGCGCCATCAGCACCGTTTTCACCCGCTGCGGCTGAACGACCGGGGCAAGATGCGGCAGCAATGTAGCGACCATGTCGCTGAAGGCCGCCCGTTCATTGCTGGTGATCCAGGTATTAACCTGCTCGTTTTCCTGACTGAGCGGCTCACCGTTAGCGGCGAAAAAATGCTGAACATACGAACGCCAGTGCGGAATATCCGTTTCCCACTCCGGTTGAGGGACGTCGGTGTGATGAAACGACTGGCTGACAATATCGGCGGGATCAAGGTACAGCATGGCGTTGATCTCCCTGAATTTCAGGTGTGCGGAAGCTGTTAAGTAAGTGGATATTGCTGGTGCCTTCCATGTATTCAAAAGCAAAGCTGTCGCGGTAGCGCTTGCGCAGGAAAGTCTCTTCCAGCCAGTCTTCGGTGGCGAGCCAGTGGGGCAGATGGCTCGCCGTCTCTTCGGCCAGACGGGTAGCGCTTAATTTGAGGCGGCTGGTGCTGGCATATTGCTGCTGACCCGTACGGTAGCCTTCCGCCAGTGCGAGCATCTGCTGAAAGAGAACATGATATTTACGCCACTGGCAGGCGATCCAATGTTGCGCAGTTGCGGGTAATGGTCGGGTTTCCAGCGCTTTCAGCAGGCCGTAAGTGGTGCCCAGCGCCATAGCCGCCACCATGGGACGGTGGCGCTCAAAGACCTTGCTCAGCGCATTAAGCCCCTGCTGCAATCCCCGGCGTTCCTGCCCTAAAATATCGTCTTCTTTGACACTCAGATTGGTCATCGTCAGACGTGTCAGTGCCGCACCCGCTAACCCGAAGGTATCGAGCAGTTCACGCTGCAAAGGTCCGGTTCTGCCTTCGGGAAACACCATCACCAGCCGGTGGCTCTGTTCATAACGGGCAAATACCAGGCCCGCGCTGGCGCGCATCGCGCCGCCGACCAGCATCTTTTGCCCGTTCAGCCACCATCCCTGACTGTTTTGCGTGAGTTCGCAGGCAATTGCCGTGGCGTCGGAGCCAAACCCCGGCTCGGTGACGGCAAAAAATGTCCAGGCAGGGCTGTGTTCAAAGCAGGCGAAAAAACGCGCCTGTTGCCGTTCAGTGCCGAGCGTCAAAATAGCGCGGGTGCTGAGGGATGCGCCGGGCAACATCATCATCGCGCTGGCATCTGCCCGGCTCAGATATTCGATGATCTGTAAGTGATGTGAGTAATCAACGTCAGAAAAGGCCGCCGTTTCCCAGGGATTAAAACGGGAGGGAATGCCGATACAGGCAATGCTCATCAGTTCGGGATGATCAAAACAGGCCAGCGCCTGATCCGGTTTATATTCCGAAATTTTGCCAGCCGTGGTGAGCAGTGCCTGGAGTTCATTCAGCTGCGGGTAGTATCGGGTAATATCAGCCATGAGGAGTTAACACATCACATAAAGAACAAGTGCGTATTAACTTAATCCTGCTTAATATCTGGAAATTGCTCCAAATTGCAAAATACCGGAATTTCATTACCGGCTGATAATACCAGCAGCAATGAAGAGAAGGTCGCGCCCATGCCTACGCTTACCAGCATCACATGATTGCCGGGCGATAATCTTTTCTGACGGATCAATGTCGCCAAATTCAGATAAGGATCTGCGCCGAAACAATGACCATAACGTGGCACGTTTTCGAGAAATAGTGTTTGCCGCGGAATATTCAGTTCGTCAGCAAGTTTCTGCCATGACGATAAATTCACATTATGCGGTGCAATCCAGTCAAGCGAACCGGCAGTATGCCCGAAATGTTCCAGGGCATTGCGCATCGCGGTGGCGATAAAAGAAAAATAAACGCTGGCGAAGCGTGATTCCTTACCTGATTCATTTCCGCGATGCTGACTGAATTCACCCGCCTGCATGCTGTATCTGGCGGTCACTTTGCAGCGTTCCCCGGTGCGACTGAGCAGAACGGCGCAGGCCGCTTCGCCCATAATGGTGGTATCGTCGATCAGTTCGACTTTGGGGTGAAAGGCCTTTTCGCCGACCAGCAACAAAGCATATTCCCCCGTTTTAATCCGGCTGCAAACATATTCCACGGCTGACAATGACGTCGAACAATGCCCCATCGTCAGCGAGGTGTAATGGGTGTCGTCAGCAAATCCGGCCTCGTCGAGCAGGGCTTTGCCCGACAGGTCGAAAGGGCGAATGCCGGGCAGCGTATGGGCATGCACCACATGTTTAATGCGGGGGAGCCAATCAGCGTGATGGTCGGTGAACTGCTTTAACAACGGGCGCAACAGATCATCAAGTGAACCCGGCTGGCGTGGGAAATTTGCCAGCCCGTAAAAGCGGGAAAACATTCTGATATCCAGCGGACTCAGTTGCAGCGCGGGCGCGACTTCCGCCAGTGATTTCCGTTGTTCAGGAATGTAGACCGTCAGGGATTCAATGTGACCCAACATAGTGGCTCCTTTTTTCAGGATCAGCGTTTGCCGTACGGAGAAAGGCGTTTAATTCGTAGTGTGTCCGTTGATGAGTCAGCACACCCAGATGGCCGGTATGCTCTATCAATGCCAGTTGGCTGCCGGGTAACTGACGGTGAATTTTCCACGCATCGGCCGGATTGATTCTGGTGTCCTGCTGACCCTGAAGTATCAGTGCAGGGATGTCGCCCAGCGCAAAAAGCGAGTCCGTTGCGGGCATCTCCGGTGCCGGGAAGCGGGCCTGATACCACGCGCACAGCGGGGCAAGATAAGATTCAGGCAGATGATTTTGCCGCAGATAGTGTTGCAACAGGCTGGTAAACGAGGCCGGAACTGACATCAGCACCAGCCGGCTGAAGCGAAAGCCGAGAGATGCCGACAAGGCGGTGATCAGCCCGCCAGCAGAATGGGCAACGACGGTGTCGAAAGCACCAAAGGTATTTTGCAGGGTGAGCAGTAACTGGCACTGTGCGGGAAAATCACAGGGGGCTGGCGTTTGCGGATCATGTCCGAGTAAAAACGGCAGATACACTTCATATCCCTGCGCCAGCAGAATATCTTTAGCCTGCGCCAGCATCAGGGGATGACCGCCCCAGCCATGTAACACAAGCGCTTTTTTTGCCGCCTGCATCGGACCTTGACTGATCAGCACCCGGCTGCGATATGGCCCGCAATGCACTGTTTCCGTTCTCATTAGCGCGAGCTGCTGCACCTCTGAAGGTCGCATCGGAAAAACAGCCGGGGTTGACAGCTTATCTGTCAGCGAAACCAGCAAATTATCCATTACTTTCTCAACATCCGTGCCGAGAAAATCAGATAGTGCAATTCTGACTCCTGAGGCGTGGGATCCTGACTCAGCCTTTGTATCGGGTCGTAGAGATAAAGTAAGCGGCATTCCTCCTGCATCAGGGTCTGAGCCAGCCTGTACGCCTCACCGGGATCAAAACGGCCACTGCAAATCCCCCAGGCTTCGGAAAATTCCGGGCAGTGGCACAGCAAACTTTGCAGTAAAGGGGTGGCGCCGCGTGCGGCCGGATACCGTGAATCGTAGACCAGCAGACTCTCCGTAGAGGAGAGAACATGGTGCTGGCAAAGCGTGATCAGGGCTTTAGCATGCAGACGGTTTCCGCAATCCTCTTCAGGCCAGTGATGATACCAGTCGCCCGCCGCCCTGTGTTCTGTCGCCAAAAGTTCTGAAGCAATGAAATGCCGGCTGTCCGGTGTGACGGCCTGGCTGCGGGTGAGAACCGTTATCGTGCCCTGACCGAGCAAGGTGACGGTTACAGGCATGTGTTCACCTCTTGCGGCCGGGAAAATCCCTGATTTAAACGGTGGATCTGCCGCGTTCCCTCAGTGTATTCAAAGGCTTTCACATCCCGGAAGGCCTGCCATAGTGTGTTTAGCAGACGCATATCTCTGGCCGGTGTACGGTGAATCAGTCCGCAGATCAGCTCTTCCGCCAGGATCACGCAACTGGTTTTTACCATTCCGGGATGATTTTCCGGCGCAAGCTTATCTTCGGTTTGCTGGCAGACCCGCAGCCCGTGGTGATAGACCACCAGCCAGCGGCGTTCCATCTGCGACAGCCAGGCAGACTGCGAAGGTGTCAGTCGCCGCTCATGTTGCCATTCGTGCAGTGCGCGCCGCGCGACACCCAGCGCCAGCGCGCCGACGCAAGGACGCAGGGCATCGAATGTGGCGATGGCGGATTTTGCAAACCGCTCCGTCGGCTTCAGATGCCTGCCCAACATGTCTGCTTCAGGGATAAACAGATCATCAAACTGCATGTGCGCAAGGTTAGTGCCTTTCAACCCGTTTAATTCCAGTGCGTAGCGGGAAATTTCTGCTGACTGCGGATTAAAAATAAAAGCATTAATACCGAGAGGTCCGGGTGCTGTGCGGGCAAATATCACACCGGTATCGGCAATCATGCCGTTGCCGATGAACATTTTTCTCCCGCAGAGCAGATACCCGCCGTCAACCGGCGACGCCGTGGTTTCCATGGCACCTGCATCGCTTCCCTGCGCCGGTTCAGTCATCGCAAAACATGACCAGCTTAAGGTCTGCTGAAAGCGGCTAAAAAAAGCATCCTGTTGTTGTTCTGTCCCCAGCCCGGAGACGGCAAAAGCCGCCATGCCGGGGCCGGGAGCCGAAAACATGAGTATCGGGGAGATAAAGGCCACTTTTTCATAGAGCCGGTAGCGCTCAGTCAAACGGATGTGCTGATAAGCCTGAAGATGTGGCTTGTGTGACGGGTATTCAGCGGGCACGCCGAGGAGATTAAACGCCGCAGCCTGCGACCACTGGCTGATGACCGTCCGCGTGTCGTCCGGCGAGGTTATCTGGCGGAGCTTATCGGCAATCGCCTGCGCCTGGGCATCCGGCGTGAAAAAATCCGCGTCTGATGGGTGATCGTAAAATGATTTCATAGCGACCCCGACATGATTTCGATGATTCCGGCATCAGGATGATAAAGGTGGCTGGCGCGGTGATGATTATTAAAGGCATGAAACGGGCGCGTTAATACCATCCAGCCTGCGGATTTCATGGTTTGATATTGCTGGTCAAAATCATCGACAACAAAACAAATATGATAAGGCAGGGATGACTTGCCTGATTTATCCAGCATGCTTTGCAGATGAATATTATCTGGCAATGGCTCAACCAGCTCGACCTGGTTATTTCCCTCTGCCGTGGACAGCAACGTGATTAACACCCGCTGAGCATGAATCTGTTCTTTATACCTGACGGTCACGGGGAAAAAGAGTTTAATAGCCGCGACGGTTGCATCGGTATCTGATACGACATAACCGGTATGATCGAAACGCATGATAACCCCGTTAACCCGTCATAAAATTATATGGCCTTCATCATCATGAAGATAAATTGATGCCGGGTATTTTCTCAGCAATTACGCTGGATTTTTTATATGTGATTGCAGGATGTCGATTAAAAACTGTCAGAAACCGCGTATTGCCGGACGAGTTCCTGCCGGTCTATTTTGCCATGCAATGTCAGGGGGAAGTGTTGGCAAAAGACCAGTTGTTTAGGGATCATGTATCCCGGTAGTTGCCCGGACAAGAAATGGCGTAAGGCTTGCCGCTGCAGCGCATTGTCATCATGCAGTTGTACAAACAGTTGCAGGTCGGTCACTTTTCCCTGTTCTTCGAGCGGTACCAGACAGCACTGGATCACGTTGGCATTTCGGCACACGGCGGATTCTACTTCTGCCAGCTCAATGCGATTGCCATGCAACTTAAACTGTCCGTCATCTCTGCCGCAAATAAACAGTGACTGATTTTCGTCGACAAAACCGCGATCGCCCGTGGCGTAATAGCGACCCCATTCATCCTCAGCAAAAGCCTGATTGCGGGGGTGATCCTCCGGCAGATAGCCCTGTGAAACCTGAGGGCCGTAAAGCCTGACTTCACCTACCGTTGTGGCAGAAACCGGATGACCGGCCGCATCGACGATGCGAATGCGGTTCAGCCCTTGCGGCTTGCCCAGCGGCAATAACCCCGCCTGATGGTGTAGCGGCTGGGACAAAAGATGCGTATGCGTCACGCAGGTTGTCTCGGTCGGGCCATAAGCGTGCATCACTTCAAGCGCCGGAAAGCGCGTCTGTAACTGTGTGATCAAACCTGGTGCAACCCGTTCACCGCCGATATAAAAACGCTTCAGGGCGGGGAACTTAACGTGGCTGAACAGCGCGTCTTTAAGCATGAGTTCAGCAAAACTGGGTGTTGAAAACCAACTGGTGACGGCCACATCTGGCTCTCTTGTCATCAGCCTGATGTTTTGCCGGGGCAAAACATTATTGCAATGATCCAGCATCAGCACGGTCTGCCCGCAGCTGAGAACCGGAATGAGATCGAGGATCGCCATATCAAAAGAAAAACAGGCGTGATTAATATGGCAGCCCTTGTCCGTTCCGCCGGTGACTTGCGGTGCGAACCACGCGCTGAAAGCGGCAAAATTGTCATAACTGACCATAACGCCTTTAGGCTCACCGGTGCTGCCCGAGGTGGAAAGGATATAGAAAAGAGATTGGGTTAATGATGGTTCAGCGGGCAGCGTTGCAGGAGAAATGTCTGCCAGTGAAGCACTGACACACTGCGGCCATTGTTCCAGCCCGGCGAGGGGGTGCGGCAGGGTGGTGATGATCACTTCCGTGCGCGTCATCCGGGCTATTTTTTCAATTCTGGACGGCGGATTTGCCTGATCCACAAAGGTAAAACAACAGCCTTTACTGATGCAGGCCAGAATAGCGGCGACCGCATCGAGTTGTTTATGACCGTAGATCAGCACATTGCGACCCGCCAGAGGGGTAAGAAAATGGGCGATGGCGGCCGTCCGTGCGCCCAGTTCAGCAAAACTGTAGGTGCCTTGCTGATTAATCAGCGCGATGGCGTCATCGCGGTTGCGAAGCCGGTCAAACAGCGGTCTGATTTGCGATAAAAACATATTTCTCCCCTTTATCCAGTGCCAGATCACGCGCCGCGCTGCGGTCAAGTTTTCCGTTATGATTCAAAATAGTATGAGGAATGGCATACCAGTAACGGGGGATCGACCACGGCGGGAAATGTGCCTGCATCGCGTGGCCCAGCGCTGAAAGCGCGCAGGAATCATTGAGGATCACGCAGGCCTGGATAGCCTCGGCATTGCCTTTGCGTAGAAAAGGCACTGCAACGACATCCGACACAAGATTCTGGCTACGCAGGAAATGCTCAATTTCATAGAGATCGATGCGGTGTCCCTGGATCTTGACTTCCCCGTCCTCGCGGCCAAGAAAATAGTAACAATCTCCCTTCGCCTGGCCGATATCACCGGTCAGATAGGCATTTTGCCCGGCATGGCGGATAAACTGTGTTTGCTGTTTCAGCGGTGCATTGAGGTAGCCTGGCCCGACGCAGGGGCCGCTGATTAACAGCTCGCCCCGGCCGCTGTCACTTTCCTGTCCGTGCAGGCTGAGTACCGCGCCCGGTCTGGCCGCGCCAATCGGCAAGGGTAGCGGGTCGCTGATCATTGCAGGTGTAATAAGCACCGAGGTCACCGCAACCGTGCATTCCGTCGGGCCATAGGTGTTTATCACGCTGGCATCGGGAAATCGTGTCCATAGCTGTGTGACGATGTCTTTTGTCAGTGTTTCACCGCAAAAAATAAACCGCCTGAGCAGGGGAAGTTGTGCGGCACTGAACGTGGGGTCCAGCAGATAAAGGCGGATAATCGAAGGCGTGGATACCCAGCAGACAACACCGGTTTCTGCATGCTGTGCAATCATTTTGCGGGTGCTGATGAGTTCGCGGTGATCGAGCACTGACAGCGGTTGCAGGAAAATCCAGGCTAACCAGATTTCAAATAAGGAAACATCAAAGCAGTAGCGAACATTGCCGGTGACGGCACCGTCCAGTGGAAAATCTTCGCGGATCCAGTGAATGAAATTCACCATATTGCGCAGGGTGATTTGGATCCCTTTCGGCTCGCCGGTGGTGCCGGAGGAAAACATGATGTAAGCCAGCGGTTCGCCGGGGGCATCCTGCAAACGCTGGCGGCTTTCACTCAGCAGCGCATGCAGTGTGGCATCCGTACAGACAGGTCCGTTAATTTCCGCCGTGTCGAGTACCCTGACCGCGTTCATCTGAACCGGCGTCGCCGTCGTATTCAGCAGCAGAGCTGCGCCGAGGGTGAGCGCAATTTTCTCCACCCGCTCCGGGCTGTTATCCGATTCAACGGGCACCACCGGGCAGCCGCAGAGCAGGCATGCCCACCAGGCGGCAATAAAATCGAACGACTTATGCCCGTATACCAGCACCGGTTTTACATGGCGGTCAGTGTCTGTCTGATGCTGGCGGATCTGCACGGCGAGATCCATTGCGCGCTGACTCAGCGTGGCATAATCGCGACGGTGTGTATCATGGCACCAGGCAAGTTCGGGCCGGTGCCGGAAACGCATGAAAATCGCGATAACCTCTGCCCATTGTTCCATTCAGGCAGCCCGGTTCGCGAGTTGCAGTTGAATGAATCTCGATAAGCTGCCCACGGTTTCAAAATGCTCAAATTCCAGCGTGGCCGGATCCAGGATCAGCCCGTCGACTTTCTCTTCCAGATACATAATCAGTTCAATATACAGCCCGCTTTCAAAGCCTAAATCGCGTTCCAGATGTGTTTCTGCATGCAGTTCTGAGAGATGAGAACTTTCCAGCACTAAGCCGATGGCCTCAATGATTGTTGAAGTAAACATAATGATTTCCTTATGATTTTACGGATTCGCGTTGAACATCATGGGAGCGCTGTAACAGGAGTTCAGGCAGCCGGTTACGATCAATCTTTCCGTTATTATTTTTGGGTAACGCCTCACTGAAATAATAGCGGTGAGGGCGCTTGTAGCTTTCGAGATGGGTCTGACAGAAGGCTTTGAGCAGGGCAATATCGGGCGCCGTCACACATTCAATACAGGCGACGATCTCATCACCGTAAATGGCATGAGGGACGCCAATCACCGCTACCTGTCCGACCCCGGGGATGCGTTTGAGCACGCCTTCGACTTCCCGCGGCGCCACTTTTTCGCCGTTGGTTTTCAGAATGTCATCTTTGCGGGCGACAAAATAAAGCAGGCCACGTTCATCCAGCCGGCAGATGTCTCCGGTATACAGCACGGATTCGCCGGGCAGCGGGCCGGGACGTAATTTCTTTTGCGTCTGTTCTTCATTGCGCCAGTAACCGCGCATGACCGTCGCGCCACGAATAACCAGCTCGCCCGTGGCATTGCTGCGATGCGGGACACCGTTGTCATCCACCACCCAAAGTTCGGTATTCGGGATGGCGTAACCGACGCTCTCTTTATGTGTCGACAACATCGCTGGCGGAAGCCAGGTGCAGCGATGGCATTCCGTCAGTCCGTACATAGAGAAAATTTCTGCCTGAGGGAACAGGGCAATCAGCGTATCAATATCATTGGAATGCAACGCGGCAGCCGTATTCGTGATTTTACGCACGGATGAAAAATCATAACGTTTTGCCAGAGGGGCAATGAGGGCCAGCATGGTGGGGACAATCGGCAAAACCGATGCCCGCTGTTTCACCAGTTGTTTGAGGGCAAACAACGGACGGCTGAAATCTTTTTCGATAATCAGCGTCGCGCCCACTCTGGTGGCCATGATGGCCTGATAAAGCCCGTAGTCAAAACTCATCGGGATCGTGCAGAAAATCCGATCGCTTGCCCTCAGATCCAGATAGGTGCTGACGGATGTCGCCGCGCTCAACATATTGCGCTGGGTCAGCATGACGCCTTTCGGATCTCCGGTGGAACCGGATGTGTAAATCAGGCAGGCCAGATCGATATCCAGCGCGTCTTCCGGCACAAGCGGTGTGACGTCTGCCTGCGCCGCGATCTGCTGTAATGAAAGTAACGCCGGGCGGCTCAGACTTTCTGTGCCCGGCTTGTCAAACAGCACCGGATACGGGGCGCGATCTGCACTAGCCGTGACCCGCGCATCCGCCTGATCTGCACTGCTGATCAGCAAACTGGCTTCCGCGTTGTTGCATATCCAGCCCACGCGCGCGACGGGCGTGTCAGGGTTAAGAGGGACAAAAATGGCTTGCAGGTACTGAACCGCCCAGAAGCACACCACAAAGTCGATACTGTTCGGCAGCCAGACCACCACCCGATCGCCCCGTTTAATGTGATGCTGTTGCAAACAGGTGGCCGTTTTCATGACCCGCTGGAACAGTGCTGACCAGCTTATCTCTTCATCACCGGCAACCAGGGCGGTTTTCTCGGGAAAAGCCTGTGCAGCACGGGCCAGCCACTGTGTTAAATGGGTTGTGCTCATGGAATATCCTCATTGTCTGATTCGAGAACCATTGCGCCAAAGGTGCCCGCCACGCCTGAGGCCAGAGCCAGAATGCACCGCGCTCTGACGGCATTATCCCCACAGGCAAGCAGGCTTTTGATATTGAGAAACGCATCGCTGCAAAAGCAGTGACCGAGCGTGTAGAGGTTATGGCGAAATACGATGTCCCGGCTAAACCCGCTGCGATCAGCAAGGCGGTCAAAGGTCACCGGGCTGATGTGGTAAGGGAGCACGGCGCTGAGTTCTTCCGGTTTACGTCCCGCGCCCGCCAGCGTTTTTTGAATGGTTTCGGTCATCACCGGCAAAAATGCGTGGTCATAGGCATTTTCACTTTCGCGATCCGTTTCCCGCATCCGCGTGCCATAAGCCCCGAGTTGTTGTAAATGCAGTGCGCGCAGATGCAGCGAATGAGGAGAAGGGGCCATGCCAACCAGCGTGGCGCAAAAGGCTTCGCCAAAATAACCATTCTGATCGACATATTGCACCGTGCGGTGAAAACATTTTTCACCGGTGATCAGCACCCCGCAGACAGAGGCCTGGTTCTCAGAGCCACAGTTCTCAGAGAGAGTGTTCTGCTGTGCGGCGCGCATTTTCGCCTGCAAATATTTCAAACTCACCAGACCTGAAGCGCAGGAAGCCTGTGTCGCAGAAAAAAATTCGATCTCCTGATCGCCAAAAAACGTCTGAAATACCGTGGACAGTTCTTCCATCCGGTCAAACGGGCTTGTGGCGTGCAGAGAATGCGCCCACGCGACATAGCGGATTTGGCGAAATAAACCGGGGTCGCATTCAGCGCGTAATTTTTGCAGAAGGTCGGAGAGCAGATCCGGCAATGTTTCATCAGCAAACAGACTGGCAGATTGCATCTTATGAAAACGGCTAAAAATTTTATGATTCCGTTCTCCCCAGCAGTATTTTTTTTCCAGCAGGGAGAGCGGGGTAAGAACCGGAGCTATCAGGCTTGTGATGGCATGGATATACACCTTCAGCTCTCCATCACAAAACTGGCGAAGATCATATTCTTCCCTTCCGGCATCATTAATAAGAACCGCGTATTTTTCTGAGCGAGTTTTTTTAATAACACCCAGGGTGCTGAAGACAGTAAAGCATCGTCCCAGGTTTCTATCCTGACACCCGAGAAGTTGGCATCCCGTTGCAGAACCTGTGAAAACGATTTGCTGGTCAGAATAATCAGCGGCAATGCGTTTTCAGCGGCACTGAACATCTTCAGCGTGGAAAGCAGGGGATAAATGTCCGCCGTTGAAACCGGCAGCGAGGTTTTCTGATAATTTTTAAAGGTAATATTACCGGCGACCTTATGGGGTTCGTGGGTCGCGTTGCTTTGTAAAAGGAGCAAACAGCAACTGGCCGCAGGGTGGAAATTGGCGAGATAAGGGCTGTCATACAGAATGGCATCCTGATCTGCCATCATCAGCAGGGCTTTACGCGGACGTTTGTCCCCGCTGATATCTTCCAGGTAATCTTCAATGATTTGCAACGCGACAAATCCACTGCTTAAACCATGATCGCTGATGGCAATACCAAAAGCGTTATGAGAACCGGTTTCATAAATAATGGCATTGGTCACTGAAGCGCCAATTTCAGCATCGGGCGTCCAGTGGGTCAGCACCACCAAATCCAGGTCATTGACCAGCGCCTGCTCTTCCAACTGGGTCACCAGTTTTTTGAGCATCGTCGTG
Source organism: Rahnella sp. RcJ3 (assembly GCF_009498575.1). Taxonomy (NCBI): domain Bacteria; kingdom Pseudomonadati; phylum Pseudomonadota; class Gammaproteobacteria; order Enterobacterales; family Yersiniaceae; genus Rahnella; species Rahnella sp. RcJ3. The sequence goes on from NZ_QSNX01000013.1 coordinate 55,962, forward strand.
AATGTCAGGTTTTGAGAGTTAACCCAACGGGAGACGGGCTGAAGCTGGGCTTCGCATGTGCGGGAATGTGACTGAAAAAAAGCGTTAACAAAACTTTTAACTTTATCCAGTTGTTCACTCTCCACCGTAGCAGAAGGATTGTTATTTTTTTCAAACTCATGCCAAAGAATATTGGAGGCTGAAAATTCCAGAGACATACAGATTCCTCAGGCATTTTCGACAGATAAAGGCTGATATATCTGAGGTGCCAATAATGTCTCAATGCTATCTGCGGTTCGGATAAGGAAAGCCTGACCTTTCTCCACCAGAATTTCGGCGGGATGACCAAAACTTAAAAAGTTGACGGGTGAAGCACTGGCCCCGTATGCGCCTGAATGTCCGATGCCGATCAGGTCGCCCGGATGCAGTTCCGCCAGCATAATGTTTTCACCTAATATATCGGTGGGGGTACAAAGCGGGCCGGTGACCTGATAACGATGTTGTGTCCCGGCACGGGTTTCACCCAGACGGGCCATCGGAAAATTACGCCGGATCAGCGAGTTGATGCCAGCGGCGCTGCCGTGACAGTTGGCTCCGCCATCACACACCGCGAACCATTCGTCCCGGGAGGGTTTAAGATAATTAACGCGGGTGACGAAAATGCCTGCACGGGCAATCAGATATCTGCCCAGTTCGACGATGATCTTACAGCGCGGAAATTTGTCATGATAATTGCGGATAACGGGCGCTAACGCGCCACCGAGCGCAACAATATCCAGTGGCTTTTCTTTATCAAAATACCTGACGCCAAAACCCCCGCCGACATCGACAAAATCAAAATCGACCTTGTAGATCTCCTGCAAAGATCCCGCCAGTGACAGAATATTCAGGGTATTTTTAGCCAGCGCTTGCCAGTCGAGGATCCGTGTACCGAGATAAATATGGATCCCCGCCAGTCGTAAATTTTCCTGCTGCGCGACACAGGCAAATGCCTGCGGTAAAAGTTGTTCGTCGATGCCAAATTGCCGTGGTTTGCCGCTCATCACCAGTTTGGCTTTTTCGCCCGTAAACTCAGGGTTGATGCGCAAGGCGATGGTTTGTATAACGCCCATGCTGGCAGCAATATCATTCAGAAGTTTTATTTCTTCAATGGATTCGATGACGACAGCTTTAATACCGATGCGACAACATTGGGTTAATTCAGCAATGTATTTTCCGGGACCCACAAAAATAATATCCTCCGGGGGCACACCCTGACTTATCACTGTTTCCAGTTCTGCCAGAGAACACACTTCACAACCTGTTCCTTCCCGGTTTAACAACTGAACCAGTGTTTTATTGGGATTAGCTTTGAGCGAATAAAAATAATGAATCTCATCCGGAAGTGACTTTTTTAATGCTGAAAAGTCGGCCTTTATTTGCGAGGCGCTGTAGGCATAAAACGGCGTCGGCACCCTGTCAGCCAGACGCTGATAAGGAATGTCGTCGATTTTTTCTGTACTGATAAACTGGCTATCAGGAGGAAAAGCTGACATCGCTAAACCTCCGGGATAACAGTGATTCAATCTGATTGATATTTTTGAAGTTTTCGAAAAGATCGCCATCGAGGATATCAAAAAAACTCCCGGAAACCTCGGTTCTGGCTTCCATCCATTCGCCCATCTCTGCGATAAAGCCCACTAAATGGATTGAGTCCAGTAACCCTTCAGGCCCGTAGATATCAGCTCCCTGTGCAATAGCCGCCAACTTTCTATTGTCAACACCCACTTTCTCTAAGCATGAGAGTATAAATTCTTTCGTTGTCGATGAAATAGTCATTGGTTTCGCCACTTTAAAAACTTCGAACTGACATGATATCCGCCGTATCAGGAAAGATTTGCTTGAAATTGCGCCTGCAATAAAAGAAGAAAATCATAAAGCGGGAGAAGCACACCGGCGTTGTGACAGGGCGCTGACATAATAATTTCCGGCCATGCGGAGTATTCGTACCCGGTTATTTTTATGACAACAGTAAAACCCGGCATGATTGCCGTTAAGACGGTTTAATGTAAGACTCTGCGGGGTAATGTTTTATTTTTATAAATCTCATATTGAGAAGGTCTTATGTTCAAAATATATCTCATCCTTGCTGTTTCTATCTGCGCTGAAACACTGGCGACGACCATGATGAAGGCGTCTGATGGATTCACCCGGTTAGTGCCGAGCGTCATTGTGGTCGTCGGTTATGCCATATCCTTTTATGGACTTTCTCAGGTCGTTAAAGTGATGAATATCGGCATCGCCTACGCTATCTGGGCAGGCATGGGGATTTTCCTTGTTTCGGCCATGTCATTCTTCATCTACAAACAGCGGCTTGATACTCCGGCGCTGATTGGCATGGGCTGCATCGCTCTCGGCATTATGATCATCCAGCTTTATTCTAAATCTGTGTCGCATTAACCCTGAAACGCCCTTTCCCCGTCACGTTATTCGCCGCCGCATCCGGCGGTTGATCTCTTTTTCTTCAATTTAGTTACAACATACTTATATGTGGAGTCATTTCCTGTCCGCGTTATCTGTATGTGCCTTTTCCGTTTGAACCTCCGCGCGCCTCTGCAGCCTGCATCGCAGGCGGAGACTGGCTTATCTGGCAGGTGCATAAGAAATACCCTGGCAGTCATTATGAAAAGGGCTTGACCCTGTGATGGTGATCACGTTTATTACGTTCAAATACTAAAACAACACCCCCGAAATAATTCACCTTGCTAAGGATCATAAAATGACTGAGTGCTCATCGCTGGACACCCGGCCAGAAACTTCTGCATTCCGCCGCTGGCTGGCGGTTTTCTCACTGGCCTGCGGCACCTTCGCGCTGGTTAATACCGAATTTCTGCCGATCGGTTTACTGTCGCCCATCGCGCAATCTCTGGGTGTCACTGAAGGGCATGCCGGTCTGGCAGTGATGTTGCCCGGTTTAGTTGCCGCGATTTCTGCGCCGCTGATCATGCTGTTTGCCCGAAAAATGGATCGCCGCACCTTATTATTATTGCTCTCCGCGACGGTGATCGTGGCCAACGGTATCGCCGTGATGGCGCAGTCATTCAACATTCTGCTGATCGGACGCATAATTCTGGGCATCGGTGTCGGTGGTTTCTGGTCATTTGCTATTCCTTCCGGGCGGCGGCTGGTGTCAGAGGAGCAGGGTGCCAGGGCCATTTCGCTGATCACTGCGGGCGTGGCGGTCGGCACGGTCGCAGGTGTACCGGCGGGCGCCTTTATCGGGGATCTGTTCGGCTGGCGCATGGCATTTATGCTTAACGCCGTGCTGGCGCTGGCGTTTTTCGTGCTGCAATGGCTGGCGCTGCCTTCGCTGCCGGCACAACACTCTATCGGCCTGCGTGCGATGCTCAGCGTCACGAAAGTCGCGGGGATCCGCTACGCGCTGATCATCGGCGTATTTATGGCGGGCGGCCATTTCGCGGCGTATACCTACCTCGAGCCGTGGCTGCGGTTTAGCCTGCATCTTTCAGCCAGCAATATTTCTTTGTTACTGATGGGCTACGGTGTGGCGGGGTTATTAGGCACGCTTACCACGGAAATTACTGTCCGTGAGCTCGGTGTAAAGAAAGCGTTTATGCTCAATATGCTGTTGCTCAGCGCCTCGGTGCTGGTGTTGTCGCTGTTCCCGGTGCCGCTGGCGCTGGCCTGTGCCCTGGTGATCCTCTGGGGACTGGCGTTTGGTGCGCTGCCGGTGTGTCTGAATATCTGGACGTATCAGGCGTCGCCTGCGTTGTTTGAAACCGGCTCGGCGTTGCTGGTGTGTGTCTTCCAGACGTCGCTGGCGCTGGGCGCATTGTTCGGCGGGATCCTCGCTGACAGCGCGGGCGTAAGCAGTGCCTTCCTGCTCGGCGGTGTGCTGACATTGCTGGCGGGCATCACCATTTTCCTGTCCCGCCCGCAACCTGCGGTATTACACGCAGCGGGCAAATGATCGGTTTACGATCAGGAAATCTTTCCACATAAGAAAATCCTCCTGCCGGAACCTGCGTACAGCGGGTTCCGGCAGCATTCCCGCTCTAGGTTATTTCTTTTTCGTATTTGCGCATCCCGACAGGCTTTGAAACACTGAGATCTTCAGCGATGCTGTTTCAACCTTTTAATTATTCACGGAAAGAGTAAAACCGTTATGCGCATAACACTAAAATTTTCAGTTCTGGCATTATCTCTGGTGGGCGCACTGGCGCTGAGTGCCTGTGATCAAAAATCGCAGGAAAACCACATTAAAGTGGGTATCAGCGCGGGTATCGATCAGCAGATGTGGGAAACCATCAAAAAGACTGCTAAAGACAAATATAACCTTGATGTGGAAGTCGTGACCTTCAACGATTTCGTGTTGCCAAACTCGGCGCTGAGCAGCGGCGACATTGATGTAAATTCGTTCCAGCACCGTCCCTATCTGGATAAGCAGATCAAAGAGCGGGGCTACAAGCTGGTGGAAGTGGGGAAAACCTTCGTCTATCCGATTGCAGGATACTCCCGCAAGATAAAATCCATTGATCAGCTCAGCGATAACGCGCAGGTTGCGGTGCCTAATGACCCGACTAACCTTGGCCGTTCGCTGTTATTGCTGCAAAAAGAAGGTTTGATCAAACTGAAAGAGGGCGTAGGTTTGCTGCCGACGTCTCTGGATATCGTTGAAAATCCAAAGCATCTCAAAATTGTTGAGATCGAAGCGCCGCAACTGACACGCGCCATTGATGACGACAAAATTGAACTGGCGATCATCAATACCACTTATTCAGGACAGGTCGGGCTGACGCCGGGCAAAAATGGCCTGTTTGTCGAAGATAAAGATTCACCTTACGTGAATATCATCGTGGCACGTGAAGATAACAAAGACAGCCAGGCCGTGAAGGAGCTGGTTGAGGCTTATCAGACGGATGCGACAGTGAAAGCCGCGGACGCTATCTATCACGGGGATGCGGTGAAAGGCTGGTAATGCGGGCAGGATGGTAGAGTAATCATTGAATCCTGAGATTATAAAATCCCAGGATTCAATGTCTGATTCTGTTAAATATCGTTGAGCATCTGAGAACGCTGATTCATGTTATTGAACACGGCGCTTTTAACTCGGGCACAGATAAGTGTCTGCTTATCTTTTAATTCAAGCGCAAACATTTCTTTGGAGTCTTTGTTAATCAGCGAAGCATTGGTTTTATAAACTGCATATGCGTCGTTGAGCTGACTAAATTGTTGCTTATAAACATTGAAAGCTTGTTTATCCAGCGTCTGAAGTGCCCTGAACTCACTGTAGCAACGGGTATTCAGTGCTGACTGATCCTGCTCAGTGTTTTTAACTGTTGGCTGCGCGCATCCGCTTAAAAATGCGGCGGCAACAAATACAGACATCCACGCAAAAGGCTTATTCATTATGGCCGGTCCCTTCATCAGATTATTCTCAGTAATTTCCGACCACTATATTCAGAATTTTACATAATTGGAAATTATGATTGAGGATATCCATCCGCAACCAATGAATACTTCCAGTCACAAAAAATTGCATGATTATTCAAAATAGAACCAGGCTGTCTTAATCAGCCCGTTTTCGACTTCAAACACGGCAATGCTGTTGACGGGGGTCTCATAAATTCCGTAGATCATTTCATGGTCAAATACTTTATTGCCCAGCACGGTTCGTGAGATCAGCTCAGCACGTAATGCGCTGTTGTTGAACCGGTGGTTTTTATAGAACGTTCTGAGTGCGTCTTTCCCCTCTAAGGAAGGCAACATATTGGGCATGCGATAGGCGATAAAGTCTTCGCTGTAGCAGGCGGAAAAGGCATCGAGATCGTGGTGGTTATAGGCCTGAAACTGTTTCTCTACCGGAATGCTGGCGTCCATGTATCATTGTTCTCGTGAATTATTATTTAATAATATCGAATATTAATTCATGTTTTGCTTTTTGGCAATCTGGCGAAAACAAAAAGGCCGCCGTGGCAGCCTTGAGGGATAAATTGATGGAGTGATCAGCACACGCCAAAATCGCCGTCTTCGTGATACAGATCCACGGTGTCGGCTTTTACTTCAATTTCAGTGGCAGAAAAGTCGTCCGTACGCGAGCACCACAGCGTGTCGCCTTCAACACGACGGACGATCATTTTCGGGCCGCCGGTTTTGGACTGAACAACATCTTGCGGTTTAAACATGCTTTATTCCTCGGTTATCTATTTTGTTGTGATTTATAGAAAAGTTACCCGCAGACCGCATAGCCCGGCCATCCTCGCGGATCACCGATCAGAAGCTATACTTAACGTTAATGTAATGCAAACCGGAGGAAAATATGACCATTCATAAGAAAGGACAGGCACACTGGGAAGGCGATATTAAACACGGTAAAGGTTACATCTCTTCTGAAAGCGGTGCCCTGAAGGAACAACCCTATGGATTCAACACCCGCTTTGAAGGTAAGCCAGGCACTAACCCGGAAGAACTGATTGGCGCGGCGCACTCAGCCTGCTTCTCCATGGCGCTCTCGCTGATGCTCGGCGAAGCGGGGCACACGCCGGAAAGCATCGATACTGTCGCAGATGTTTCACTCGATAAAGTGGATGGCGGCTTTGCGATCACCAAAATCGCGCTCGACAGCAAAGTGAAGTTGCCAGGCATCGATAAAGATAAATTCGATGAAATCATCAAAAAAGCCAAAGCTGGCTGCCCGGTTTCACAGGTTCTGAAAGCCGAGATTACGCTGACGTACCAGCTGGAAAACTGATGATTTAACAGAGGATGACGCGCTGAAAAAAGCCACGCGATGTTTGCGTGGCTTTTGCGTTGTTAGCCCATGATCAGCTTTTTAAACAGCAGCGCCTGAACATTTTGCCGCTGCGAAAGCAGCACATAGACAGAGATCAAATTTGCCGGTTCATCATAGGTATATATGATGCGATAACCGCTCAACGTACTGCATTCGCGATACTTGATAATCCCCAGCGCTGCAAGATCAGGTGAAACCGGGCAGGACAAAGGAAATACTTTCACTTTTGTTTCAAACTCATCTAATACAGCGTTGATGATCTTTAAAGGGTCGTTTCCCTGTGAGGTCTGGAACGAAGCGATTTCATCAATGGATAGCTTTACAGTTTGCAGGTACTCAATCGTAATTTTACTTTTCGTGGCAGACATAAATTGATCCCAATAATGAGCCGATGAGATGAGTGACTCATCAGTAGAGATCTGCTAACAACTGTTCCCTCGTCAATGTCCGGCCTTCAGCTTTATCATTTTCTGCCAGTGTCAGCAGCTTGAGTAAAGCGATGGTTTCATCCCTTTTTTGCCTGTCTTCATAGGATTCAATCACATAAGCCGGTTCACCATTCTGAGTGACCAGTATAGGTTGTGATAAATCAAGCGCAGCGGCATGCTTCTTCACGAAGCTGATGGTCTGTATTTGCATGTTTTACTGCTCCTGTCGAGGCTTCGGTCTAAATATAGGTCTTTTACAGACTTCTGACAAGGCGGAATTTCTCCGCCTCAGGCTATGCCAGCCGGATGCTGGATACCCTTAACCCTGATAGAAAAATGCGATCCCGGCTGTGCCCGAATTCTGACAAATGCCATTACATCAGCTATAGATACTGAGCGTTATCTGAAAAATTCGAATAATTTACCGGGGTCATCATGAAGGACGAAAGCGAAAAGACAGGCCTGATCGGGCTGGCCATTGGTGCGGCTGTTATGGGGTTAATTTCCAGCGGAACGATTATTAACCGGGAGAGCATCATTGATGAACTGCGGCGGCTCGGGCGTAAAAAAGGGGACGGTGTGGAAGATGAAATTTTCGTGAAAGCCGCTCAGCTGGTCGGTAAAGGGCAATGATTCACGCAAGCTGGCGAAAAAATACCCGTCAGGGGAGACGGGTATTGGATTTGCTACAAGGGGAATGTCTGAATAATCTGTAGATTGCTACAGAATAAAAGATCATACCCTTTTTTTGTGAATAATTTGTGTAGGAGAAATCTGTTTCTCCCGGACGGTTATTTGCGGCCTAAAAGTAGCCCCAGAACCACGCCAATCGCACCGGCAGCAATCAATCCCGACAGCGGATTTTCTTTGATTTTATCCGCCACGTCAGAAACTGCTTCACTCGCCTGCGCGGAGTATTTGCGTGCAGCACCTTTAAGCTGATGTTTCGGAGAGTCAACAAAATCTCCAAATTGCTTTTGTGCTTCACCGGCAAACTGGTTAACCGTGTTTTCTACTTTATCTTCCACACGGCTAGGATCTTTATCAAAGTCTTGTGATGACATATCGTGCTCCTTTTTGGGTGGAATTTAAGTTTAGTCGAAAAGCCAGGCTATGCAGGGTTTGCCTGCGAAGGACTGATGGATATCAGATTTTTCTTGCCAGCAGCGTCGCAAACCGCAACTTGTAACGGTCTCCGTTTTCGTCGCGTTTATGCAGTTCGCCGACATCTTCGTTGTATTTCACGATTTCCCAGCCGCGATAATAATCACGCAGTTCTGACGGCTTGAACGTGAACGGGAAGGGCAGCGGGCAAGGATAATCCGGGCTGTCCATGGCGGCCACAATCAGGTTATAACCGCCCGTGTTGGTGGCCGCATGCATGTCTTCAATAATGTGCGGGATGCTGTCGCGTTGCAGAAACATCATGACCACGGTGGAAAAGATAAAATCATATTCACCGCTGAAACGGTGCGTGTTCAGATCAGCTTCGCTGATATTGATGTTATTCAGTGATTCCGCCGCGATAATATCATTCACTTTTGCGACGCTTATGGCGTTGTTATCCCAGCCCGTCACCTCAAACCCTTTCAGGTTAAGATACAGCGAGTTACGCCCGCTGCCACAGCCTAAATCCAGTGCTTTACCCGGCCGGACATGCTGTGCGGCGTTGATGATTTCTGAGTGGGTACGGGTCAGGCCGTATTTTTCGCTGTAAAAATCTTCTGGTGCGGGTTGTTGAGTCATGCCCTGTTTCCTGTAAATGAATAGAATGTCAGCGATTATCCTCCAAAATGGCAACCGCGCCATTACTCTTAATGGTCACAGGCCTGAGCATCACGGCATTTTTTCACCACAATATGTTAGCGAAGATAATCAATTGAGATTTTTCCGTAAATAAAATTTCTGTTATCGTGGGGTTCATAACTGAAGCCTGCCCTGGAATTTCTTAATGCTTTTAACCCTCGTCTACCGCAGCCACATCAGTGACTCTGTCCTGCCTGCTTCTCTGGAAGAGATGGTGTCGCGAGCCAACATCGGGAATGAACGCAACAGTATTACCGGTATTCTGCTTTTTGACGGAATGCACTTTTTCCAGTTGCTGGAAGGGCCGGAAGAGGCCGTCGATGCTATTTATAATACGATTTGCAGCGATCAGCGGCATAATAATGTCGTTGTTCTCATGCGTGATTACGCGCCGTCGCGCCGCTTCGGTAATGTGGGGATGGAACTTTTTGACCTCAGGCACCATCACGAAGATGTTGTCCTTCAGGCCGTGCTGGATAAGGGGACGTCCAAATACCGGCTGACCTATGAAGACCGCGCGCTTCAATTTTTGTGCACCTTTGTACAGGCTCGTGAAAAGGAAAATTATCTCGAAATTCTTCCGGCGGATTCCTGGTCTTTTATCGCCGATGAGTCACTGAAACCTGAAGCAGGATTTATCTTTCCCGAGATGAAGGATTACAGCTTTACGTATCAGCCCATTGTTGATCCACTGAGTCGCGAGATTACCTCTTACGAAGCCCGTCTGTGCGGTCCAGGTGGCGGTTCTCCGATGGAGTACTTTTCTGCGCTTTCCAGAACAACCATTTATGAAGCTGACCTGAAAACCAAAAAGCTGGCTTTTGCACTGGCACAGAAGATGGGGATCAGCGACAAAACGCTGACAATCAAACTCTTGCCTATGACGTTAGTCCGGGTACCTGATGCTATCGGATTTTTAGTTCATGAGATTACTGCTCATGGTCTGGTTCCGGAGCAGATTGTCGTGGCAATCACCGAGAACGGCGTCGTGACACGCGAAGATAATTTCGTTACAGCGTTGCAACAGCTTAAAGCCTCAGGAATGCGACTGGCGATTGATGATTTCGGCGCAGGATCAGCGGGATTGTTGTTGCTGACTCAATGCCAGCCGGAAAAGATTATGATTGACCGCAATATGATTTGTGACATTCATACCAGCGGACCCAAACAGGCCATTGTTCAGGCCATTATCAGGTTTTGCTCTTCTTTGGAAATATCGGTTATCGCGACGGGTGTTGAAAAAGCAGAAGAATGGATGTGGCTCGATGCGGCAGGGGTGTGTAATTTCCAGGGCTCGCTGTTTGCTTCACCAAGGCTAAATGGAGCACCGGTTGTCGCGTGGCCGGAAGTTAAGCAGGAATATCTGTTAACAAACCGAAATCTTTAAATATCAAAAGTCCGATAAAAGATTTCAGTAAGATTAAATGAATCAGCCGGACAAATATAAAATATTTATCCGACTGATTCGCAAAGTCTTAACGCTACGCAGGTGATATATTATACGACATCATCATCAGGAGTGCGGTATACGACGTATTCAAGTGCCTCTAAGTATACATCCTGTTTACCCGAATCACTTTCCTGCTCAATTTTTTGAATCAGGTAAAGAATAATATCTTTATGGGTTACCCGTTCTTTCCTATTTTTTAAATTATTATAAATACGGATGACAGTTTCATTTCCGACCAGAAGTTCCGGGTCTTCTGTCAGAATATAATCAGCTAATTTGACATGAGTATAAGACACATCTTGCATTTTGATACCCTCCGCACTTGCTGTTTATGAGTGAAGTCACGTTCGGTTTTCAAAAATGAACGTGAAATTATTAAATATAATATATCTAATCAGCCGGGATCAGACGCCGGAATTTTCGGGTGTCATACCCACAACCATTTCCAGTGCACTACGCAGAATATCCAACTGCACCACATCGGATGTGCATTCAAGCTGTGTAATCAGGTGCAATATAATGGCTTTATTTGTCACTTTGCCTTGTTCGGCCAGAATGACGCGAATAGCGGCACCCAACACTTCGGTTTCACTCAAAAACAGTTCGCCCGCATTGTTGAAATAGTTATAAACATCTGAGTGATAAACAGAATCTGTCATCGTCTGGGATGGGTTTGAATTCATCGCATCGCCCTGATTTAGCGAATGATTCTTTGATGAATCAATGTCTTTTCTTGTCATCGGACGGCCCTTCAGCATTGAAAAAGTGTCGTACATTATCGACATCCCGCACTTCGTAGGTAATTCGCGCACGTTTATCAGCCAGATCATGGCGGATCTCATTAATAATCCGCTCGCAGGCACTTTTCCGATTTATGTTGTCAGCACTTGCAGCCATAAACTGTAATTGTGCGATGAGTCTGTCAGTCGATATCGGGTTCTTCGATTTAAGCAAGGAAATTACGGCCTCACCTATCAGCTTATCAGTCAGTCTTTCTTCATTACTTCTGTACATATTAGCAGCCTCTGAATATATGCCGGCCAAAGTTCTCGGGCAGATTAGCTTCAGGTTCAGAGTTGGTACTTTACGCCTGAGGGCATAAAATTTGGTAGGCTGTGAATTAATCAAGCCCGCATAATATGTCGAACTGAAATGCTATGAAGCCAATCTTTGCACTATGATCTTAATCAGGGTGGATCATGAATCTCGTTCAAGTACCAGACGGATAAGCTTCATATAATGCTTTTCCTCTTCTTCACTTCCAGCCGCTTCAACACGATTTAAAAGTTTTGAACATAAAGCTTTGCGATTGAGGTTCTTTCCTGCCTCAAGAATTTCAACAACAACGCGCCCCATTGTTTCCTCTTCAGAAAAGACCTGACTGTATAAGGAATGAGACGTGTCCGGGGCCATTCCGTTGTGTCTGTTCTGACGCATAATTAACCCTTATGTTAATAGATGTGTGAGTAATGATTGCCTGTGTGACTATAAAGTTATACAAGATATGGAAAGTTGTACAGGTATTTTTAGAAAAAAAAAGCTAGCAATGCCTGAGACTCAGAATTTTCCGATCTCAGGCGGGGGACGATCGCCCAAGGTGGTTTTATGTCAGCTGAACGATGGGCCGCTGACTGTGCGCGGGTTGGTCTGCCGGTAAAGGTAACTGCCCGTGCCATGGAGCGGATCGCCCTCAAAACCCACTTTCTGCATGCCGATTTTTTCCAGAACGCGCTGTGAAGCCAGATGATTTTCACGTACGGTAGCCGAAATCCGCGGTATGCCCAGTTTCTCAAAACCGGTGCTGAGCGCTGTGCTGGCAAACTCCGTTGCCAGTCCTTTTCCCCACGCTGTTGTCGCAAAGCGATAGCCAAGAAACACACGGTGATTTTCGTAGCCTTCACGGATACCCAGCCCGCCGAAACCGATAATCTGATCCGGTTGATGATTGTGCGCAATGGCCCAGTGCCCGTAACCATTATCCGGCCATTCCCTCAGCCAGCTGTTCAGTTTTTCCTGTGCTGCCGCGATGTCCGGCAATGGCCCGCGCGGGTTAAAAAGATTGGTTTGCGGATCGCCGTAAATAGCAAAAAACGTGGGAATATCCTCAGCCGTAACAGGCCGGAGCAGCAACCGTGATGTCTCGATGATCATAATGAATGTTTCCTCCCGTGAGCTGAGTTAAATCTTAGCTTGGGCGGGGAACTCCGCCAGCCAGCTTTGCAGAAAATCAATAAAGCTTCGCACCTTTTCAGGTACGTGACGGGTGTTAGGATACAGCGCGAAAATGCCCTGTGGCGGAAAACGGTGACCGGGCAGCACATGGCATAAACGCTGTGCGTCGATTTCCGGCTGCACCAGCCAGTCCGGCAACAGCACGACGCCTGCACCTGCCAGTGCAAAGGCTAACAACGCCGAGGCGCTGTCGGCCACAATGGCGGGCGGCGTTGTCACGCGAAACGGGTTTTGCTTTCCCTGAGCATCAGTGACCGGCCAGCTCATAGGTAACGGCAGACGGCTGTGAGCGATCCACCGGCTTGCGGCCAACTGGTCCGGCGTACTGATGTTTCCGTGTTCGCGCAAAAAGGCCGGAGATGCCACCGGCAGTATACCGAAACGCCCGAGTGCGGCGGCGTGATGACTAGAATCAGTCAACTGGCCGAGACGGATCGCCAGATCAAAACGTCCGGCGATCAGGTCGTCGTGATGTGAAGAGGCGACGTGCTGAATGCGCAGTTGCGGATGCAGTGCAGAAAACGCCGCCAGCGCCGGAACCACCACGCGCGCGCCGTATTCCGGTGTACTGGTGATCCGCAACTGACCGCTCAGGCCAGCGTGATCACGACGCACGTCGTCGAGCACCGCTTCGGCTTCCTGCAATAAATCCTGACAGCGTTGATAAAAGCGTTCGCCTGATTCCGTCAGTGCCAGCCGCCGGGTACTTCGGGTCAGCAGTGCGACGCCAGTTTCACTTTCCAGTTGCTTCACATTAAAACTCACTACCGCTTTGGTCAGCCCGAGAGAGACTGCTCCGCCGGTAAAACTGCCTGCGTTAACCACCGCGACGAAAATCTCCAGCCGCTGTAAATTCAGCATTCTGTGTGTCCTTACTGTCAAAATAATTTTGACAGTGTAACTGCACCGCGTCCGTTTATCCGTAAGAACTTCTCCGTTACATTGCCCGCCTTTACCCATTGTGGATACGTAAGAATGAGTCACAGGGCGCGGGTTGCCGCAGTGTATTTGCTCGGTTTTTTCGTTGATCTGATCAACATGTTTATCGCCAATGTGGCGTATCCCGGCATTGCACGGGAATTTCAGGCACCAGTCAGCGCGCTGGCGTGGGTCAGTACCGGATATATTCTGGGGCTGACACTGGTTATTCCGCTCAGCCGCTGGCTGGCGGGGCGTTTCGGTGCGCGGCGGGTGTTTATCCTCTCGCTGACGATTTTTATGCTTGCCTCACTCGCTGCAGCGGGCGCCGCAAGCCTGACCACGCTGATTGGCTGGCGGGTTTTGCAGGGGCTTGGCGGCGGATTGCTGATCCCGCTCGGGCAGACGCTGACTTATGCACTGTACCGCAGCCATGAACGCGCCCGGCTGTCTGCGGTGATCATGCTGGTCGGGCTGCTGGCACCGGCGCTGTCTCCGGCTCTCGGCGGCATTATCGTGGACAGTTTTAGCTGGCGCTGGGTGTTTATTGCCAGCCTGCCGCTGTCGTCGCTGGCCTGGGTTCTGGCACTGTGCTGGCTGCCGCAAACGCCACGTGAACCGGCAGGGAGGTTCGATCTGAAAGGATTTGCGCTGCTGAATGGCGGGCTGGCGCTGGTGCTATGGGGGCTGACATCTCTGGGCGAAAACAATGAATGGCTGAGCGGCAGCGCATTATTCGTGGCCGGTGCAGGGCTGATGACGATGTTTGTACGGGGATCGCGAAAACACCCTGAGCCGCTGCTGGATCTGACGCTGATAAAAGATCCGTTATTGCGCACCGGCATGCTGATTTATCAGTGTATTCCCGGTGTGTTTACCGGCGTCAGCCTGATTGCCATGCTGTATCTGCAGAATGAACACCACTTCTCGGCGGCGCAGTCGGGCGGGCTGATGTTGCCGTGGTCACTGGCGTCATTTGCTGCCATCAGTTTTACCGGCAAAATGTTTAACCGGCTCGGGCCGCGGGCGTTATTTATTCCGGGCTGTCTGATTCAGGGCGCGGGTATTGGTTTGCTGGCGCTGCTGAGTGTGTTTCCCGCAGCGCCGTGGCTGGCAATCGCGGCGTTTACGTTAATGGGGGCTGGCAGCAGTCTGTGCAGCAGTACGGCGCAAAGCGCTGCGTTTTTACATATCCGTACTGAACAACTGGCTGACGCCAGCGCCCTGTGGAACATCAACCGCCAGCTGAGTTTTTGTCTTGGCGTGACGCTGGTCAGCGTGATGCTGAGTGCCTGGCAGCTTTCTGTTCCGGCATTCGCCTATCCGCTGAGTTTCACCGTTGCGGCGTCCAGCGTCATTATTCCCATCATGTTGTGTCTGCGGTTACCGGGGCACGCCATTATTCTGGAACGGCTTCTACAGGAACACCAACAGGAAAAGTTATGAATCGTTTTGTGAAAGAAGTGTTTGATGCGCATGGGTTAATTCAGCGCTGGTTTTCAGACTCCGCTGCACCTGGGCAGGTTTGTGATGAACTGCTGGCGCGGTTTAGTCCGGCCTATTCGATGGTAACGATCACCGGCCACCGGCTGGATCATCCGGCATTGTGTGCTTTTTTCAGGGCGCAGCGGGGCGCGAAAAGCGGGCTGAAGATTGAGGTCGAAAAGCCGGTGGTGATTGCTGAAAGTGAAAAAGGCGCGGTAGTCGCGTATCAGGAACGCCAGCAGTTGCCCGGCCAGCCGGAAACACTGCGTTATTCGACGGTGTTATTTGTGGTGGATGCAGAAGGGAAAATTCTGTGGCGTCATTTGCATGAAACGCCCGCTGCCTGATCGCCTATAAAAAAACGGCCTTCCGTGAGGAAAGCCGTTTGAGCCTGCAAAAGTGATTACTTCGTCAGGGTTTTTCTGACTTCGCTGACGTCTTTCGCCGTCACTGCCGGTGCGTTGTTGCCCCAACCCTGACGGATAAAGGTCGACAATTGCGCCGCTTCTTCGTCCGTCAGACGGCTGGCAAAGCCCGGCATCACCAGCGTGGACGGCGCACGTGCCGTTGACGGTTGCTGCGCGCCCGCCAGAATGGTGTGGATCAGCCCGGTCGGATCTTTCGCGTTCACAATCGTTGCCTGATCCAGTTGCGGGAAAACGCCCGGTGCACCTTTGCCGGTGACAAAGTGGCAGGCGCCGCAGTTATCCAGATACAAACGCTCGCCTTCGCTGAGATTTTTCGCCGCCGTCAGTCTGGCTTCGGTCGCGCTGGCTTTCTGTGTGTCCTCTGCCGGAACCGGCGGGTTACCGCCCAGGAATTTGATGTAGGCCGCGATGGCTTTGAGGTCGTCATCGGTCATGTGTGCGGTACTGTTTTCCACCACAGACGTCATTTCGCCACCAACTGCTGCTTTGTCATTACGCCCTTTGCCCAGATAATCGGCAATTTCCTGCTCGTTCCAGTGCGCCACGCCGCGCAGGGAAGGCACATCCCAGTTATTCAGACTGCCGCCTGCCAGGAAATCAGAGTCGCTGCTGTCCAGCGCCTTTTCATTCATGCCGAAACCGCGTGGGGTATGGCAACTGCCGCAGTGCCCGAGACTTTCCACCAGATACGCACCCCGGTTTACCTGCTCAGAAGCGCCACCGATTGGCTGGAAAGGTTTGTCAGACGCGAATGCCCAGTTCCAGAAACGCATGCCCCAGCGCTGGCTGAACGGGAAACTCAGATCGGTTTCAGGCGGTTGTTCTGCGCTCGGTTTTACGCCCTGCATAAAGTAAACGTAGAGCGCGTGCATATCCTGATCGTTGATTTTAGCGTAATCCGGATAAGGCATTGCCGGATACAAACGGGTGCCGTCCGGCAGAACGCCTTTGCGCACTGCATCCGAGAATTGTGCTTCGCTATAACCGCCAATACCGTGGTCTTTATCCGGTGTAATGTTGGTGGAATAAATGGTGCCCAGATTGGAGTTGATCGCCAGCCCGCCTGAAAACGCCGGTTTCCCCGCCACCGTATGACAGGCGCCGCAGTCGCCCAGACGCGCCACATATTCGCCCTGTTTGATCAGCGCTGCGTTGTCGGGTTGTGTATTGGTATCCGCCTGCGCATTCGCCATAAAACCCGCCCCCAGCAGCAAGGCGTTAGCGATAAATAAACTTTTGAGTTTCATCCTGTTCATCTCCGCTTATGCCTGAACCAGTGGACCGGGGTTTTTCAGGTACTGATCTTTAATCGCCTGCGCCGCCATCAGGGTGATCGCGCCGATGGTGTCCGTCGGGTTAGCCTGGAAGTTTTGCGGGAAAGCGTTACCGCCCGGCACAAATACGTTATGCACATCCCAGCTTTGCAGGAACTTGTTCAGCGCCGAGGTTTTCGGGTTATCGCCCATCACCGCGCCGCCCACGTTGTGGGTAGAGACGTATTTGGTCAGGTCAAAGTGCGCGTCCATCGGCAGGAAGCTTTCGCTGTAACTGTCCGGGTTCAGCTCTTTGGTGATATTGCCCACGATGCCTTTCAGGTATTGCTGCAATTTGAGTTCGTTCTGTTTCCAGTCGAAAGTCATGCGCAGCAGCGGATAGCCATATTCATCTTTGTAATTCGGATCCAGATCCAGATAAATATCGCGGTAAGACTGGCAGGTGGTGGTGATGCTGATTTTCATCGAATGGCCGTACCATTCTTCCATGCCTTCTTTCCAGCCGGTGCCCCACGCAGGCGTGCCTTTTGGCAGCGAGGTGCTGATTGGCGTGCCGGTGGCCTGCGAACTGTGAATTTTCGCACCGCCGATAAAGCCAAGGGAAGGGCCGTCGAAGTTGCCCGGAGAGATATCGTTGAACATCTGGCCGGTGGCGCCTGCGGTGGCAAACGGATTGAAGTTTTTGTCTTTGAAGAACAGCGTCGAACCGCCGTTACTGAGGAACGCATAGTTGCGGCCAATCACGCCTTCTTCGGTGATCGGATTGTAAGGCTTGCCGATCCCGGACAGCAGCATCAGCCGCACGTTGCAGAACTGGAAGCTGCTCAGTACCACGATTTTCGCTGGCTGGAAGCACTCGTTGCCGTCTGCATCCATGTAGATCACGCCTTTGGCGGTTTTCTTATCATCATGCAGTTCGACTTTCAGCACATTGGCATGCACTTCATAAGAGAAGTTATCCATGCGTTTCAGCGCGTCCATCACCGCCGTTTGCGGCGACGCTTTCGAGTAGTTCAGGCACGGGTATTTACTGCAATAACCGCAGTAGTTACACGGCGCGATCTGGTTGCCGTACGGGTTAGTCCAGGCGCGGGACACGCAGGCTGACGGGTTCGGGAACGGGTGATAGCCCATTTTTTTGGTGACTTCAGCAAACATGCTGCTGTTGAGCGTGTCTTCCAGCGCAGGCAGCGGATACGGCTCGGAACGCGGCCCTTCGAACGGATCCCCGCCTTCCATAATCTGACCGCGCAGGTTGCCGGTTTTGCCGGACTGACCGCAGATATGCTCAAACTTAGTGTAATACGGCTCAATTTCATCCCAGGAGAAAGGGAAATCCATGATCCGCATGTCTTCCTGCAGGATGCCTGGTTTGTAGGCTTCGTCAGCGTAAGTTTTGAGTTTTAAATCGGTCGGCGTCGGGCGAATCAATACCGCCGTCCAGTGCAGACCGGAACCACCCACGCCGGTACCCGGCGCGAATGCACCCCATTTACGGGTTGGCAGGGCGGTTTCACTCATGTTGTAACGCACGGTGACAGCGGCTTCAGCCGGCGTCGCCATGACTTTATTGCGTACCGCGTAGGCATATTCGTCCGCCGGTTTCGGGTAAGCAAATTCTTCGTAGCCGCGATCGCCGCCACGTTCGAGCGCACGAACGGTCAGGCCCGCCATCGCCAGCTCGATACTCATCAGCGAGCCAGCCCAGCCGAGGCCGACAACAACGACGTCGACTTCTGGTTTAGTTACTTTTGCCATCTTTAATCCTGTCAGTCATCAGAAAACGGTAATAGGGCGAGGCACTCAGGCACGCGCGCCCTGCAGGCTCACAGGCCCCAGCGGATACGGGACATTGTGCTGCTTAACCCACTCAGTGAAACTGGCGCGTGCGCCGGGGAAGCCGATGGCAATCCACGCCTTCATCCCTTTGTTCCCGCCGTAGATCGGGTCTGCCAGATAGCCGTGTTTGGTGTCTGAAAGCAGTTCGCTGAAGAATTGCGAGGCGACAAGATTTTCTTCGCCCGCATCGGCAAATTTGATGCCGTTTTTCTGCAACTGCGTCAGCACATTGTCTTTGTCCTGATCGGCCAGTTCATGGAAGGCTTTCTGATGATTTTGCTGACACCAGGCGTTCGCAATACGAATGCCGGTTTTGTAGATTTGCTGCGGACGGAACGGGATCTGATACCCCATTGTCGCCGGAGCATGCACGTTGAACGGGCCCTGCATATAGATTTCTTCGCCGAAATCGCCGTGCATTTGCTGATCGATAAAAATCGGCACATTGGTTTCGAGTGCGCCCGGTGCTTTGCCTTTGCCACCCGCAGGGATCAGGCTGTCAGCGGCGGCCATAATAAACTGCCACTCATCGGCGCTGAAAAATATCGGTTTATATTCGAGTAAATCCGGGGCAGCCATTTCTGCAGCTTGTGCCGCTGACAGCCCTTTCATCATGATGGTCCCGACAGGCAAAGCCATCAGCGACCCAAGTAAAAACTTGCGACGGGTTGTTTTTTTTTGAAGGAGCATAGAATTACGACTCTCACATGCCTGATGTTAAGTTTGGGTTAATTATTATTATTTTTTGGGTACAAATCGATAATATCACCGCTACATCTAAAATAAATGAATAAATTCCCCATGAACTATAAGGCGGGAAATGCATTAAGGAGTTCCACAGGTTTAATTTGATTTAAAGTCTCATTAAATCAATGATATATTGATTGTTTTTATTGTGAATGGCTAAGGGGGAAATAGCATTGTTTATCAAAGTATTCTTCATGATTTTGTGGGTAGAATTTAGATCAATATAATTCCGTACGGAAAGTTTCTGTTATTTGTTGTTATGAATGTTAGCTAACATTTTTAACAAATAAGAATGAGTTTCAATTGTCAGGGTTATTTATAACCGGGAAAAATATAAAGTTGAATTAATTACGCGGACAACTCCCTCCCCTGCGAAGGGGAGGGTTGGGGTGGAGTATTATGGTTAAAACAAAAGCTGAAGTGTGCAAGGCGCTAAGCTGATTCCCGAATAACCAGTTTGTAACCCATATCAACAATAGGTTCATCAACCGCGATGCCTTCAATTTTATCCGCCAGCATATCTGCCGCGCGGATGCCTAAATCCCATTTTTCGACGCTGACGGTGGTTATCGCCGGGCGGTTATGGGCAGCAAAATTCAGGTCCGCGAAACCGATCACCGAGAAATCATCCGGCACGCGTAAACCCTGCGATTCGGCTTCCATGATTGCGCCCTGCGCCAGGGTGTCGGAGCTGCAAATGATGGCGTCAAAGCGGTGATCGCTGGCGAGCAGTTGGCGCAGTGCCTGGCGTCCGACTTCCATATTCGCCGGACGGGAAACAATCACTTCTTTAATGTCGTGCTCAGGAATGGCCCGCAACACGCTGATTGCCCCGTTTTTACGCACCATTGCGCGGCGATCGGAAGCACAGATAAAGCCAAAACGCCTGAAGCCTTTGCCGAGGAAATAGTCACCGATGGCATTGCCGACTTTTTCGTGCGAGAAGCCAATCAGCATATCAATCGGCGTGGGCGTTAAATCCCAGATTTCTACTACCGGAATATTGGCGTTAAGAATGATTCTTTTCAGTTCCGACGTGTGATGAATGCCGGTCAGCACAATCCCGTCCGGTCGGCGCGAAAGCAGGGTAGCGACAATATCGGTTTCATCTTCCGGCTCATAGCCGACAATACACAACAGCATGTGATAACCCCGTGCCGCTAACTGATCGCTGATGGCCTGCACGGTATCAACAAACATATTGTTGTTAATCTGCGGCACGACGACGGCAATGAGTTTCGTGCGGCTGGTCGCCAGACCACCGGCCAGCATATTGGGGATGTAACCGGTACTTCTCACGGCTTCCATCACGCGGGCAATGGTCGCCGGGCGCACGACTTTGGGATTGTTTAAGGCGCGGCTGACCGTCATGGGTGAAAGGCTGGCGGCCTGAGCAACATCTTCGAGCGTAGCCGTACGGGAACGGCCTTTCTGAGCATTTATTTTATTATTCAAAGCGTTGACCACTGAATTATGGCGTCAAAATAGTAATGTTTGCGCAATCATTGCCAGTTTCTCATATTGTCCCCTGCTTGGGTAAGTGTAAATGTTAACTTCTTGTTGCGTGGCCGTGCGTCTTTATCTTATTTATCCTCGCGAGTTATTTACCCAAAACGTGAAGGGAGTCATAAGGGATGGTCAAGGAGAGACAATTTCTATAAGTTCCGAATTATCGCGCCCTGAAGTGATGCCGTATACTGCTTTCAGGCAGAGACGATTCGTTATCTTCAATTTATTTGCTCTGAATACATTCTCGCAGGTGAAGGAAAAACCGTTGCCTGAGCTGCAATTTATCGGGATATGAGGGTTTTATCATGGAAAAGAAAGTCATTTATTTGTTTTGCTCCGCCGGAATGTCAACCTCGTTACTGGTTTCTAAAATGAAGGTTCAGGCTGAGAAGTATGAGGTCCCGGTCATTATCGAAGCATTTCCTGAAACACTGGCTGCAGAGAAAGGTGCGGCAGCCGATGTCGTTCTGCTTGGGCCGCAAATTGCCTATATGCTGGATGAAATTAAAAAAGTCTTGCCGGGTAAACCGGTTGAAGTGATCGATTCTGGCCTGTACGGCAAAATTGACGGGTTAGGTGTTCTGAAAGCAGCCGTTGCTGCGATCAAAAAAGCAGCAGCACAGTGATCTTACGTTTTTCCTTATTTTAAAATTGAACGTCTTTATATTGAAATTTTTAAGTCAAAGAGAACTCCAGTCAAAGAGCGAATTTCTTCCCCTGGCCGCCAGATGGCGGCATTAAAGGAAAATACCAATGAGCAAAGCCATTGATTCACTTGAAAAGATACTTCTTCCTTTTGCCGTTAAAATAGGTAAACAACCGCATATTAATGCCATTAAAAATGGCTTCATAAAACTCATGCCGCTGACCCTTGCGGGTGCCATGTTCGTTTTAATTAATAACGTATTCCTGAACTTTGGTGCCGGTTCTTTCTTTTATTCTTTAGGCGTGCGCTTAGACCCGTCAACTATCGATACGCTGGCCGGTCTGAAAACCATCGGTATTAATGTTTATAACGGTACGCTCGGTATTATGTCGCTGATGGCGCCATTCTTTATTGGCATGGCATTAGCGGAAGAACGTAAAGTTGATTCCCTCTCCGCCGGTTTATTAGCCGTTGCAGCCTTTATGACCGTGACGCCATACAGCGTCGGTGAAGCTTATGCGGTGGGCGCAAACTGGTTAGGTGGCGCGAATATTATTTCCGGTATGGTAATAGGTCTGGTTGTCGCAGAAATGTTTACCTTTGTGATTCGCCGCAACTGGGTCATTACCTTGCCGGCGAGTGTGCCGTCTTCGGTTTCCCGATCCTTCTCCGCGTTAATTCCGGGCTTTATTATTCTGTTTATCTTCGGGGTTATTTCCTGGTTACTCGGATTATATGGCCACAACTTCCACCAGATTATTATGGATTCAATTTCCAAACCTCTGGCGGCAATGGGCAGCGTGGTTGGCTGGGCGTACGTGATTTTCAACTCACTGCTGTGGTTCTTTGGTGTACACGGATCTCTGGCGCTGACCGCGCTCGACAACGGCATCATGACCCCGTGGGCGCTTGAAAATATCGCGCTGTACACCGAATACGGTTCCGTGAGTGCCGCGATTGATGCAGGGAAAACCTTCCACTTCTGGGCCAAACCGATGCTGGATTCCTACATCATGCTGGGCGGTTCCGGTGCAACCCTCGGGCTTATCATCGCCATCTTTATCGCCTCACGCCGTGCCGATCATCGTCAGGTGGCAAAGCTGGCACTGCCGTCAGGCATCTTCCAGATTAACGAGCCTATCCTGTTTGGTCTGCCGATTATCATGAACCCGGTGATGTTTATCCCCTTCGTGCTGGTCCAGCCGATTCTGGCCGCCATCACGATCGCCGCGTACAGCATGGGTATCATTCCTCCGGTCACTAACCTGGCGCCGTGGACCATGCCGACCGGGCTTGGCGCTTTCTTTAACAGTAACGGCAGCATCGCGGCACTGCTCGTCGCATTGTTCAATCTCGGTATTGCCACGCTGGTGTACATGCCATTCGTGATCTTGTCTAACAAGGCGCAGGCGATTATTGAAGAAGAAGAAAGCGAAGAAGACATT
Source organism: Rahnella sp. RcJ3 (assembly GCF_009498575.1). NCBI lineage: Bacteria > Pseudomonadati > Pseudomonadota > Gammaproteobacteria > Enterobacterales > Yersiniaceae > Rahnella > Rahnella sp. RcJ3. Next base: position 78,941 of record NZ_QSNX01000013.1, read on the forward strand.
GCCGCTTCACTGAAATTTTAATCTGAACGGAGGGCGGGCAGAGGCCATCTTCCCGCCGTTATCCGGCCAATCATGGAGAGACAGAGATGATGGATTTAGACAGCATTGTTGAAACTGAAAGCGAAATGCAGGATCTCGAAGAAGTGGTGATGGGGTTGATCATCAACTCCGGACAAGCACGCAGCCTGGCTTACGCGGCGCTCAAAAAAGCCAAAGAAGGTGATTTTGAGCAGGCGCGTTCGGTGATGGCGCAGTCAAAAATGGCGCTGAATGAAGCGCATCTGGTGCAGACTCAACTGATTGAAGGCGATCAGGGCGAAGGAAAAACCAAAGTCAGCCTGGTGCTGGTGCATGCACAAGATCACCTGATGACGTCAATGCTGGCCCGCGAACTGATTGCGGAACTCATTGAGCTTCATGAAAAAATAAAATAACGTAGGGAGCCATAATGCAGCCACCGGTACTGAGCATGGAAATCAAGACAGCGCGCGAAAATCAACTCTTCGACGGTCAGAATTTCCACATGTTCATCTACAACAAAGTAGAAAGCATTTCCGGACTGCATGAACATGATTACTACGAATTTACAGTGGTGCTGACCGGCCGGTATTACCAGAACGTCAATGGTAAACGGGTGTTGTTAGAACGCGGCGATTTTGTCTTTATCCCTCTGGGTTCCCATCACCAAAGTTTCTATGAATTCGGTGCGACGCGGATATTAAATGTCGGGATCAGCAAAGCGTTCTTCGAGCAACACTATTTATCTTTACTGCCATCCCGTTTTGTGGCGTCACAGGTTTATCAGATCAAGACTGAATTTCTGGCTTATATAGAATCTGTGATCGCTTCTCTTAATTTCAGGAACGGGGAATTTAATGAGTTTCTGGAAATGGTGACGTTTTATATTGTGAACCGTTTACGCCATCACAGAGAATCAGAAATCACGACAGATGCGCCAGGCTGGCTTAAAAATACCATCGAAAAGATGCACGACAAAGCACAGTTTAGTGACAAAGCATTAACGAATATGGTGGCCCTTTCCGGCAAATCACAGGAATATCTCAGCCGTGCCACGCAGCGACATTATGGCAAAACACCGATGCAGATTATTAATGAAATCCGTATTGATTTTGCCAAAAAACAGCTGGAGATCACCAATTATTCGGTCACGGACATCGCGTTTGAATCCGGTTACAGCAGCCCGAGTATGTTTATTAAAAACTTTAAAAAGCTAACTTCTTTTACCCCCAATCATTACCGAAAGAAGTTATGCAGTATTAATTAAACCGAATCATTTATTTCTCTGTTTAAATTTGCAGTGCATTATTATTGCACGGGAGTTCCTATGCGTAAAAAACTGAAAGTCGTCACAATTGGTGGCGGAAGTAGTTATACCCCGGAATTACTGGAAGGCTTTATTAAACGCTACGATGAATTGCCTATTACCGAGTTATGGCTGGTCGATGTGGAAGCCGGAAAAGAGAAACAGGATATTATTTTCAATCTTTGCCAGCGTATGGTGGAACGTGCAGGTGTGCCGATTGTAATGCATAAAACGCTGGATCGCCGCGAAGCCTTGGTGGATGCCGATTTTGTCACCACGCAACTGCGTGTTGGCCAGCTCAAAGCACGCGAACTGGACGAACGTATTCCGCTCAGCCACGGTTATCTCGGGCAGGAAACCAACGGCGCTGGTGGCCTGTTCAAAGGCTTGCGTACCATTCCGGTGATTTTTGACATCATTAAAGATGTCGAAGAGATCTGCCCGGACGCCTGGGTGATTAACTTCACCAACCCGGCCGGAATGGTAACGGAAGCGGTATTCCGGCACACCAGATTCAAGAAATTCATCGGCGTGTGTAACATCCCGGTTGGCATGAAAATGTTCATTCAGGATGTGCTGCAACTGACCCCGCAGGACGATTTATCCATCGACCTGTTTGGCCTGAACCACATGGTGTTCATTAAAGATGTTCTGGTCAACGGCGAATCACGTTTCGCCGAACTGCTCGACGGCGTCGCGTCCGGCACGCTGACCGCCGGTTCGGTGAAAAACATCTTTGATTTACCGTTCAGCGAAGGCCTGATCCGCTCCCTGAATTTGCTGCCGTGTTCTTATCTGCTGTATTACTTTAAGCAGAAAGAGATGCTGGCGATTGAGATGGGGGAATTCTACAAAGGCGGTGCACGCGCCACGGTGGTACAGAAGGTTGAAAAGCAGCTGTTCGATCTGTACAAAAACCCTGATCTGAACGTCAAACCGAAAGAACTGGAATTGCGCGGCGGGGCCTATTATTCCGATGCCGCCTGCGAAGTGATCAGCGCAATTTACAACGACAAACAAACCGAGCAGTACGTTAATTTCCCGCATAACGGCCATATTGATAACATCCCGTCTGACTGGGCGGTGGAAATGACGTGCACCATCGGGCGTGACGGCGCAAAACCACACCCGCGTATCACGCATTTCGACGAAAAAGTGCTTGGCCTGATATACACCATCAAAGGCTTTGAGATTGCCGCCAGCAATGCCGCACTGAGCGGTGAATTCAATGATGTTCTGCTGGCGATGAACCTCAGCCCGCTGATCCATTCCGATAAAGATGCTGAGATACTGGCGCGCGAAATGTTGCTGGCACATGAAAAACTACTGCCAAATTTTGCTAACACCATTGCTGCGCTGAAATAAACCCACGGCCTTCCCTGAAAAGGGAAGGCGTTCAACCGGGACATTTATGGATAAATTACTGATAGTGAACGCCGATGATTTCGGGCTTTGTAAAGCGCAAAACTACGGGATCATCGACGCATTCAACCACGGTGTGGTGCGGTCGACGACGGCGATGGTGAATATGGCCGCTGCAGAACATGCCGCGGTGCTCAGCAAAGAAAATCCTGATCTTGCCGTCGGCATGCATTTCGTGCTGACGCTCGGACGTCCCTTGTCATCCATGCCGGGGCTGGCCCGCGACGGTGAACTGGGAAAATGGATTTGGGAAATGGCAGAGCAGGGCATGTTACCGCTTGATGAAATCGCGCAGGAACTGCAATGCCAGTTCGGGCGTTTTGTGTCTCTGTTTGGCCGTTTGCCGACACATCTCGACAGTCATCATCATGTGCATATGTTCCCGCAGATTTTCCCGATCGTGGAAGCGTTCGCGAAAGATCAGGGCATTCCTGTACGCATCGATCGTGACGAGATCCGCCGGGGCGACATTGCGCTGTGTGGCGCGAAGAGTACCGACGGTTTCGACAGCAGTTTCTACGGAGAGACGGTTTCAGAAGCCCTGTTTGTGCAAACGCTGGACAACGCCACGCAGCGCGGTGACCGCTCGGTGGAAATCATGACCCATCCGGCGTTTATCGATAACACCCTTCTGGCGAGCAAATATTGCTATCCGCGCCTGGCGGAGCTGGATGTACTGACGTCGGCCTCGCTCAAAACTGCGATAACTGAACGCGGATTCCGGCTGGGATCGTTTAAGGATTTATAAGCTGTAATACGTAAAGCCCGCCGCTGGCATGACGCCTGCGGCGGGCTTTTTATTGGCGTCAGCCCGGCCCCTCACTTCCTGCCGCCAGCAGCGGTACCAGAATGTCGCTAACGGGCGTAGGAATACCCCGCGCGAGACCGTAACGCTGTATGACACCGTTGCGTATATCCCATTCCAGCGGGCGGTTAGCCTGGCGGTCGGCGAGAATAGAAGTGCCCAGGTCCGCGGGCGCACGATGAAAACCGTCAACGATCTCTTGCGGAACGTTATCGCTGAGTACCGCACCTTCCGCACGCGCGACAGTCAGACACTCACGCAGATAAGCCAGTGCCAGTTGCGTGATATCCCCGCGTGAGAACATTCCGGCACGGCGGTTAGAGAGAACCATCAGACCCGCGACCGCATTTTGCAGCAATTTGCGCCATGCGATCGTGAGGAAATCGGATGATAATTCAACCGTACAACGTGTGCCGCTGAGCGCATCAGCGATCCGTTTTGCCTGCGGCACATCCGGCAGCGTAAGACGCGGTTTTGCGCGCAGCCGGACAGAGGTATCCGGCTCACGTTGTGCTGGAAACCAAACAACGGAAGGCAGCACTGTTGCTCCGTTGACGTAGGGTTCCAGCGAGGTTTTCTGTTCGACGCCGTTTTGCAGTGCACAGACAACGGTATTTTTATCGCACAATGCGGTAAGCCAGCCGGCGCTGTCAGCCACCTGTGTGGTTTTCACCGCAACAAAAACCAGATCACACGGAGAGTGGACCTTCGACGGATTGATTAATACCGGGCCTGGCACCACCACCTCGCCGTCATCATGACGCAGAATTAATTGCGGATGCGCAGTGCGCCCGCAAAGCAGCGGCGTGCGGTTAACTTCATGCAGTGCTGCAGCGATGGTCGTACCAATCGCACCGGGACCTATCAGAGCAATAGCAGGGCGGTCAGACATCTCGAGTTCTCCTGATTTGATTAACCTATCAACAGTGTGCCGGTAGCAATTACCGCACACGCCAGCATTTTTCTCAGTGTCAGTGTTTCACCAAGAAACAGATAACCCAGAACGGCGGCAAACAGCACACTGGTTTCGCGCAGCGCGGAGACGGCGCCCATGGGTGCGGCCACCATGGCATAAATGATCATGCCGTAAGCCAGCAGCGACACCACACCCCCTGCCGCCGCACTGAGTAAACCGGGCCGCCAGCGCAGTAAACTTTTCGTGTCGCGCAGGGCGATATAAAGCGCTGGCATCAGTACTCCCCATAACATGCTCATCCACACGGTATAGGAAAACGAATTGCCGGAGACACGCACGCCAATACCATCCACTACGCTGTATGCCGCGATAAAAGCGCCGGTGGCCAGGGGATATTTCAGGCCCGGTATCGCCAGTTTACGGCTTCTCATGGCAAGCATCAGAATACCGCCAGAAATTAGCGCGATGCCGACAAGGGTGTTGAAGGCGATCTTTTCCCCGGCGAACAGAGCTGCGCCACAGGTCACCATCAGCGGCGAAGAACCGCGCGCAATCGGGTAGGTTTGCCCGAGATCACCGCTTTGATAACTGCGTATTAAACACAGGTTGTAACCGACATGCAGCAGGCCCGATAACACTGCATACTTCGCGCTCGCGAAGTCAGGAAGTGGCAGAAACAGCGCGATAACCCCGCAGGTAACGGCAATCGTCACGCACATGATGGTCATCGACCACAACCGGTCAGTTCCGCTGCGTAATAAGGCGTTCCAGCTGGCGTGCAGCAGGGCGGCGAATAAGGTCAGAAAAATAATATGAGCGGGCATGTACTGATGCTAAACAGCCTGTGCCCGGATTAACAGTGAAGTGTTGTCATCGTGGTATGAGCAATAACTCATACTTCAACGGTAACTGCGCTGCGCCTGCTGTGATTCGGCCAGCAGCCAGTTACGGAATTTCAGGATGTGCGGCTGTGTCTCGATGCCTTCCGGACAGACAAAGTAATAGGCGGCCGGAGAGGGGAAAACGACGTCAAAGAGCCTGACCAGACTGCCATCATGGATTTCTTTTTCAACGTGGCCGCTGCGCGCTAATGCAATGCCCTGACCCAGTAACGCGGCTTCAATCGTCATATTTGTGTCGGCGAAGCGCACGCTTTCGTGCAGTACATCAGTATTGACGCCGACCTGCTTAAACCAGGCATCCCATTTCGGTACCAGATCAGCCCCGTCACGCGTCAGCAGCGGAAAACGCAGCAGTTCCGCAGGTTCAGCGGGTATACCAAAACCGGCTAAGAATGCGGGGCTGGCAACGGGAAATAATTGTTCGCGAAACATAAACTCTGTATGCAGCGCCGCATAATTACCGTGTCCGAAACGGATCGCTACATCGGAATCTGCGCTGGCGAAGTTAATGGCTTTATCCGTACTTTCCAGCGAGACCAGAATTTCCGGATGCAAACGTGCTAATTCCGGCAGGCGCGGTAACAGCCACTTTAACGCGAAAGAATAGGTGGTGCTGACACGCAGCCGCACCCGTCCTTTTTGTTCACGCAGATCGGCAAGTGTCGTTTCAAGCTTACTAAAGAATTCCCGTACCAGAGGGGCAAGCGCCGCACCGGCAGGCGTCAGGCTCAGGGTTTTACCACGCTGAAAAAGCTGCAGGCCCCAGCTATCTTCCAGTTTTTTCAACTGATGGCTGACGGCACTTTGTGTAATAAACAGCTCCTCTGCGGCTGAGGTAAACGTCGTGTGGCGGGTGGCGACTTCAAAGGCGCGAAGTGTGGCTGTAGGGGGAAGGTCACGCATCATTCAGTTCCTGTTAATGAGCTAATGCTCATAACAGGGTATGCCGGAGCGTGTGCAAAAGATACGGTGACAGAAAAAAATGGCCTGCAATGCAGGCCATTTTCATGTCGTTCTCAACGGGTCAGAACGAGAAGCACGAACATCCTAACGCACCCCAGAAAGCGTTGTCATCGGACACCGGGACATCAGAACCACGGGCAATATCATGGCTGTGTTTATGCACGCCACACGGGCCGACGCACTGATGCCCCTGACGAACCAGCCCGACGCGCGCTGCACCTTGTGGCGGCGCAGAGCGGTAATGCCCAGGCACTGTGGTGACCGGCGACCAGTCCGGCAGCACCGGGATGGCTGGCGGCGCGAGCGGCGAGAAACTGCCTGCCGCGTAAACCACTTTGCCATCGACCACGGTCATCACCGATTCGATGCCCTTGATACGTTCTTCCTGCACGCTGAAGAAATCTTCGGAAAGAACGGCCAGATCGGCCAGTTGCCCGACTTTGATCTGACCTTTCTTGCCCTGTTCGCTGGAGAACCAGGAACTGCCCTGCGTCCACAGCATCAGCGCGGTTTCGCGGTCAATACGGGCGGCGTCGTCATACATCGCCATGCCGCCGACGGTGCGACCGGAAACCAGCCAGTACAGTGCCGTCCATGGGTTATAACTGGCAACACGGGTCGCGTCGGTGCCCAACCCGACCGGCACGCCTGCGGACAACATTTTCGCCACCGGTGGCGTATGTTTGGTGGCCTCGATACCGTAGCGTTCAGCGAAGTATTCTCCCTGGAACGCCATACGGTGCTGTACCGCAATGCCGCCGCCCAGCGCTTTGACGCGCTCAATGTTGCGTTCGGTGATGGTTTCCGCATGGTCAAAGAACCAGTGCAGCCCGTTGAACGGGATATCGCTGTTCACTTTCTCAAAGACATCCAGCATCCGGCTGATCGACTCGTCATAGGTTGCATGCAGGCGGAACGGCCAGCGGTGCTCCACCAGATGACGCACCACGCGTTCAAGTTCGACCTCCGTTCCCGGCGGTAAATCCGGACGCGGTTGCAGGAAATCTTCAAAGTCTGCGGCTGAAAATACCAGCATTTCGCCTGCGCCGTTATGACGGTAGAAATCAGTGCCCTGGCCAGGTTTGAGCATGTCGGTCCACAGCTCGAAATCTTCCAGTTCATGTTGCGGACGCTGGGTAAACAGGTTGTAAGCAATACGTATCGTCAGTTGATTTTTCTGATGAAGCTCATCGATGATCTGATAATCCTCAGGGTAATTCTGGAAGCCGCCGCCTGCATCAATCGCGCTGGTGAGGCCGAGACGGTTCAGTTCACGCATAAACTGGCGGGTAGAGTTCACCTGCTGTTCCAGCGGCAGTTTCGGTCCTTTCGCCAGCGTTGAATATAAGATCATCGCGTTTGGCTTGGCGATCAGCATGCCGGTCGGATTACCATTGCTGTCACGCTGAATTTCACCGCCTGGCGGATTGGGGGTGTCTTTGGTGTAGCCGACCACTTTGAGCGCGGCGCGGTTGAGCAATGCGCGGTCATATAAATGCAGGATAAACACCGGCGTATCGGGCGCGGCCTGATTAATTTCATCCAGCGTCGGCATGCGGCGTTCGGCAAACTGAAATTCAGTCCAGCCTCCTACCACGCGCACCCACTGCGGGCTTGGTGTCCGCAGCGCCTGTTCTTTCAGCATCCGCAGGGCATCGGCCAGCGAAGGCACGCCTTCCCAGCGCAATTCCAGATTGTAATTCAGACCGCCACGGATCAGATGCAGGTGCGAGTCGTTCAGGCCCGGAATGGCGGTGTGTCCGTGCAAATCCACTACCTGCGTCTGCGCATCAGCAAACTGCATCACTTCATTTTCGGTACCGACAGCCAGGAATTTACCGTCTTTGATTGCGACAGCATTTGCCAGCGGTTTTTCTCTGTCAACGGTGTGGAATTTGCCGTTAAGCAGGATCAGTGAAGCAACATTATTTATTGAATTCATTGGAAAATCTCCTGTTATTGCGCGGAAGCGCGCGTCAGCCATGAATGGAACACTCGTGTAACGATTGGCATCCAGAGGAAAACCACCAGCCCTACGACCGTGGCGTCATTGAGTAAATGACCGCCTTCGGTGCCTTTAAGCTGTGGCAAAAACTGCCCCCAAAACCAGGGCACAATATGAGTCGATGGATAAATTACCCCCAATGTCAGCAGATACTGTTTCCAGCGGGCGGGCGGGCGGACATTCGCACTTGGCGGGGTGAACCAGAATTCGGCACCGGGACGCACCTCGGTGCTGTCGTTTTGCAACAACAGCGGGCTGACTTCCGCCACCAGTTGTTTACGCAGATCCGAGTTGTGCCATGCATTAAGATTTTCCAGCGTGTCGAAACGCACCAGAATGGTATAAGCATCGCCGCTGCGGCTCGGGCGGATGACGTTGACGCCAAGATGCCCCGGGAAGGTACTGGCCTGTGGCATAATTTTATTCAGCCAGGCTTCATATTGCGCTTCGCTGGCTGGCGCAATCTTATGGGTAATGACGAGCGTGACATGTTGCTTGTGGGTCTGGGACGGGGACATACATCACCTCAGCTGATTAAAATAAAAGGTTTTATCGAATCAATGAAATGATGTTAGTCGGTGGATAGAGTCAATGATAGGTGAGAATTTTTGGGGACTTGTTAAGTTTTTTTGTTAATTACTCTGCACCTACGATACGCAGGCTACGCTGTTTCATAACGCGATGCAGATTCGACTCCAGCCAGTCTGCAAGTCCGGCAACCTGATCTTTTACTTCGATGCCGAGGGGGGTCAGAGAATATTCCACATGCGGCGGCACCACCGGATAAGAACGGCGGTCGATGAAACCGTCTTCTTCGAGGGACTGTAAAGTCTGTGCCAGCATTTTTTCGCTGACACCGCCGACTTTGCGGCGCAGTTCGCTAAAGCGCAATGTGTTATCGCTGAGCGCGATCAGGATCAGTAATCCCCAGCGGCTGGTGATGTGACGCAGGATTTCGCGCGACGGGCAGTTGGGATTCAGGACTTCGCCCCGGCGGATTTGTTCTGACAGTGGCAAACGTTCAGCGGGTTGCTCAGAGGAAATTATTTTCATACTAACCTTAGGGTACGTACTTACGAAAAGTTAGTGTATCGCATAGGATGTGTTTACGGCGACATTTTTAGCGCCTTGAAAGCATAAATCATCTGTCGAATACTTTTTGGAGAAACCATTATGATCGCAATTACCGGTGCTACCGGCCAGTTAGGCCGCCTTGTTATTGCTGCACTTCTGAAAAAAGTGCCTGCTGATCAGATTATTGCCGCGGTGCGTAATCCGCAAAAAGCTCAGGATCTGGCAGATCTGGGTATTGACGTGCGTCAGGCCGATTACAGCCAGCCCGCCACACTGGATTCTGCGTTTAAAGGCGTCGAAAAACTGCTGCTGATTTCTTCCAGTGAAGTCGGTCAGCGCGAAGCACAACATAACGCGGTCATCGACGCAGCAAAACGTGCAGGCGTGAAACTGCTGGCCTACACCAGTCTGCTTCATGCAGACAAAAGTCCGCTGGGACTGGGTGTTGAACACCGTGCGACCGAAAAAGCATTAAGCGAATCCGCCATTCCATTCGTGCTGTTGCGTAACGGCTGGTACACCGAAAACTATGCGGCGAGTATCGCCCCGGCGCTGGCGCATAACGCGTTTATTGGTTCAGTCGGTGAAGGGAAAATCTCTTCCGCTGCGCGCCAGGATTATGCTGAGGCCGCGGCGGCAGTACTGACGCAGGAAAATCAGGCCGGTAAAATCTACGAACTGGCCGGGGATGAAGCCTACACGCTGGCGGAATTCACTGCCGAAATTGCCCGTCAGTCCGGTAAAAAAGTTGATTATATCAACCTGCCGGAGGCGGAATTTGCCAAAGCGCTGCTTGGTGCCGGTTTACCGGAAGGTCTGGCGAATATGCTGGCAGATTCTGATGCAGGTGCAGAGAAAGGGGGCTTGTTTGATGATTCTCATACATTGAGCAAACTGATTGGTCGTCCGACCACGCCGGCTAAAGATGTGATCGCCGCGACACTGAAATCGCTTTAACAAAACAGTTATTGCGCTCCGGCCTGTTAACATCATCTTTAACAGGCCGGTAATATTTTTTAAATCACATCGTCCTGCGTGGAAAGTAACACCAGTTCCAGTAAGTTACGGCAACCTTGCTGATTACTGATGTTGGTCTCCTGTTCCAGATGGCGCACCAGACCTTCAATGATGGCCTTATTACTCACCGGATAGTGGCTGGAGAGAAGTCCTGAAACAATAGTCCCGAGGATCTCAACTTCGCTTAATGTCGGCGTTTCCCGCACATTTAAATAATCACTGATTTCTGTAACTGTTTGTTCTGCTTCGATTTGCATGTAGACCTCCTTAAACTTTTCAGCGGATTCGTCTCACGTGAAAAGTGCCTATTGCCAGTCAGAAAAGAGAGTATTGTGAAGTTTTTCTTCACAATTTCCGGCCCTGACTCATCTGATCGTTGTGTTGTGCATCACGAAAACCCCAGCCATGAAAAAAACCTTTGGAAGAAGGGAAATCCAATTTTTCTTCCAAAGGTCAGGCTGAATACGCCCGTAAAAGACGGACTAATGATGAAGCAGGGGTAACAGAAAGTTATACAAAGATTGCCAATCTGTACAGGTATGGCTGCAAGATATTTTAGATTTTGTTGCTAGCAATCGAAAAAAAAGCACAAATAGTTCATCCATTCGCAGCGGCAATACATTCACACGACAACTAAGTTCTGTGCGTAATGGTTGCGGGCGTTAATTCATGTGCTTGTACAAGTGAAATATGTTGCGGCATAATATGCGCCCTTTTTTCAGGCCAGATGCAACATCCGGCAGCGGATAAGGATCATGTGGTGAAAATCAATGTTATTGGTACCAGCGGAAGCGGGAAATCAACGCTTGCGCGCAACATTTCTCAGAAACTGAATATTCCTTATATTGAACTGGATGCGCTGTTCTGGAAGCCGGACTGGCAGGGCACACCGGATGAAGAATTTTTTGCCCGTCTGACAGAAAAACTGGCGGCCAGTGACGGCTGGGTGATTGACGGAAATTACAAACGTACTCAGGCCGTAAAATGGCGCGAAATCGATATGATCGTGTGGGTGGATTATTCGTTCGGGCGCACGTTATATCAGGCGGTGAAACGCGCCGCCACGCGGGCATGGGGACAAAAGGAAATCTGGGCGGGAACGGGGAATCGCGAATCGTTTCGTAAAAGCTTCTTCAGCCGGGATTCAATTATTCTGTGGACGCTGAAAACTTACGCGAAAAATCGTCGCCAGTATCAGGCTTTGTTTAACGATCCTGACTGGCAGCATGTCCGCTTTGTGCGCCTCAGATCACCCCAGCAGACTGAGGTTTTCCTGCGTGATCTGGCCCAGTTGTAACACCATCCACGGGCTGAATGCCCAGGGTGTTGCCCGAACGCTGTTCAGCAAATCTTCCGGCTTAACCCACTGATAATCCATGACTTCAGAAGCACGCGGTACGGGCAGCTGGCGGGTGAAAGCGGCAAATATCGGGCAAAACTCGTTTTCGACAATCCCGGATGCATCGGTGGCACGATACTGAAATTCGTCAACCAGCGACGTGATTTGCTCCACGGATAAACCCAGTTCGTACTGACAGCGACGGCAAACTGCCGCCCGAAGGGATTCACCCGGCAGCGGGTGTCCGCAGACAGAATTGGTCCAGACGCCGGGCCAGGCCACTTTGCTCAGGGCGCGTCGTGTCAGCAGGATTTCGCCGCGATCGTTGTGAATATAGCAGGAAAATGCAAGATGCAAGGGTGTCTGGCCGGTATGCACCAGCGCTTTGTCCATGGTGCCCGCCGGTTGATTTTTACCATCAAGTAATACGACTTCTTCAATCATAAAAACTCCCGTTAGTCCTCCATCATAGACCCTGTATAACCTCCTTCCAACCGTTCACTCCCCGTTGACATCCATCCCCTGATGCGGCCTGAGTCAGACATCCTGATCGATGGCGGTGGTTTCGAGGGACGACAATAATTTTCGGTGTTGTTACGCATAGCTTCAACGATGCCACTACGGATGAGTTTGATGATATTCCGTGCATGTAAAAAACCCGGCATTTAGCCGTCTTATTCCATCCTGAGTTATACCAATCTATACATCCTGGTTATTCACCATAAGCGGTTCTTCCATGCATCACTGTATTGAATACCAGCCCGGCTTGCCGCCGGGCTTTGATTACTCTTTCTTTCTCAGTAAAAAGGCGACAAGCCAGATCAGTGAAATGTTCAACAGGAATGAAGTCAGATGGATAAAGGTCATAAAGATATTTGCCCATGATTCTTCTTTTATAAAACCTGTTTTTTCTGTCAAAAGTGAGTACGCGATATTTTCGGGTATTAAGGCGAAAATGGTGACGAGTATTACGACAAAAGACGCCGAGCCAGCCATCCAGATCAGAATATATTGGTATGGTTTCATTAGTACACCTGCACTGTGCCAAACGCTTTCATTGTTGGGCTAACCATCGTGGTTGGTGTCTTGAGTAATGCTTCTCGAAGGATATCGAAGTGTGACTTACTGGTAAATGTTATGCAGCCGTTACTTGTCCCCTGATATCCAGCCGGATGTAATCTGAAATTTCCACGTTCGACATCCTCAATGAAAGTCGTGTCATCAATCAAGCTATCATCGCGAAATAATGCAAACCACGCTGCATGATCTGAACCGCTGACAATTGACTTAAGCCAATCACGCTGCTTGTACATTAAACCCCCCACAGGGCGGGATACGATGTAGTACCTGCCTGGCGGTAGTGGTCCTATGTTTTTGACCGCTGTCTGTTCAGGATCGTTGCGCTGTGCGGGATTGCCTGAGTATGCAGGGAAAAAACCAATTCCCGGGCAACTTAGCGTTGATATACCCGCTCCGTTTAACCGAAACATGCACTTGATCATCTGTCATTCCACGCATCTGAAAAAATGATATTCCCATCGCAATGTTTCCACGTGATCCGCTCGTAACGCAGTGAAATTGACTCAAGATGGTTATGTTTATCAGTGGCAGGGTTTTTGCAATCATGCATTAGCGGGCAAACAGAAACGACCTTTACATTTTCCATCAGCATATTGAAATATTCAGCTTCCTGACCAGCATCGTTGATCCTGTACCACCTTATCTCCGCAGATTTTAAGGTTTGGCCTTTTGCTACGGCCTTGTAAAGGTAGGGCGAAGAGCTATCGAATTCTTTTTCAAAAGTCAGCGCGGAATGTACACGAGTACCGGTGATCTTGCCTGTGTTGTTGTCAGTAGGTAAAAACAAGCCGTGCCCAAATCCTTGAACCTCGATACTCCCCTCACGCCCATTCACATCGACAGATCCTTTGATGTCAGCGCCGCCGTCATCTTTAAGCCATAGGTAAGCGGGTATTGCCATTTTGATAAGTCCCTTTTGAAATTGAGGGTATAAGTTATGCCCATCAATCGCCGAAAACAATTAGCGAATATCGTAATAAGTTGATTTTCAGAGGTTTATTATCAGTGAGCGTTCACCTGGGGTAAGGCGCTGAATACAGATTAATGACTGGAATTATGGAACGAAGTGGGCCTTCACCTCATCAAGCCGCAAGGCTTTACGGCAAAGTTATACTGAATCCTCTGTCATAGACTTCAGCAGGCGGACTAAATGCTGTTGATCGTCTGGAGAAAGTCTTGCCAGAAATTCAGTATCTACCTGCTGACCGACGGGCTGGGTTTTCGCGAGAACCGTTTTCCCCTCCGCCGTCAGCGTAATAAAACGCCGGCGTTTATCTGCCGGATCGGCTTCACGGACCAGCAACCCGCGCGTTTCAAGGCGCGCCAGCATTTCCGCCAGTGTCGCTTTGCTGCTGACGGCGACATCCGTGAGCAGCACCTGCTCAATGCCGGGATTTTCAGCGACAGAGCGCAACACCGCATATTGCGGTTTGGTCAGTTCCGGGATGCACTGCTGCCATCTCGCGGTGTGTTGCTGGAAAACCTTGCGCATTAAGTGAAAGGCTTCCTGTCTCAGTTCTGTGCTCATCATCACTTCCCGAATTTCTTATTGGTCTGCCTCTATCTTAGCAATCTCTGAAGCGCGAACGCCACCGGCCGTATCGGCGAAGGCGCCCCGCGCTGTATTTCGATAATGTGGAAGGATTTACTGATGCGCGCATTGCGCTCAATACCCTTTAAAGTCAAAACCGTGGGTTGCCACCCACACTGGCCTCAAGGGGCGCCTATCGCCGCACCCCTTGAGGCCAGTGTGGGCGGCTAGCCCACGACCTTGACCTTGAAGCCTGTGTGGGTGGCAACCCACGGTCCTGACTCAAAGGCCAGGTCAAAGGACTGCAAGATCCTTTCCCCTCCTCATGTTACCGGTATCACACAAATCAAAAATCATAAGAAATTTATAACATCTCGTAATTGTGACTCGCTTTTAACCATTCTATAACAAGTCCTCGGGCCACGGACGGACTGACTTTTTTGTGTTTAACCTACAAAAGGCAGGACGAAAAATGACTGCGAAGTTATCCGTAAAAGAAAAAGTGAGTTACGGTCTGGGGGATATGGCGAGCCATATTGGTCTGGATAATGTGATTATATTTTTGACGTTTTATTACACCGATGTTGTGGGATTACCGGCAGTCTTTGTCGGGACAATGTTTCTTGTTGCACGCGTCGCTGATGCGATTGTGGATCCGGCGATGGGGCTGATCGCTGACCGGACACAAACCCGGTTTGGTAAATTCCGGCCTTATATTCTCTGGCTGGCGTTACCTTTCGGGGCAAGCTGTTTACTGGTTTACGCGGTGCCGGAATCTCTGACGCTGGGCGGTAAAATGGTGTACGCCAGCGTCACTTATTGCGTGATGATGCTGATGTACACCGCCATTAACATTCCCTATTGCTCGATGGGCGCGATCATTACGCCGGATAATACCCAGCGTATTTCCCTGCAATCCTATCGGTTCTTCCTCGCTACGCTGGGCGGCGCGATGTCCACATTCCTGATGATGCCGCTGGCGGAAATGATGGGCGGTGGCAATAAACTCGACGGCTATTTTGGCGCGATGGCGATCATGGCGTCGATTGCCGTGGTGATGTTCCTGCTGTGTTTTCTCAATACGAAAGAACGTATCAGCGCGCCGCCGACACATGAGAATTTTCTCTCCGATTTACGTGACTTAGTGCGTAACGATCAGTGGCGGGTGGTGGCAGCGCTGATCTTCTTCAACATCTCCTTCGGCGTGGTGCGTCTCGGCGCAATGATGTATTACGTCACTTATTATCTCGGCAATGCCAGCTACTTTATGTGGCTGCTGGCGGCACACATTGTCGGCAAAAGTCTCGGCAGTCTGCTGGTTAAACCGCTGACCCGCAACCGCAGCAAACTCGCGGCCTTCACACTGTGCGCCATTCTGACCGGTGCGCTGAGCGCGGCGATTTTCTTCGTTCCGGCGTGGATTTCCCTGCTGGTGGGCATGACCTTGCTGGTCTCCACCTTCTATCAGGTCACCACCACGCTGATGTGGGTGATGATGTCTGATGTGGTGGATTACGGCGAATACAAACAGGGCAAACGCATGGATGGCACCGTGTTTTCCACCTTGCTGGCGATCCTCAAAATGGGGATGGCGGTGAGCGGGGCGGTGGTCGGCTGGACACTGGGCATGAGCGGTTACGTGCCGCATGCCGCACAGCAGAATACTGTCGCGATGCTGTCGATTATCGCGCTGTTCTCGCTGGTGCCGGGCGTGCTGTCAATGTTCAGCGCGCTGTCGATGCGCTGGTACAAGCTTAATGACGCCACCATGAAACAAATCAATCAGTCAAAAATTTCCCGGGAACATGAGCCTGAACCTCAGGCCACCTTGCATACACAGGAGTCCGCATGAGCGAATTAATCGCCGAAAAGAACCGTATCCTCTGGCATTTTGATCAGCAAACGCTGGTGATTGAACCCTGGGGCGAGAACAGCCTGCGCGTGCGCGCCACCTGCCGTCCTGAACTCAATGATTCGTTGTGGGCGCTGCTGCCCGCGGACACTCAGCCACAAGCAGACATCAGTCATAGCACAGAAACCCTGACGCTGCGCAACGGTAACATCACCGCGACGGTGAATATCAAAGGGCAACTGGCGTTTTATAACCTGCGTGGTGAACTGATCCTCGAAGAGTACTGGCGTCAGCGTTCGACTGTGGGCATTGGCGCAACGGAAAAGAGTCAGGATAAATACATCAGTGCACTGAAGATGGATGCCCGCGAATTTAAAGCCATTCCCGGTGGCAAGCATCAATTAACCGTGCGTTTTGAATCGCGTCCGGACGAGAAAATTTATGGCATGGGGCAGTACCAGCAGAGCTGTCTGGATCTGAAAGGCTGCACGCTGGAACTGGCGCAGCGTAACTCGCAGGCCAGCGTACCCTTTATGCTTTCAAGCCTGGGTTACGGCATGTTGTGGAACAATCCGGCGATTGGCGAAGCGACATTCGGCAAAAACATTACCCGCTGGGAAGCGCAGGTCACGGAGCAGATGGATTACTGGATCACCGCCGGAGACACGCCCGCTGACATCCTGCATCAGTATGGCCGCGCGACCGGCACTGCGCCGCAAATGCCGGAATACGCGACTGGTTTCTGGCAGTGCAAACTGCGCTACCGTACGCAGCAGGAAGTGCTGGAGGTGGCGCGTGAATACAGGCGGCGCAATTTGCCGGTTTCGGTGATTGTCATCGACTTCTTCCACTGGCCGAATCAGGGCACCTGGTGTTTTGACCCCGTGGACTGGCCGGATCCGAAAGCCATGGTCGCGGAGCTTAAATCGCTGGGCATCGAAACTATGGTGTCGGTCTGGCCGACGGTAGACAGCCGCACCGACAATTATAAGGAAATGAAATCCAAAGGTTATCTGGTCAATACCGATCGCGGTGTGTCGGTGAATCTGGATTTTCTCGGCAACTGTACCTTCTTTGATGCCACACATCCCGGCGCGCGTCAGTTTGTCTGGGATAAGGTGAAGCAGAACTATTACGATCTGGGCATCCGCACCTTCTGGCTGGACGAAGCCGAGCCGGAATACCGCGCTTATGATTTTGATAACTATCGCTATCATCTCGGGCCGGTGCTGGAAGTGGGCAACATCTATCCGCAAAAATTCGCGCAAGGTTTTCACGACGGTTTACAGCAGGAAGGTGAGCACGAGATCGTGAATCTGGTGCGTTGCGCCTGGGCAGGCAGCCAGCGTTACGGCGTGCTGGCGTGGTCGGGCGACATCCATTCTTCCTTCCACGCGCTGCGTAATCAGATTGCCGCCGGTCTGAATATGGGGCTGGCGGGCATTCCCTGGTGGACGACGGATATCGGCGGTTTCCAGGGGGGGAATGTGAATGATCCGGCGTTTCATGAGTTGCTGATCCGCTGGTTCCAGTGGGGCGTATTCTGTCCGGTGATGCGTTTACATGGCTACCGCGAACCGCAAATCCAGCCGTCAGAACCGTGGCGTGACGGCATTGCGCAATGCAACAGCGGCGCACCCAATGAAGTCTGGAGTTACGGCGAAGAGAATTACCAGCTGATGAAAAGCGGGTTATTCCTGCGCGAAAAACTGCGCCCTTACATCAGCCGCGTGATGCAGGAAGCGCATGAAAATGGCGATCCGGCGATGCGCACCCTGTTCTATCAGTATCCGGGTCAGGCTGAAAGCTGGCAGGTGGAAGATCAGTACATGCTTGGCGCAGATATTCTGGTTGCGCCGGTGTTGTATGCCGGTCAGCGCGAGCGGGAAGTGTGGTTACCGGCGGGAGAAACGTGGGTGGCATTGAATGGCGAACGCTATGAAGGGGGGAGGGTGATCACGGTTGCTGCACCAATGAGTGAAATTCCTGTGTTTGTGCGGGAAGGTGCAGACCCGGCTGCACGGGCGATCTTGTAATCGGGTTGCAGATAGCCGCTGCAACGGGGCGGCTGCTTAGAACAGAAGGGTGGCAGTTTCGGTTTCTCAATAGCTGTGATCGCTCAGCGGTTTCGGCGCAGCGCGTTAAGCGATCACCGCACGTGAGAAACCGAAACTACCTCATTCCAGCCTTTACTCCAGCCAGCAGTGCAACTGCAAATCGAGTTATCACAAAACCGTTAACTCTCCGCGAGGATTCCGTAATCCCTCCCCTTGTAATCTGATGCCATCGACAGCAACCGGATCGGTGGCAAAAATGATTAACAGACGTAATTTCCTGCTGGGCAGTGGCGCGGTATCTGCCGCGGCCATGATGGGGCTGGTCCCGTCACTGTTTTCCCGCAATGCCGGCGCGCAGGTAAAACCTGCGAAATTCGAAATCATGCTGACGGATGCCCAGTGGCATCAGCGCCTCAGCGATGATCAGTACCGTATTTTGCGCGAAGCAGGCACCGAACGTCCTTATTCCAGTCCGTTAAACAACGAACATCGTGCGGGCGAGTTTGCCTGCGCAGGCTGCAACCTTGCTCTTTTCTCTTCAGCGACCAAATTCGACAGCCATACCGGCTGGCCGAGTTTCTGGCAACCTCTTGCTGATGCGGCGCAAACCAGCCGGGACACCTCGCTGGGTATGGTGCGCGATGAAGTGCATTGCCGCCGGTGTGGCGGCCATCTGGGACATGTGTTTGATGACGGTCCGCAGCCGACCGGTCTGCGTTATTGCATGAACGGGCTGGCGATGACGTTCACCCCTAAAGCTTAATCTGGCAGGAAATTGACTATGAAAATTGCATCGAAAAACCGGCGTAACTTTCGCCACTACAGCCTGATCGCCGGGCTGATGCTGGCGTCTGCGTTCGTGTTCGAAAATAATGCCTGGTCATGGGGCGGAGGCGCTGAACCGGCGGTCGTGATCCCGGCACCGGCAAAAGATGAGCCAGCAGGCACTGCACACAGCGAAACCGCGCTGTTTGCCGGTGGCTGTTTCTGGGGGATTCAGGGGGTGTTTCAGCATGTAAAAGGGGTGACCAGCGCGGTGTCCGGTTATGCTGGCGGTGTGGCGCAAACGGCCAGTTACGAGCAGGTCAGTACCGGCGAGACCGGTCATGCGGAATCGGTGAAAGTGACCTTCGACCCGACACAAGTAACGTATGGCGAACTGTTGCACATCTTCTTCTCGGTAGGGCATAACCCGACAGAGTTAAACCGTCAGGGGCCGGATACCGGCAGTCAGTACCGGTCAGCAGTCTTTCCTATGAACGCTGCGCAGGCGGAAGTGGCGAACGCGTACATCGCCCAGCTTAATGCCAGCCACAGTTACAGCGAACCGCTGGTCACCAAAGTTGAAAGCAATGCGCACTTTTATCCGGCTGAGGCTTATCACCAGAACTTTTTAAACGATAACCCGGACTATCCGTATATTGTGGTGAACGATCTGCCGAAGATTAAAGATTTGAAGCAGTATTTCCCGGCGGAATATCGTGAACAGCCGGTACTGGTGAAACAATAACGGATTTATTTTTTCAGCCCTGAAAAATAACAGGAGAGTGCACATTCCGGGTCAATGCAATGTGCACTCTTTGCAGCACATTAAACGTTAAATCAGAAATCCATCTCTGCGCCTAAATACGCACCATCAATAATGCGTTCATTAGGATTTCCCGCAGTGCCGTCAAGGCCAACATAGCGGTAACCGGCTTTTACTTTTAATGGTGCGACCGGGATCCAGCTAAATCCGGCATCGGCTTCGGAATAAGATTTTACACGATTGCTTAATGCATCAGGTGCTGCATAACCCTCTGCATAAAATGCCAGACTGTCGGTGAAGGGGACGGTAATACCGCCGCCGACGGGAAATGCCACGCCTTCATTATCAGAAGTAGAACCCTGCATATAAAGCGCTTTCGCGCCCAGATTAATCATTGCCGGGCCTGCCGGAATATTAAAACCGGTGCTCACGCCACCAATCTGGCGGCCATTTTGAGTGTTCTTCGCCCAGTTACCCTCGACATAAAGACCGGATGTCTGACGGCCCATACCGGCGTTCAGTTCAGTGAAATTTGTGCCCGCTTTTGCACCCAGTTCAACAGCCTGAGTCTGGCCAGAGAAAGCCATAAATACCGCAATGGCACTGCCAGCGACAGTCAGTTTGATTGTGTTAGTACGCATTTGTTTACCTATTTTTTAAGTGATCGGCGCTGAGCAGTCTTTGCCACTCTGCCGCCAGACGGATACCCGTCAGTGAGTGGCTATAAAACACTCTTCCGGCCATCGTCATCAATTTATATGTCAGATTGCAACATAAATAGGTTTTTATTCTTAATTTTACTTTTATTAAAGATGAATAACCTGAAGAATGCGGGCGTGTTCAGTACGCGACACAAACAAATTGCGGGGAATAGGTACTGCTTACTACATACGCCTGGTCCCGTATCTTCTTAACACCAATGTTGAGTGAGGCATTATCGCCCGTGTTTTCCAGCCACATCTGGTCGAAATCAGTATCTGGCGTGTTATCCAAAGGTGACGGCGTCACTTTGTCAATGGTGAAATGATAGGTTTTATTATCCACTTTGACACCATGACTGAGATAGACGGTACGCTCAAGATAGGTACTGGCTTTGGCCGACTTTACATAGCCTTCGTACTGAATAATACCTTTGTCTTTATCGTAAAATTGCAGGCTTTCAACAATAGAAAAAACCAGTTGACCCTGCTCAATATCCATATTCACTTTGCCGAAGGCTTTACATTTTAAGGTAGGAATATCTTTGGATGGCCATAAATAAAGAACGGTTGCTGCGATGACGCAAACAGTTGCGACGGTGGCATAGAACCACTTCTTTTTAATCATGATCATGGTTTGATCCACTTATAGTGATAGAAGTTATCACACGAAATAATCTCATTATTATTACCGCGGGTGCATAAGGACAGCAGTGTTCGGGCGTTGTTTTGAGATGAATAGGATAATTCACTGTTATAAATGAGCACGTTGGTTTTGTTGCACGTCAGATTATTGGTTTTTAGTGTGTGACTGACCCGTTCCAGCACCGCAGTTTTGGCATCGTCCGAAATATCTTTAAGGAAAATAATATCGCAGCCGGTGTCGGGCTGTTTTATTTCGGTCATTCCGTTGGTGGCGTCGTCGTATTTCCACGCGCCGAAAGACAGGCTAACCAGAACCAGCAGGCAGAGCAGAATAAAAAGAGCACGCCGTGCAGGTTTAACCGGAGCAGAAACTGAATCGGGTGTTTGCACCCTGAGCGGAGGCGGGGAGGCCGGTGCCTGCCCGGCAGGCGGTGGCGCATCAAGGCGTTGCACACTGACCGCCGGATTCAGTTTAAAACCGACTTTGGGGAGGGTAATAATGAGTTCGTGGCATTCAAACAGCGCCAGATTGCGGCGGACAATACTGACGTACTGGTTAAGATTATTGCCGGAAGCATGCAGGCCGTGCTTGTCCCAGACTGTTTCCAGCAGATATTCCCGCGTCAGATCACGCCCTTCAGATGAAAGAAATTCTTCCAGCAACCGTGCGGCCGGGAGTGTCAGTTTGATCACGTCCTGGCTGGCAGGATAGTGCAATGTACCATCGTCTGAGTTGAATTCTATTTCTTTATCAATGAGATACTTCATCTGATCCTGACAGTAATAAGTAAAGCCACATCAAACCCGTTCGGATTTACACACCGCTAAGATTAATATTATACAGTCTACATTCCGCGATCAGAATCTGTGAAAGGTATAGGTAAAAACTTCAGCCAGCATAGGGAAAAAAGCCAATTATTATATCTGTTAAAGATACCATTAAGGAATAAAAACCTATATATACCCACTTTGGGCAATTAAATTGTCTGTCATCCCGAAATCCGGTTTCCTTCTCGCATTGTTGAATGAGTGGGAGTGGTTACGTGGACGTTACCTTTACGGATTTTCTTATCGGATTTTCTTCTGCGCTGGACTTGTTAAGCCCTGAAAACGGACATCGTGGTGTGCGGCGTGCTTATATCGTGATGAATATTGCCCGTCAGCGCCAGTTCAGTCTGTTGGCACAACAGCGGTTGTTCATTGCTGCACTTTTACGTGATATCAGCAGGGGGACACATGCTCCGCACGATTGCGCCAGCCAACTTGCGGATATCCCGTTACTGGCTGACAGCGCGGGTCTGATCGTCGCAAGAGGCCGGCAGCATTCAGAAAACCGCCTGCTGGATCTGGCCGATAATCTGGATTTACTGGCATTGCATGAATTTCCACGCGGTCATTATCCGGTGCGCGCGGTCGAAACCCTGTGTGATTCCATCGGATCCCGTTACCTGCTCGACGACATGCTGGCGTTACGCGAGCTTGGACTGGAAAAGGAATTCTGGACGGAATTCGCCTCCGCCACGCTTATCAGTACAGCCGCGTCCTTTTCACCCTTTGCTGACCGTGTGTTAAGTGACAAGGAAATGACGCAACTGTCTGCCCTGCTGGCTGTCGTCATTGACCTGCATTGCCGTTCAGCCGCACAACATTCTGTTGTGGTGGCAGGTATCGCCGCCAGGCTTGCGCAAATGTACGGGTTTTCTAAAAAAGGTGTCGCGCGGATCCGCGTCGCCGGTTTGCTGCATGATTTAGGTAAACTGGTTGTCCCCGCCGCCTTGCTCACCAAAGCGCAGCCTCTGACGGATTTCGAACGCCGCCAGATCCATATACACCCGCAGTTCACCTGGAAAATTCTTTCGCGGATTGCCGGCATGCAGGACATCGCCCGGATGGCCAGCTTTCATCATGAACGGCCGGACGGCAAGGGATATCCCTTCCATCTGCGCGGTGCACAGCTCGATCTCGGGCCGCGCATTATTTCGGTCGCCGACTGCTATGCCGCGCTGCGTGAAGCCCGTTGTTACAAACCGGCATATTCGCCGGAAAAAAGCCTCATCATAATGCAGGAGACCGCAGCGCGCGGCGGGCTCGACCCTGAAGTGGTGGAAGCGCTCCGTTCGGATTTGATGGGGGCGGGGCAGGATATGCTCAGTGCATCACTGCTTTTGCCTTAATACTGATTTCAACCGAATAGAAACAACAGCTGAAACGTTTACTCAGAGTCAACCTCTGGAGAACCCCTCATGCTGCGAGTGTTTTTATTTATTTTATCAATGGGTTATGCATCTTTATCTTTCTCCGGCACCCCGGAGCATTATGTTATCAACGCAGATCGCACAACCATTACGTTGTCGTGGGTCATGCTCAGCACACATCCCTCGCAGGCGAATTTATCGCAGGTATCCGGCGATGCTTTTTTAGATCATCAGCAAAACATGCAGAATCATATAGATGTCAGAATTCCGGTTTCCTCGCTGGAGGCTTCGAACCTGCTGCTGACGCATCAGTTAAAGAGCAGTATGTTCTTTGATGAAAACCGTTATCCCTGGGTCACGTTCACCAGTCAAAAAGTCACGCAGTCGGGAAATGGGCAATTTAAGATTTTTGGCATGCTGACTATCAAAAATATCCAAAGACCGGTTGTGCTGGATGCTGTTATGAATGACGCCAGCGCGAAGTCCCTGATTCTGCACGCACACACGGCGATTTCCCGCTCTGCTTTCGCGATGGACAGTCTGCTGTCGTTGGTCGGTGACACGATTAACATCGATATTGATATTGCCGCGCAGCCTTATAAGGCATAACGCGGCTACGCGCTTTATCGGAATAGTTTCGTCCGTGACAGGGGTAAAAAAGCGCACGGGCAAAACAACAAACAGGCGTAAAACGGGGCTGCTTACACCTCAGGCGGGTTTCCGGATAGTTGGCGATCGAAATGATCGCGCAACCCAGACAAAATTCTTTTTAAGTGATCGGCTATTTGGCGACGTTATTTAGCCAGCAGTTCTTTGCGGACAATTTCTGCGCCTGCACTTAATGCATCCAGCTTGCCTCTGGCGACGCCACGGGGTAAAGGAATCATGCCGCAGTTGGTGCAAGGATAGAGTTTATCGGCGTCTACAAACTGCAGCGCTTTACGCAGCGTTGCGGCGACTTCTTCCGGGGTTTCAATGGTATTGGTCGCCACGTCTATGGCACCCACCATCACCTTTTTACCGCGGATAAGCTCCATCAGTTCCATCGGAACATGCGAGTGATGACATTCCAGTGAAATGATATCGATATTAGATTTTTGCAGTTTGGGGAAAATCTCTTCGTATTGTCTCCACTCTGTGCCCAGCGTTTTTTTCCAGTCGGTATTGGCTTTGATGCCATAGCCGTAGCAAATGTGCACAGCCGTTTCACATTTCAGCCCTTCGATGGCTCTTTCTAACGTGGCAATGCCCCAGTCATTCACTTCATCAAAGAACACGTTAAAGGCCGGTTCGTCAAACTGGATGATATCGACGCCAGCAGCCTCTAATTCTTTGGCTTCTTCATTGAGAATTTTGGCAAATTCCCAGGCGAGTTTCTCGCGACTTTTATAGTGGTTGTCATAAAGCGTATCGATCATCGTCATCGGCCCAGGAAGAGCCCATTTGATCGGTTGTGTGGTTTGCTGGCGCAAAAACTTCGCATCTTCAACAAAAACGGCCTTTTTGCGACTCACCGGGCCAACAACTGTCGGCACACTCGCTTCATAGCGATTACGGATCTTAACCGTCTCACGTTTCTCGAAATCAACGCCCTCGAGATGCTCAATAAAGGTCGTGACAAAATGCTGACGCGTTTGCTCGCCGTCACTGACAATATCGATACCAGCCTGCTGTTGATCTTCCAGACACAAACGCAGGGCATCTTTTTTGCCGTCAATTAATTCCTGATCTTGCAATTTCCACGGGGACCAGAGCACCTCAGGTTGTGCCAGCCACGAAGGTTTAGGCAAACTGCCCGCAGTCGATGTCGGTAATAATTTTTTCATACACAGGTGACCTTATATTTTTTATGGTTAATCAGAGAGCGGAATGGGCAGACCATTGTTCAAGAACAGTTTGGTAAGGTTTGATGAAGCATTCTTCAGTAAACTTCCCCTGCTCAATAGCCAGATGGCCACGTTCTTCCCGGTCATAAACAATACGGGTTAAAGAATAATCCTGGTAATTCAGGCTGGGTTGATACTGTAATCCTGCCGCAGAATTAGCATTGTAAATCTCAGGGCGATAAATCTTCTGAAAAGTCTCCATCGTGCTGATGGTGCTGATAAGCTCAAGATTAGTGTAATCACTGAGCAAATCGCCAGAAAAATAAAATGCCAGAGGTGCAACGCTGTTTTCAGGCATAAAATACCGCGCCCGTAATCCCATTTTTGCGAAATATTCATCAGTCAGGGAGAGTTCATCCTGCTGATATTCAACGCCTAATACAGGGTGTTTATTTCCCGTGCGATAGTAAGTGTTTTTGCTGGAAACACTCAGGCAGATAACCGGTGTTTTAGTGAAATTATCTTTGTAAGTCTCTGATTTTAAAAATTGTTTGAATATATTCCCATGTAATTCGCCAAAATTATCCGGCAGGCTAAATTCAGGTTGATCCTTATTATGCTCTGGCAGTAAAACGCTAAAGTCATAATCACGCACATAGGAGGAAAAGTTATTTCCTAAAATGCCTGCAATGCGTTGGTGGGTTTTTTTATCAACGATAGTTGTTTTCAGTATTTCAATCACCGGGAAGCTGTCGGCCTTGCCTTCAGCATCAATATTCAACTGAGCAGTAATAATATCGAGTTCGACACAATACCGGTCTTTATTAGGATTATCCCAGTTCGCCAGGGAATTGAAGCGATTATCGATCATCACTAAGGTGTTGCGCAGGTTTTCCTGGCGTTTTTCACCCCTTGCCAGATTGGCAAAATTGGTGGTAATACGCGTATTTTCCGAGGGGTTATAATTCTCGTCGAAACGGATGCTTTTAAGGGTAAATGTCAGTTTTTTATTCATTGTTATCAGGTGTCCCGGCTGCTGAAAAATCTACGTTATTTCAGTCGTTTTCGTATTTTTAAGAGTGAATCGCGATGACTCTTTTATGCCTGAGTCATTGAGTGAAAAAAAGTGATTTAAATTCACTGAACATGAGACAAATTCATGATCATGCCTCCCCGGATGCCGTTCCTGCCCGCAGGGAACAGACACACTTCGGTGTGGACCGAAGCATCTGATTTTTGCCGGTAATAAGCTGAACGAAATTCATGAGGGAGCAGAACGATGATCGCAGTACTTTTTGAGGCAGATGCAGTACCCGAAGCGCGTGAGCGGTACCTTGAACTGGCGGCAGAACTGAAACCATTGTTATCGGACACGCCGGGATTTATTTCCATTGAGAGATTCCAGAGCCTGACCACGCCCGGAAAAATCCTTTCATTATCATGGTGGGAAGATGAAGAGTCGGTGGCAGGGTGGAAACAGAATCTGATGCATCTGGCCGCGCAGAAAGAGGGTAAACAGTCGATTTTTTCATTCTACAGAATACGCGTTGCCCGTGTATTTCGTGACTATTCTTCCGACAAGTCTTCCGGTAAAGGAGCGCATCAGCATGTATGACATTCACGTGATCCTCGACCATTCACCCGGTTCGCTGGCCTCCCTTGGCCGTATTCTGGGCATGAACGGTGTGGGGCTGGAGGGCGGCGGCGTATTTTCCACGGCAGAAGCGGGGCATGCGCATTTCCTGATAGAAGACGGTGAAAAAGCCCGTCAGGTTCTGACTGATGCTGGCTTTGACGTGAGAAAGCTGTCACGCCCGCTGATAAGAAAACTACCCCAGAAACAGCCGGGCGAGCTGGGCGAAATCGCCCAGACACTCGCCCGGAATGGCATTAACATTCTGGTACAGTACAGCGACCACGATAACCGGCTTATTCTGCTGACGGATGACGATATCCGGGCGGCTGAAGTCACTCAACATTGGGCGATACCTTCTGCATGAATTTTCTTCAAACCGAATACGACAGTGAGCCGGATGAGTCTCTTGAAAAATCCATGTCACTGGTGGCTTCAGCAATATCTGACCCGTCAAGGGTCAGTATTTTGTGTGCCCTGATGGACGGACGCGCGTGGACCGCGACTGAACTCAGTGCGGTGGCGGGCATCGCCGCCTCCACAACCAGCGGTCATCTTACCCGGCTGCTCAGCAACGGGCTGGTGATTTGCCTGACGCAGGGGCGCCACCGGTATTACAGCCTGGCGGGCCACCATATCGCCGGATTGCTGGAAAACCTGATGGGGGTTTCCATGCATAACCACAAAACTTTTGCGTCGCGGACGCCGGTCGTTCTGCGTTATGCACGAACTTGTTATGACCATCTGGCCGGAGAGCTGGCGGTAAAAATCTACGATTTTCTGCTGCAGGAAAACTGGCTTGAAGCGGACGGTAACGCGCTGACTCCGGCCGGGAAAGCCCATTTTCAACGACTGGGCGCGGTGCTCAATCCGCGCCCGCGCCGCAAGGCTTGCTGCCCTTGCCTTGACTGGAGCGAAAGACGCTTCCATCTCGGAGGCGATGCGGGGCAGGCATTAATGACGCTTTTTCTGCAAAAAGCGTGGATATCCCGCACGCAGGGTTATCGTGAAGTGAGCGTCACCGACAGCGGCAGAATTGCCCTGAGCCGCCTGTTCGGTTTGAGTCTGGCCTGATCCCGCAGGCTATGTTTATGCTTGCTTCGCCCCGCGTGACCGACGACTTAGCTTGTCTCCATACAAGACTGTGTTGAAAGTAACGGGGCATATCGCCACCAGATCAGCAGCCCCGTCAGGGCGATAACGCTCAGAACGCTGAACGCCGTAGCGAACGAGTAATGCCCTGCAATCATACCCGTCAGGGCCGGGCTCATGGCCGCGCCGACGCCCTGCATCAGCATCACCACGCTTTGGCCCGCGTTGACATGACCGTTTCCGCGCAGCAGCACCACAATAAAGCTCGGCACTACCACGCCCAGTACGCCAGCCGCGAAACCATCAAGTATTTGCACCGGCACCATCATTAAAGGGGCGGCAGAACTCGCCGCCAGCGCTGCCCGGACGGGCATGATCAGCAGCGCCAGCATAATCAGCCGCCAGTAGCCGACTCTGTCGATGCGCCCGGCGGTCCAGATTGCTACCGGGATCATCACCATCTGAGAAATAATCACGGTTGCTGCAGCGTACAGGCCGGGATTGACGGAGCCGGGCGCTGCCGCGATTCTCATGCTGAGCATCGGCAACAGCGCCGCATTGGCCAGATGAAACAGCAACAGTGTCAGACCGGTGATCAGCAGCGGTTTATTTTGGGCCAGCACCGAGAAATCGGGGACCTGAGCGGATGCGCCAGACTCCAGCCCTCGCGCGGCATCATCGTCTATATCGCTGCGGCGGATGCCCGTCAGTGCAATGAGCGTTAATAACATCGTGCAGGTCATGAGAATGAAAATACCGCCGATGCCCCAGTACCAGGCGATCCCTCCGGCAATCAGCGCGGTGATAAAATTCCCGGCATGGTTAAACGCCTCATTTTTACCCATCTGCGCGCTAAAGCCTTTTTGCCCGGTCAGACCCAGCGTGATCCCGGTGATCAGCGGACCGACAAACGCAGCACATATTCCGCTCACGATCTGCGAAAACGCCACCACGGCATTTGCCTGACTGAGCCAGAGCAGCAGCGTCGTGCCGGTGATCAGCACGCACAGCAGCGCCAGAATCAGCCGCTTGTTTTTCGATGCATCAGTCATGAAGCCCGCAGGGAGCGTTGCCAGCAACCCTGCCACGCCGCCAGCGGTCATCAGCAAGCCGATATCATCGGGCTGCCAGTGGCGTTGTGTCAGAAAGATCCCCAGAAAGGGCCCAAGCCCGTCACGAACATCCGCAATAAAAAAACTGGTTAAACACAGTGCCTGCAATGAACGAATCGACATTTTTTTACCCTTCAGCGTTATTAACCAGCTTTATACGCGATGAAGTATAAACAGGATTTTTCTATCAGGGATGACAGGAATGTTAAAACTCATGACGCGGTTTGCAGGGTTGCAACCCCTCCCCGACACCCGAAGGGTATTAAGGAGGGGCTGTGTGGTGAGGGGGAGCTGTCAGATTGTTTTGTATGACAACGTTCTCAGATCGCTGCTTTCGCCCGCTGTTTCACGGCATAAATCAGCACCACGGCGAAACATACCATCGGCAGGGCGTAAGAAACGGCGGTGTTGTAGTGGTCGGCAATCGCGCCCATCAGATACGGCATCACCGCGCCACCGACAATCGCCATGATCATCACCGAGCTGGCGCGTTTGGTTTGTTTGCCCATGTTCTTGACGCCCATCGCGAAAATGGTCGGGAACATGATCGACATGAAGAAGAAAATCGCCACCAGCGCAATCACCGACACATTATCAATACCGGCCACCACCACGCCGCACAGCACAATATTGATGATGGCGTAGACCACCAGCAGCGTGGCCGGGCGGACAAAGCCCATCAGCCAGGTGCTGAAGAAACGCCCGACCATAAAGCTGATCATGCCGACAGACAGCAGATACGACGCGTTCTGGTTCGACAGCGTGTGCCAGTGTTCGGTGGTGTAGTTAATGAAGAAGGCACCGACGCCAACCTGTGCCGCGACGTAGAAGAATTGTGCGATGACGCCGCCGGTGAAATGGCCGTGCTGCCACAATCCTTTCTCGATACCGTGATCTTCCGGAGCGCTTTGCTCGCGGATGTCCGGCAATTTTGTGCGTCCGAACAGGAAGGCAATCAGCAGCACTAACACGGCGATGGCGACGTAAGTGGTTTTCACCGAGGACAATCCGTCCGTCGTGGTGCCTTGTGTGGCGGAGAAGAACAGTGAACCACCGATGATCGGGCCGATGAACTGACCTAAACCGTTGAAGGACTGAGAAAGGTTCAGGCGGCGTTCGGCTCCGGCCGGATCGCCGAGAACGGTAGCGAACGGGTTAGCGGCGGTTTCGAGACAGCCCAGGCCGAGGGCAATCACGAACAATGCGAACAGGAACATGCCGAAGCTGCCTGCGGAGGCGGCGGGCACGAACAACAGTGCGCCCAGGGCATACAGACACAGACCCACCAGGATCCCGGCTTTATAACCGAACCTGTCCATGAAGAAACCGGCGGGCAGGGCGATGATAAAATACGCCCCGAAATAGGCGGCCTGTAGCAGACCGGACTGGGCTTTATTGACGTGCAACACGTCCTGGAAATGCTTATTCAGGACATCCAGCAGCCCGTAGGATAAACCCCACAGGAAAAACAGCGTGGTGACCAGTATGAACGCCAGTCGGAAACCGGACGTCGTTTTGCGCTGCGCATAAGCGGGCGCGGCAGTTTTATCGGCGAGCATGTTGTATTCCTCAGTATCTGGTGACGCATGTAGGGGTTCAGCTCAGGTGGCTGATTTTTTATGTCAGATAACGTGAAAAACGGTTTCTCCCTCATAGCAGGGAGATGTATAGCTATTTCTGATCAGCCAGCGAAAAAATCTTCTCCATTTCCACCCACTTTTCACCGGCGGGCGTCCACGGCGTAGGGCGCTGATACTTCCACATCAGGGCTTCCCATTCGCAGACTTTCGGATCCTCCAGACTGCGGCGTTCGAACAGTCCGCTGTCAAAATCTTCCGTGGTTTCCATCACCATCATCAGGCGGTTGCCCAGCCGGTAAATTTCCATGTCTGCGATGCCATAACGGCGCAGATGTGCGGTAATTACCGGCCAGATTTCGCGGTGATAACGCTGATATTCTTCGATAAGCACAGGATCGTCCGCCAGATCCAGCGCCTGACAATAGCGGCGTTTCATGTTAAGGCCCGGTCGAGATGCATATAACCGCCGTCCACGGTCAGCCACTGGCCGGTGGTGTGCGAGGCGCGGGAAGACAGCAGGAACACCACGGTGTTGGCGATTTCCTGCGGCGTGGTCATACGCTGTCCCAGCGGAATATGCGAAGTGATTTGTTGCAGCTTTTCTTCGGGATGGTCGAAGCTTTTGATCCAGCGTTCGTACAGCGGCGTCATGACTTCCGCCGGGATCACCGCGTTCACGCGGATACCGTCGCCGAGCAGCGCCGCTGCCCATTCGCGGGTCAGCGCCAGAATGCCGCCTTTGGCCGAAGCGTAACCGCTGGTGTTGCCTTGTCCGGTGAGTGCGGTTTTCGAGCTGATATTGACGATAGCTCCCCGGCTGGCGCGCAGGGCGTTCAGGCTCAGGTGCGCCATCAGGTAATAGTGGATCAGATTCTGCTCGAGCGATTGCACAAAGGCTTCGCGACCGGCATCCAGCCCGACGCTGTCGTTGGCACCGGCATTGTTCACCAGCCCGTCGATGCTGCCGTAGCGGGTAAGCACCTCATTCACCGCTGCCTTGCAACTGGCTTCGTCGCGCAGTTCAGTCAGTACAAAACTGGCCTGTGGCGAAAGCTGTTGCAGTTTATGCATCAGTTCATTGGCCGGTTCGGTATTGCTGATGATCACCGGAACCGCGCCTTCTTCCGCCAGCGTCAGCGAAATCGCCGCGCCGATACCGGAACCGCCACCGGTGACCATCACCACTTTATTTTGCAGATGCAGATTCATCAGTCATTTCCTGTAATCGGTAAAGGCTGTAATCGATAAATCGTGCAGGCATTGCCGCCATAAATGGCTGCCTGCTCGTCAGAACTGAGTGCGGCCGTGGCCTGTTCACATAAATCCCACGGATTTTCATCCCCGTCTGCCAGTAAACACACCGGCCAGTCGGAACCAAACATCAGGCGTCCGGCACCGAAAACGTCCAGTGCGGCATCGAAATACGGCAACAGATCGCGGGCTGGCATACCTGCCGGACGCGGCTCGGTCAGCAACCCCGAGAGCTTGCAACTGACGTGTTTTAACCCCGCCAGCGGTGCAATCTGCTGCTTCCAGTACGCTGCACCCCGGCTGAGATCCGGCTTGCCGAAGTGATCGAGCACCAGAAAATGCCCGTCATGCTTTGCCGCGAACTGCACGGCATCGCGCAGATGGCGGTGTGTCACCAGAATTTCATAGACATAGTCCTGCCGCTGAATCTGGCGAATACCCGCATTGATGGTCGGATTTTCCAGCCACTGCGCAGGTGAAGACTCGTCCTGAACCTGATGACGAAAGCCGCGCAGCAGCGGGTGTGAAATAGCCTCCAGATCCCGTTGCAGCGCGGGTGACGACAGATCCACCCAGCCGGTCACGGCATGCACAAAGTCGGTTTGCTCTGCGATCTCCAGCAGCCAGCGGGTTTCCTGCACAGAGGAACAGGCCTGAACCAGAACCGTGCCCTGAATATCGTGACGTTGTAACGCAGGCCGCAATATCTCCGGCAATAAATCCTGTTTCAGCACCGCCATGTCATCGCCTATCCAGCGATAATCCTGCGGGATGTAGCGCCAGAAATGCTGGTGGCTGTCGATTCGCATCATCGGCGTTCTCCTTGCTGCTTTTCGATCATTAAGGTCAGGCGTGATGGCGGTATCTTTCGATCGACGCCTGATGCATCTCAATGGAGAATCCCGGTGCCTGCGGCGGCATATAGGCCGCGCCCCGGACGTCGCACGGATGCACAAAATGCTCGTGAAGATGGTCAACGTATTCGATGACGCGGCCTTCGTGCGTACCTGCGATGCACAGATAATCAATCATCGACAGATGCTGCACGTATTCGCATAACCCGACGCCGCCCGCGTGCGGACACACCGGCAGATTGTATTTGGCCGCCATCAGCATCACCGCCAGCACTTCGTTGACGCCGCCCATGCGGCAGGCATCAATCTGCACCACGTCGATGGCTTCGCGCATAATGAACTGCTTAAACATGATGCGGTTCTGGCACATTTCGCCGGTGGCGACTTTAACCGGTGCAACACCCTGACGGATTTTGCGGTGGCCTTCGATGTCGTCCGGGCTGGTCGGTTCTTCGATAAACCAGGGGTTGGCAAAGGCGAGGGCGTTCACCCAGGGGATGGCGTCGTTGGTTTCCCATACCTGATTGGCGTCGATCATCAGTTTGCGGTCCGGGCCGATCACCTCGCGGGCGATGCGCACACGGCGGATGTCGTCTTCCAGGTCGCGCCCGACTTTTAGTTTCAGATAATCGAAACCGGCGTCGACCGCTTCCTGACATAAACGGCGAAGTTTATCGTCGGGATAGCCGAGCCAGCCCGCTGACGTGGTGTAGCACGGGTAGCCTTCCGCCAGCAGTTTCTCCGTGCGCCGGGGTTTGTTGTCGGCACGTTGCTGCAATAAGGCCAGCGCTTCCTGCGGCGTGATGCAGTCAGTGATGTAACGAAAATCGATGCAGCGCACCAGCTCTTCCGGTGACATATCGGCGACCAGTTTCCACAGCGGTTTACCGGCGGCTTTGCTCCATAAATCCCACACCGCGTTAACCACCGCGCCGGTCGCCAGGTGGATTGCGCCTTTGTCAGGACCAATCCAGCGCAACTGGCTGTCGCTGGTGAAATCGCGCCAGAACTGGCCCATATCGGCGGTAATGTCCGCCAGTTCGCGGCCCACGATCAGATGTTCCAGCGCTTTAATCGCCGCACAGCAGATTTCATTGCCGCGCCCGATGGTGAAGGTCAGGCCGTGGCCTTTCAGCGCCTGAGTGTCAGTGTCTAAAATCACATACGCGGCGGAATAATCCGGATCCGGGTTCATGGCATCCGAACCGTCCAGCGCCAGCGAGGTCGGGAAACGCACATCTTCAACACGTAAAGCGGTAATCGTTGTCATCGCAAAATTCCTTTAGCTGTAAAGGGTTATGCCTGCACTGTCTTCTGGCGCTGCTCACCCAAACCTTCAATCCCAAGCCGCATCACCTGACCGGCTTTCAGGTACACCGGCGGTTTTTGCCCCAGTCCGACGCCCGGCGGTGTGCCGGTAGAAATGATGTCACCGGGTTGCAGGCTCATGAAGCGGCTGAGATAACTGATGATTTCGGGGATCTGGAAAATCATGGTGCGCGTATTGCCGTTCTGCCAGCGCTTGCCGTCAACTTCCAGCCACAGATTCAACTGGTGCGGGTCAGGGATTTCATCCGCTGTCACCAGCCACGGACCGGTCGGGCCGAATGTGTCGCAACCTTTACCTTTGTCCCAGGTGCCGCCGCGTTCAATCTGGAATTCGCGCTCAGAGACATCGTTAATCACGCAGTAACCGGCGACGTGCGACATCGCATCGGCTTCGCTGATATAGCGCCCGCCGGTGCCGATCACCACACCGAGTTCCACTTCCCAGTCGGTTTTGACAGAATCACGCGGGATCTCCACGTCGTCATTTGGCCCGACCATCGCGCTGGTCCATTTGCTGAAAACCACCGGTTCTTTCGGGATCTCCGCGCCAGTTTCGGCGGCGTGGTCGGCGTAATTGAGGCCGATACAGATAAATTTCCCCACCTTGCCGACACAGGCACCCAGACGTGGTTCACCGCCGACCAGTGGCAGCGTGTGCGGATCGAGCTGGCGCAGTTTATCCAGCGTTTCAGGCTGCAGAAATTCGCCGCTGATGTCGGCAATATGTGCGCTGAGATCCCGCAACGTGCCGTTGTCATCCAGCAGGCCGGGGCGCTCAGAACCTGCGTTGCCGTAACGTAATAATTTCATGGGTCAGTGTCCTTCTGTGAAAGTCAGATCGGTGAAAATCAAATGTTTAAAGCCGCTGGCGTGTCAGTTGCTCCAGCCGCCGTCAATAATTTGAACCGTGCCGGTGGTGTATGAACTGGCGTCGGAAGCCAGATACAGCGCAAGCTGGGCGATTTCTTCGGTTTTACCGATGCGCCCGATCGGCTGGCGGGAAACAAACGCCGCGTACACCTCGGCTTCGCTGCGCCCTTCGGCTTTTGCCTGTGCCGCGATGCGCTGACGCAGGGACGGCGATTCCACCGTGCCCGGACAAATCGCGTTACAGCGAATGCCGCGGGTGACGTAATCCGCTGCAACAGAACGGGTCAGACCAATCACGGCCGCTTTTGAAGCGCTGTAAGCAAAGCGGTTCGGCACACCTTTGATGCTGGAGGCGACGGAAGACATATTGATCACTGAACCGTGGTTGCGCTCAAGCATGGCGGGCAGAAAAGCGCGGATCATGCGGAACATCGCGGTGACGTTAAGATCGAGCGCAAACTGCCATTCGCGTTCGGTGCAGGTCAGGATATCGCCGCTGTGCACCACGCCGGCGCAGTTGAACAGCACATCGAGCGCGCCGGTTTCTTCTGCCAGCGCAGCAATCGCCTGCGGGTCGGTCACATCAAGCAGACGCGGGGTGATGCCGGGAATATTGTGTAATGCGTCGATGTTGATGTCGGTGGCAATCACCTCTGCGCCTTCACGGGCAAACAGCGTGGCAGTGTTGAAACCGATGCCTTGTCCGGCGGCGGTGATCAGAACTTTTTTCCCGGCCAGGTTCATAACAATTCTCCCTAAAAGGTGCTTTAAAGGCCTAATGGTCAGGCCATTGGAGGTGAAAAAAACGCGTTAAACGCAGTGCTTTTTGTTAAGATGTTCGGCAAGCTTCTGCTTAAAACGCCATTTCAGTTAACCAATTTTTTACATGCATAAAACAAATCAGCAAGATTTTTGTCCGGAAAATGCTAGCTGAATCACTTAATGAGAATTGACCTCAGGTGTCCGATGCCGATAAAAAAATTAGAAAATCCCAGAATATACAGGCAGATAGCTGACCAGCTTAAAACGTTAATTGATAACAAAGAATTTCCGCCCGGCAGCCGTCTTCCGGCCGAGCGTGAACTGGCGAGTCAGTTACAGGTCAGCCGCGCGTCGGTGCGTGAGGCGCTGATTGCGCTGGAAGTGATCGGGCTGGTGGATGTGCGGGTGGGAAACGGCGTCATTGTCCGTCAGCAACCTGCCGTTCCGGCCACGCCTTCGCAGGAGCCGGTGATGTCGCAGGCAGGGCGTAATCAGTGGGCGGATGTGGATGATGAGCTGAATATTGAGCTGGATTTTACGGCTGAACTGCCACCGTTTTCGCTGTTGCAAACCCGTCGTCTGATAGAGCCGGAAACCGCCGCGCTGGCGGCAAGAAATGCCACTGACGCCGAACTTGCGGCGATCAGGCAGGCATATGAACAAAACTGTCGCGATAACCGCAATGGCTCGGCAACGCATCCCGGCGACCGGTTGTTCCATATCCGTATTGCGCAGGCCAGCGGAAATCCGGCTTATGCCTTCATCATCGCCCACCTGCTCGGCCACCGTTATGGCACCATGTTCCGCAGCCTGCAATTACACTACACGCCGCAGGACATGCCGCACCGTTCTGAGATTGAGCACCTCGAGATCCTGACCGCGCTGGAGGCCCGTGACAGTCGTGCAGCGAAGAAGGCAATGAAGGAACATCTGGATGCGGTGATTAAGATTTTCGGGCAAGGGTGACAACGTTCGCTGCATCTGACATCGTATTTTTAATGCGACTTCATTCCGGCTGCCGTCATCATCATTCTGAATAAGAATGCCACCACGGCCAGTGATAAAACACTCAATGAATAAATGACGATCAGCCAGACGACGCGTTTCCAGAAGGGCTTCTTACGATTAACGGTCATATCCTGCATCAGGAACCTCCGGTGATAACCGGGCGAAATGCGGTCATTTCGCCCGATACTGTTGCGATCAATGGTAGCCTTCGTTTTCCCTGATTTTCCCCCGGAAGACGTAATAGCTCCAGAAGGTATAAATCAGGATCACGGGGATGATGAACACCGCGCCAACCAGCATAAATGCCAGGCTTTTCTCTGACGATGCCGCATCCCAAATCGAGATGGCCGGCGGAATAATATTCGGCCAGATGCTGATCCCAAGCCCCGAAAATCCGAGGAAAATCAGCGCGAGAGTCAGCAGAAACGGCATATAGTGCGCGTGACTTTTTATCGCCCGCAAAATTCCCCAGGTACAGGCTAAGACCAGTACCGGCACCGGCAGAAAGGCGATCAGATTCGGCATGCTGAACCAGCGATGAGCAATATCGGCATGGGTCAGCGGCGTCCAGATGCTGATCACACCGGTGATCGCCAGCAGCGTTATCACCAGGGGTTTAGCCAGACGGCACATCTTCTGATGCAGGGCATTTTCCGTTTTCATGATTAACCATGTACAGCCCAGCAGCGCGTAGGCGACCACCAGCCCGATACCACAAAAAATAGGGAAGGGGGCCAGCCAGCTTAACGCTGAGCCGCTATACGTTCTGCCTGTCACCTCAAAGCCATTAAGCACTGCGCCGACGGCCACGCCCTGACTGAAGGTGGCCACGATGGAACCGGCAATGAACGATTTGTCCCAAAACGGACGGTGCTTTTCGGTCGCCTTGAAGCGAAATTCAAACGCCACGCCGCGAAAAATCAGACCGAAAAGCATCAGGGTTAACGGAATGGTGAGTGCATCGGTGATCACCGAATAAGCCAGCGGGAAAGCGCCGTATAAGGCCGCGCCGCCCAGTACCAGCCAGGTTTCATTACCGTCCCACACCGGTGCAACGGTGTTGACCATCATGTCGCGTTCGGTTTTGTCTTTATTGAACGGGAATAAAATACCGATACCCAGATCAAAGCCATCCATTACGATGTACATCAGGTTCGCAAATACGATAATTCCAAACCATATAATAGTGTAATCAATCATATTTTTTACTTCCCTCAGGATTGCTCAGCCCTTCCTGCGCCGCAGACAGCGGACGCGCCGGTGTGTTTGGCTTACCTGGTCCACCGTGAGAAACCTCATCACCTTCACCGGTCACCGGCCCTTTTTTGATAAGACGCATCATGTAAACGTAGCCAATACCAAAAACGGACGAGTACACCAGCAGGAAAGCTAACAGGCTGAGGCTCATGTGCATTTCACCGTGCGCGGAGACGGCATTGCGGGTGCGCTGAACGCCATAAACCACCCACGGCTGACGGCCAATTTCAGTAGTAAACCAGCCCGCAAGCAGGGCAATCAGACCGGAAGGTCCCATCAGCAGCGTGAACCAAAGGAACGGGCGGGACTGATAAAGCCGCTTTTTATAACGCAGCCACACACCCAGCACGCCTGCCGTGATCATCAGCAGACCGAGCGCGACCATGATGCGGAAAGACCAGAAAACTACCGGCGAATAGGGACGATCTTCTTTCGGAAAATCCTTCAGCGCGGGCACCTGTTTTTGCAGGCTATGTGTCAGGATCAGACTGCCCAGATAAGGGATCTCCAGCGCATATTTCGTGCGTTCCTGCTCCATATCCGGGATGCCAAAAAGAATTAACGGTGTGGCTTCCCCGGGCGGATTTTCCCAGTGCCCTTCAATGGCCGCAATTTTGGCGGGCTGATATTCCAGCGTATTCAGTCCGTGGGCGTCACCGACCATTGCCTGAATGGGGGCGACGATCAGCGCCATCCACAATGCCATGGAAAACATTTTCCGAACCGCTGGCGTATCATTGCCGCGAAGCAGGTGCCAGGCACCGGAAGCCCCCACAAAGAACGCACTGGCGAGGAAAGCCGCGATGGACATATGGAACAGACGATAAGGAAATGACGGGTTAAAAATGACCTTAAACCAGTCCGTCGGCACCACGACGCCATTGACAATTTCATAGCCCTGCGGAGTATGCATCCAGCTGTTCGATGCCAGGATCCAAAAGGTGGAGATAAGCGTGCCCAGCGCCACCATACAGGTCGCAAAGAAATGCAGGCCAGGCCCCACCCGGTTCCAGCCAAACAACATCACGCCCAGAAAACCGGCTTCGAGGAAAAATGCGGTCAGCACTTCATAGGTCAGTAAAGGGCCGGTAATGCTACCGGCAAATTGCGAGAATCCGCTCCAGTTGGTGCCGAACTGATAGGCCATCACCAGACCTGACACGACCCCCATGCCAAAGTTAACAGCAAAAATTTTGGACCAGAAATGATACAGATCCCGGTAACTGCGGTTGCCGGTTTTCAGCCACATCCCTTCAAGCACCGCAAGAAAACTGGCCAGCCCGATCGTAATGGCAGGAAATATGATGTGAAAAGACACGGTGAATGCGAATTGTATTCTTGCCAGGTGAAAAGCATCTAATCCAAACATTGCTGACATCCCCTGTGGAGAAAGTGGGACACGTTAATTAAAATTAACATACAGAGTACACTTGTGATTTATACGTGATTAAGATGAAAGGATTGTGCACTGATATTATTTTGCGGGGTAGATACAGTTTGGTGAAAATACACTATAACAGTTCAGGTTATTTTCATTTTTATCATTAAAATTCAATGTGTTAATTGTTGTTTTTTTCGTGAAGCGAAATTGATTTTATTTCCCGCCTGCGCATGATAGAAATTAAAAACATTGTCGCCAGCATGGTGTAGTTTATTGATTTTTAAGGATTTATATTTCATCTGTATTTTTTACTCCGCCGGGAGTAAATTTTATCCCTAAAACGTATATTCAATTTTAATAAAACTGTTATAGCTCAATCCGGTTCACGGAAATGAACCGGAAATAGTTTTAACATGATGATAAATTGAGTATTCGGATATAATGGTAACAATGTTTGTGTGGAATTAATTTTAGCTGTTTTTAGGAATTTACTGAATGTTCATCAGCCTATTTCCCTGACGCTATTCGTGCTGAAGGGACTGGGTTTCTGCGCCGTCACCGGACAGGCCAACCCTGACGCACAAGGCAATGATCAGCGCAGCACTTAACATCACAATACCTGCCGTGATAAATACCCCGGAGATCCCCCCCAGTCCGAACATGACGCCTCCCAGTGCCGCACCGGCCGCGATAGAAGATTGCACGGCAGCCACCACCATGCCTCCTGCGCTCTCAGCCTGATCGGGCACCGAGCGGGTTACCCAGTTTGACCAGGCGACGGGGACACCGCCGAATGCCAGCCCCCACAGCAAAACCAGCAGCGTGAGTCCGGTGATCTGAACGGGCAGTAATATCATCCCCAGCGCCGCGATACCGACTAAACAAGGCATCACAATCAGCGTCAGGCGAAGGCTGTAAGTCATTATCCATCCGGCCAGCAATGTACCCGCAAAATTTGCCACACCGAATCCGAGCAATAGCAGGGCCAGTCCGCCCGCATCTACATGACTCACGCTTTCCAGAGAAGGGCGAATATACGTAAACAGGGCATACTGGCCGGTATGTGCCAGCACGCAGCCGGACATCCCCGTGGCAATGCCGGGACGGCGCAGCAATGTTAAGACTGATGCTATATGTGTAACCTGACGGGGCGCCATGCGCGGTAATGTGAACCACTGAAAAGCAAGAGTGACTCCTCCCACCAGAGCCGCGGCAATGAACGCGCTGCGCCAGCCATAGAGTTCACCGAGAAAGCTTCCCAGCGGCACGGAAACGACGGTTCCCACCGCAATACCACTGAAGATAACCGACAGTGCCCGCGGCACGAGTTTCTCCGGAACCAGCCGCATCGCAACCGCTGCGGCCATACTCCAGAATCCGCCCAGCGCGACGCCAAGCAGGATCCGCATCACCAGCAACACGGCAAGGCTGGAGGAAAGGGCGACCAGCAGGTTTGAGGCGATCATCAGCACAGTAAAACTTAACAGAACGGTTCTGCGGTCAAGCTTACGGGTCAGGCCCGGTACCAGCAGTCCGGCAAACAGCGCGATAACCGCGGTGACCGTCACCGCCTGACCGGCTAATGCTTCTGTCACCTGCAGGTCTGAGGCCATGGGCGTTAACAGGCTGGCTGGCAGGTATTCTGCTGTTAACAAACCGAACACGCCCATGGTGAGGGAGAAGACTGCCATCCATGCTGGCGGAGCCTGTTGCACATCTTGTCGGGTCGCGGGCGCTGAGCCCTCTGTTTTATGATTCATTTCAAATGTTCCTGAAGATTAACGTAGCGCAGAGTCTAGGCAGGATGGTTGAGATGATCTATGATTCGAAATCCTTGTTTTTTGACTATTACTCCTGAAATGACCCAGCACGATCCCTTTGCCCTTTCTTCTGACCTGATCAGTGAACTCCTGACAGGAATGCGTCTGCGTGGTGTGCAATATCGCCGCATCCAGACCGGCTCTGAATTTGGCATGGCGTTCAAACCGAGGCCCGGACATGCTTATTTTCACTATCTTGCCGTCGGTTCCGCTGTTCTTAAAACCGGGGATGGCGCGCTCCATCCATTGTCTGCCGGTGATGTCGTTTTTATGCCGCATGGAATGGCACATCAGCTTCTTTCTGAACCCGGCCATACCGCTCAGGACATTGACGACTTCGCTGTCGCGCCATTAGGGGAAGCCGTGAGTGGTGTGGATACCTGCCCGAGCAGGGATACGATACCGGGCGCGATTCTTTTTTATGGCTGCATGGCGTTTGATCTGGGCGGAATGCAAAGTCTGGGTAAACTGATGCCGGAAACCATGG
The DNA here is from genome assembly GCF_009498575.1 of Rahnella sp. RcJ3. Lineage (NCBI taxonomy): Bacteria > Pseudomonadati > Pseudomonadota > Gammaproteobacteria > Enterobacterales > Yersiniaceae > Rahnella > Rahnella sp. RcJ3. Next base: position 120,556 of record NZ_QSNX01000013.1, read on the forward strand.
TGGCGGATGCCAAAGGCGAACGCTATCCCGGACTGTTGCCGGTGATGGATTCGATGAAACGTGAAATATGCTCCGGCCGCATCGGCTTTGCAGGCATTCTGGCCCGGCTTGCGGAAGTTGCCGCGGCAATGATTGTTCGCGGGTGGGTGGAATGTGGATGTGAAAATGCCTCAGGCATTGCCGCTGCATTGCGGGAACCCCGGCTGGCTAGGGCAATTCTGGCGCTGCACCGGCATCCGGGCAGGAACTGGACCGTCGCGGAGCTGGCGGCAGAGTCGCACATCTCGCGCTCGGTTTTCGCCGCGCGTTTTCAATCGATGATTGGTGTATCGCCGTTGCGTTACGTGACGGAACTGCGCATGCAACTCGCCACGCAGTGGCTCTCAGACAGCAAGATTTCTATCGAGAACGTGGCATTTCGTCTGGGTTATACCTCACAGGCTGCGTTTAGCCGGGCTTATAAGCGCATTACCGGGCAATCGCCCGGTGTCAGCCGTTAATGCTGTGAGTCATCGGGGCATAAAGAATATTCCCTCAGGCTGCTTCGGGATAAGCCAGAAGCAGCCTGTATACGTCATCAGCGGGAGCTGTTGATCTCCAGAAACTCCCCGACGCATTTCATACAGGCTTCCCGTTCCTCGACGTGTGGCATGTGGCTCGAATTCTCGAAAATCACCCATTCAGCGCCTTTGATTAAATCTGCGAACGGCTGCACCACGTCGGGAGCGGCTTCATCGTAGCGGCCGGAAATCAGCAATACCGGCACGTTAATGGCGGGCAGGCGGTCGATCACCGTCCAGTCTTTCATGCTGCCAATGACATGGAATTCAGTCGGGCCGTTCATGGCGAGGTACACCGTCGGATCCTCGTCCATCGCCGCAAAGGTACGTTTTACCTCCTCCGGCCACGGATCGAGACGGCAGACATGGCGGGCATAGAATACCTGCGACGCCGCTTTGTATTCTGCGCTGTTGAGGGTTCCGGCGGCTTCATGTGCCAGTAAGGTTTCCTGAACCTCCGGCGGCAGTTCGCTGCGCAGGCGGGCGGCGGCCTGCAACCAGAGTTCCATCGAGGCCGGTGAGTTGGCGATGACCAGCGCTTTCAGGCCAGGAGGTTGCATGACGGCGTGTTCGGCACCGAGCATGCCGCCCCAGGACTGGCCGAGCAGCGCGTAATCTTTTTCAATGCCCAGATGGCGCAGCAAATTATCCAGTTCCGCCAGAAAGAACGCGGGCTGCCAGAAGCCGGCGGGTTTGTCGGGAAGGTGGGTCGAGCGACCATTACCAATCTGATCGTAGTGGATCACCGCGCGGCCGGTTCCGGCGATATCGCGGAAGGCATCAACGTAATCATGGGTGCAGCCGGGGCCGCCGTGAGCAATAACCAGCGGAGTCTTGCCGTTGTGTAAATCGCCACAGATGCGGTACCAGGTCTGGTATTGCTGAAACGGCGCATAGCCTTCAGTGATGTTGTACATTTTGTTTCCCCTGTCGGTGAATAATAACCACAGGGTAAACATCGGGGCGGCGTTGAACAGCTAGTAAAAAAGATAGAAAACAGGGCAGATTAACTGTCGAGTAAACGGTAATGCATCGCGCGAACCACGGCCTGCACACGGTTACTGGCCCCCAGTTTGCGGGCGGCGGTATTGAGATGGAGCGTGACGGTGGCAATCGACCGGTTGAGTTTGCGGGCGATCTCTTTGGCGGTTAAGCCTTCTGCCGCCCACGTCAGACATTCGCGTTCGCGCTTGCTTAAGCGCACGTGGCGACAGGTGAGAATGCTGCTGTCGAACAGCGGAAACACGCACTCCTGAAAGGTCAGCGCCAGCAGGCTCAGTTCGGCCAATACATCATGAATATCCAGCTCATGTCCCGCACCGGTGTGAATGCCGGTGACCGTCACAAATCCACCATTTGGCAAATGCAACGGCACCGTCGCGCCGCTCGGCATGTTGTTATCGCACATGTAATGGGTGACCGGTTTGTTGAGGTCACTGAGGCGGTTTTGCAGCGAGGTATTGTCCGGGCGCTGATAAGACCAGACAAACGGTGCGCAGCTTTCGAGAGCGTAATGCTGCACCGGATCGACCTGATAATACCCGTTCTCCAGCCATAACCGCTGCATGTCGCCGGGCACATTACACATCCGCAACAGCGACGGTGTGATCAGCTCGCCCTCAAGCGAACGCGGTACCGGCGTGTAGTCGTAAATCAGGGCGTCAAACCCCAGGCGCGAGGTCTGAGCGAAAAGCTGATCAAACGCACCATCAACGGTCGTTTCCCGCAAAGACACTGCACTCTCTTGCACCGCGAGCTTCATGAATTTATCTCCGCATCACTGTTTGCCAGTCTGAATGGGCTGATCGGGCACCGGTTTTGCTCAATCTCACCTGGTAAGGAAAATTTATGCAATCGCGGTGCCACATCGCTGACGGTGCAAACCTAGTATTTTTGCTAACTACCGGCGCGGCCTGACTGCGGATAACGTAAAGCCACAGGGGAAAAGACTCTCGCTCTGCACCAGAAACTGTCATTAAGAGGATTGTCATGCACCGTTACCGATTTTTGCTCTGGCGACCGCTGCAACTGCTGCCGGTGTTGCTGGGGATAAGTATTCTGACTTTCGTGATGGTGCGCGCCATACCCGGCGATCCGGCGCGGATCCTGCTTGGGGTACGCAGCACACCGGAAGCCATCGCCCGAATCCGGGTGCAGTACGGACTGGATCTGCCGGTCTGGCAGCAATATCTCTATTTTCTGCGCAACCTGTTTCATGGCGAGATGGGCAAGTCACTGATTTACCGTGTGGATACGTTAACGCTGATCATGTCGCGTATTGAGCCAACCCTGTATCTGGTGCTCGGCAGCGTGCTGCTGGCGATGCTGTTTACGGTGCCGCTGGCGGCCGGCGCGGCACGACATCGCGGGCAACTGGCGGATCAGGTGATCCGTTTACTTTCTACTATCGGCCTCGGATTACCGGCGTTCTGGCTGGCGATCATGATGATTTTACTGTTCAGCCTGTCCCTCGGCTGGTTCCCGGTGTCGGGTTATGGCAGCGATGTCGGCGAGCGTATTCATCACCTGTTTCTGCCGTGCCTGACCGTTGCGCTGGCGCTGTCAGCGGTTCTGACCCGTAACCTGCGCGCCAGTCTGCTGATGGAATTACAGAATGATTACGTCACCGCCGCCCGTGCGCGGGGGCAAAACGAAAACCGTATTTTCTGGCGACATGTGATGCCCAATTCACTGGTGCCGACAGTCAATCTGCTGGCAGTAAATATCGGCTGGCTGATTGGCAGCACGGTGGTAATTGAGAGCGTATTTGCCATTCCCGGTATGGGGCAGTTGCTGGTGAAAGCCATTATCAGCCGTGATTACATGGTGGTGCAGGGTGTGGTGCTGGTGTTCGCCCTGGCGACAGTCCTCGTGAACCTGATTGCAGACTTACTGACTGTGGCGCTGGATCCGAGGGTGAAGCTATGAACATGACCGAAAAGATAGCGACACAACGCATGGGGCATTTTCACCTGCGCGGGTTGCCGCGCCAGCAGGCGTTACGGCTCGGCATGCTGATGCTGAGTGTCTGGGTTCTGATTGCGCTGCTCAGTCCGTGGATCGCGCCGTTCGATCCGATTGCGCAGGATGCATCTGTGACACTGTCACCCCCAACGTTCGCCCATCCGTTTGGCACCGATAACTTTGGCCGCGACATTCTTTCCCGCGTGATGTGGGGGGCACGGATTGATCTGCAAATCTGTCTGATTGGTGTGATTTTTCCGTTTACCTTCGGCACGCTGATCGGCGCGTTTGCCGGATATCTCGGCGGCGCAGTCGATACCTTTTTCATGCGGGTGATAGACGTGGTGCTGGCGTTTCCTTTTCTGGTGCTGATGCTGTCGATCATCGCCATTCTCGGGCCGGGACTGGGCAGTTTTTATATCGCGATGGCGATGGTGGGCTGGGTGTCGTATGCCCGTCTGGTGCGCTCGCAGGTGCTGACGCTTAAACACCGGGATTTCATTCTGGCCGCGCGCAGCCTGGGCTACAGCCATCCGCGTATTTTACTTTTGCATCTTCTGCCCAACGCGCTGACCAGTTCGCTGGTGTTCTCGATGTCCGACTGCGTGCTGGTGTTACTCAGTGGCGCGTCGGTGAGTTATCTCGGCCTGGGCGTCCAGCCGCCGGTAGCGGAATGGGGCGTGATGGTCGCCGAAGGCCAGAGCTTTATTACTACGGCGTGGTGGATAACCACCTTCCCTGGTTTGGCGATTGTGGTGCTGGCGATGAGTTTCAGCCTGCTGGCGGACGGACTGGGTGACAAACTGGGGGAACGGCCATGACGTTAATGCAGGTTTCCGGCTTAACCATTGAAGACCGGCAAGGTGTGGCGCTGGTGGACAGACTCTCGCTGACATTGAATGCGGGCGATATTCTCGGGCTGGTCGGCGAAAGTGGCTCCGGCAAAACCCTGAGCTGTCGCGCCATGATGCGCCTGCTGCCCGGTGAAGGGCTGCATATTCGCGCCGGGGAAATCCGCCTCAATGGCACCGATTTACTGACGCTGAACGATAAACGCATGACGGCCATTCGCGGGCGGGAGATCGGCATGATTTTCCAGAATCCGGCCAGCCATCTGAATCCGGTGATGACCATCGGTCAGCAGATTGCTGAAAGCCGCCGTCTGCATTTTGGGGCCAGCCGCCGTGAAGCGCAGAGTCAGGCGGTGGAACTGCTGCGTCAGGTCGGTATTCCGGATCCGCAGCGACGGGCAGATAACTATCCGCACGAGTTTTCCGGCGGCATGCGTCAGCGGGCAATGATCGCCGTGGCGCTGGCCTGCGAACCCAAAATGCTGATTGCTGATGAACCGACCACGGCGCTGGATGTCACGGTGCAGATGCAGATTTTACGTCTGCTCCGCGATCTGCGCGACCGGCTGGGTATCGCGATTATTCTGATCACTCACGACCTTGGCGTGGTGGCGCAAACCTGTGACCGCATTGCGGTGATGTACGGCGGGCGTTTATGTGAAACCGGTGAAAAACGGCCGGTCCTGGCCCAGGCGCAGCATCCTTATACGCGCGGCCTGATTGACTGTCAGCCGGTCAGTGAAGGCGGTAGCGGACGGCTGATCACGCTGCCCGGTCAGCCACCGGTCGCAGCACATTTTCCCAGTGGTTGCCGTTTTCATCCCCGCTGTGCGCAGGCGTCCGCGCTCTGCCGTGAAAATCAACCCGCGATGTCAGCGGGCGGCCACGCAACGGCCTGTCATCATCCGCTGAACCACGGGAGGCACAATGAGTCATTCGTCTGATCTCACGCCGCAGCCGTATCCGCTGCTGGAAGTGGAAGCACTCTCCGTGACATTTCCGGTCTCCGGCTTTGGCTTCAAAAAGCGTCACGTTCAGGCGGTAAACGGTGTGTCCCTGCATATTCACGCAGGCGAAACGCTGGGGCTGGTCGGTGAATCGGGCAGCGGAAAAAGTACCCTCGGGCGGGCGATGTTGCAGCTGGAAAATGCCAGCGCCGGACGGGTTCGTTTTAACGGGCAACTGATTACCGACGGCATGAAACCTGACATTGCCCGTCTGCGACAGCAAACCGCGATGATTTTTCAGGATCCGTTTTCCTCACTCAACCCGCGCCAGACGATTGGCGAAAGTATCGGCGAGGTGTTGCGGGTACACAACAAAGTGGCGAAAGCGGAGATCCCGGCGCGGGTAAGCACGTTGCTGACGCTGGTTGGCCTCAGCCCGGAACATGCCACGCGCCGTCCGCAGGCGCTGAGCGGTGGACAATGTCAGCGCGCCGGCATTGCCCGGGCGCTGGCTATCGAGCCACGCCTGATTGTCGCTGATGAATGTGTTGCGGCGCTGGATGTGTCGATTCAGGCGCAGATCATCAATCTGCTGATGGATCTGCGCGAAAGCATGGGGCTGGCGATCTTATTTATTGCCCATGATCTGGCGATTGTGCGCCGCCTGTGTGACCGCGTGGCGGTGATGTATCTCGGACGTATTGTCGAAAGCGGGCCGACGCAAACGGTGTTTAATGCGCCGCGCCATCCGTATACCGCCGCGCTGGTAGCGGCAATCCCTGAAATCGACCCCGACCGGCCGCTGCCGGAGCATCCGTTACAGGGAGAACCACCCAGCCCGGTTTCGTTGCCTGCGGGCTGCGCTTTCCATCCACGCTGTGCCTTTGCGCTGCCTGAGTGCAGGCACGGTGCGGCACCTGAAACCCGGCATATTGCCGACCATGCCTTCGCCTGTGTTCTTGATAACCACAAAAGCGACGGGATCAATCCGATGACTGAAGGAATGTTACATGAAGCAAAAGCATTTTAACGTTGTGGCCGCCGGGGTGCTGCTGGCGTTGAGTCTGGTCAGCGAAATGGCGCAGGCTGCGGGGGTACTGACCATCGGCCGTCGTGAAGACAGCACCACATTTGACCCGATCAAGTCGGCGCAAAACGCCGATAACTGGGTGTTCTCCAACGTGTTCGATCCGCTGGTGCGCGTTGACAATACCGGCACCAAACTGCTGCCGGGCCTGGCTGAAAGCTGGACGATTTCGCCGGACGGTAAAACCTATACGCTGAAAATGCGCGACGCGAAATTCTCTGACGGCACACCGGTGACCGCCTCTGATGCTGTGTTCAGCCTGACGCGTATCCGTGATGACGCCGGATCGCTGTGGAAGGATTCATACAGCATTATCGATACGTTGAAAGCCCCCGATGCCCATACGCTGGTGATCACCCTGAAAACGCCGTCGGCAGCATTCCTTTCTCAACTGGCACTTCCGAATGCCTCGGTGATTTCGCAGCAGGCGCTGACCAAACAGGGCGCGGATGATTTTGCCGAACACCCGGTGGGTTCCGGCGCGTTCAGCGTGAAAGAGTGGACGCGCGGTGAGAAAGTCGAACTGGTGAAGAACCCGTACTACTGGGACGCCGCAAAAGTGAAACTCGATGGCGTCGAGTGGCTGACGCTGCCGGACGACAATACCCGCATGCTGAAAGTGCAGGCCGGAGAAATTGACGCGGCACTGTCGATTCCGTTCTCGCGCATTTCATCGCTGCAAAAAGACCCGAAACTCGCCGTCGAACTGGATACGTCAACCCGTGAAGATCACCTGCTGATCAACCATTCTCACGGTGACCTGGGCAAAGTGGAAGTGCGTCAGGCGCTGGACTTCGCCATCGATAAAAAAGCCATTATTGATACCGTGACGTTTGGTTACGGCAAAATCGCCAACTCCTACATCCCTGATGGCGCGCTGTATCATTACGCTGACAACCTGCAACGCCCGTACGACCCGGAAAAAGCCAAACAACTGCTGGCCGCCGCCGGAGTGAAAAATCTGACCCTGAAATATCTGGTGAATGCCGGTGATGAAGTGGATGAACAGATTGCGGTATTGCTGCAACAGCAACTGGCAAAAGCCGGGATCACTGCCAACTTGCAGAAAGTGGATCCGAGCCAGAGCTGGGACATGTTAGTGGCGGGGGACTATGACATTTCGGTGATGTACTGGACGAACGACATTCTCGACCCTGATCAGAAAACCACCTTTACGCTGGGCCATGACTCGAACATGAATTACATGACGCGTTATCACAATGACAAAGTGAAAGCGCTGGTGGCCGCCGCGCGGGTGGAGATGGATCCGAAGAAGCGTGAACAGATGTACATCGATTTGCAGAAAATGGCGAAAGCCGATGTGAACTGGATTGATCTGTATTACAGCCCGTACCGCAACGTGACCCGTAAAAATATCAAAGATTTCCACCAGAATCCGTTAGGGCGCTTCACACTCGAGGAGACGGTGAAAGAATAAGAAATCCTGCACCAGGGAGATAATAAGAAAGTTGAGACAAAAGTCTGTTTTGCCCTTTTTAGCCCGCTTCCGAGCGGGCTTTTTTATTGCCTGTAAATCTGACGTTTTCCCCCGTTACATCTTCAACGCTTCATCAACTGCCAGGCAGATGCTGCTTGATTTTGAGCGGTTGCTCAAGTACCTTGCTGGCCTTGAGCGTTTGCTCAAAATCTATCTGAGGCACTTTTTATGTTCGTCAATAACCGCTGGCTGATACTTGCGATTGTCACCAGTACACTCTTTTTGATCATCATTGATATGACCGTGTTGTACACCGCGTTACCGCGTCTGACGCAGGCGCTGGGCGCCACGGCATCGGAAAAATTATGGATAGTAAATGCCTATCCGCTGGTGGTCGCCGGTCTGTTACCGGGCGCGGGAATGCTCAGTGACCGCATCGGACACAAAAATCTTTTTATGAGCGGGCTGCCGGTATTTGCGTTCGCTTCCCTGTGCGCGGCGTTTTCTGCCAGCGCTGAAATGCTGATCGCCTCCCGCGTTTTCCTGGCGATTGGCGCGGCGATGATGATGCCTGCGACGCTGGCGATTGTGCGCCACGTATTTACCAACGAACGTGAACGTGCGCTGGCGATCGGCATCTGGTCGGCGGTGGCTTCCGGCGCTGCGGCGCTCGGGCCGGTCATTGGCGGTGTGCTGCTGGAATATTTCTGGTGGGGCTCGGTGTTCCTGATCAACGTGCCGATTGTGCTGGCCGTTTTCCCGTTTGCACAGGCGCTGATCCCGCGCGGTGAAGGTAATAAACAACGTCCGTGTGATTTTGCCGGTTCTGCGCTGGTGATGGCGGGGCTGGTGGGCGTGATTTACGCGCTGAAAGAGCTGAGCCAGATTAATTCGTCGTGGCTGGTGATCATGGGTTCTGCGGCCGCAGGCGTCCTGTTCCTCGGTTTATTCGTCAGAAGACAAAAACGCGCAGTACAGCCGATGATCGACTTTTCACTGTTCCGCAACCGTGCGTTTGCCTGTGGCGTGGGCGTGGCGATCACGTCAATGATTGCGCTGATCGGTATCGAACTGGTGCTGAGCCAGCGGTTGCAGCTGGTGCTTGGACTGACGCCGTTTATGGCGGCGATGTTTATCCTGCCGATCCCGGTGGCGTCTGCGCTGGCCTCGCCGCTGGCGGGTATGCTGATCCCGCGTGTCGGTGTGCGCAAAATGATGCTCGGCGGCTTCGCGATATCTGCACTCGGCATCGTCATTCACGCTCTGGTCTACGACGGCAGCGCGGTGATACAGCTGATCAGTCTGTTTATTCTAGGTTTTGGCCTTGGCGGCGCAGTGACCGCAGCCTCGACGTCGATCATGCTCAACGCCCCGGAAGACAAGGCCGGAATGGTGGCCGCGATAGAAGATGTGTCGTGGGAAATGGGCGGCGTGCTCGGCGTGACCTTGCTGGGCGGCCTGATGACGGCGGTTTACAGCCGCAGCCTGACACTTCCGCAAGGACTGGTCAGTGGTGAAACGGCGTATGACAGTCTTGATGAAGCCTTGGCGCTCGCCGGGCATCTCAGTCCTGAGCATGCTTCGTTACTGACCAGTCTGGCGCGAACAGCGTTTGATCAGGCGTTTCTGGCGGTGCTGATTTCTGCGGCTGTGCTGGTGATTACCAGCGTCGTGGTGCTGAAAATCGTGCTGCGTAAGTCCGTGGGCACACGCCAGGCTTCCTGATAAAATGCCGGTCTGAGCAACTGCTCAATGCCAGTACAGGATAAATTATGAAAGAAAACCGGGAAGCGTTAAGGGCTAAAATTCTTGACGGAGCCATCAGTCTCTTTATCGAAAAGGGGATTGAAAAAGTCACGACGCGCGAGCTGACGGAGTACGTCGGGATTTCCCGCAGCCACATTTATCATTATTTTCCTGACTGGCAGACGCTGTGCGTTGAAGCGCTGTCGGTGGTGATGATGGCGGAGCTGAAAGAGTTTTCCGCTGAAATTTCACCGCTTGAGCCCAAAGCAAAATTACACACGCTGGTGTGCAATTATCTGCCCGATACGCAGGGCGATATCTGGCAGTTGTATGGTTCGCTGTGGCAACTGGCGGCGCATAATGAGGCTTACGCCGAACTGGCGCGGCTGATGGTGCATAAGTGGCTGGCGCTGCTGGCCGACATTATCCGCGCCGGGATCGACAGCGGCGTGTTCCGCCCGACCGATGCCGGACGCGTTACCCGCCAGTTGTCTGCCATCATGAATGGCTATTCCGATCAACTGATCGTCATGCCTTCCGCCGCCGCACGTCAGGAAGCGATGGACGATATTCTCGATTTTATCGGGCGAGTGCTGGAGAAATAAAAAAGGGAGAGGGTATAGCAGAGTTGTCTGCTAAACCCCCTCCCAGCCTCCCCCTTCGCAGGGGGAGGAGCAAGGCAAACCGACCCTTAATCTCCCGATGCTGAGGAAGACAGCGCCCGGCTCCCTCCCCTGCGAAGGGGAGGGTTGGGGTGGGGTATTACAGCAATTTTAGGGAGTTGAAGCTTGCTTCGACATTGCGTGCACCAGCAAAATTCCTCCCAATCGTTTTCATTTAATGACTTCTCATTCCTGCCGCAAACATCAGCAGATGAAACACCGATGCCACAACAAATAACGCCAGCACGCTGCCGCCCCAGATGACGGCCATCCAGCCGACACGCTTTAAGAACGGGGTTTTAGTGATGTTGCTGTCATCCATTTTTCTGATGAGATTCATAACGCGATTCCTCAGTGATAACCCTGATCCGGTGTGACTTTCCCGCGGAACACGTAGTAGCTCCAGAAGGTGTACACCAGAATGATCGGGATGATGAACAGGGCGCCGACCAGAATAAAGCCCTGGCTTTGCGGCGGTGAAGCCGCTTCCCAGATAGAAATGGACGGCGGAATGATGTTCGGCCAGATGCTGATCCCCAGACCGGTATAGCCGAGGAACACCAGCGCCAGCGTCAGCAGGAACGGCGCGTGATGCGCATTTTTGCTGATGGCGCGATACATCCATGCGGAGACCAGCACCACCAGCACCGGTACCGGCAGGAACCAGTAAAGATTAGGGCGCGAGAACCAGCGGGTGGCGATATCGCTGTGGGTCAGTGGCGTCCACAGGCTGACTGCAAGCGTCACCAGCAGGAATACCAGCAACAGGGGTTTAGCGATTTTGTGCATCGCTTCCTGCAATTCGCCTTCGGTTTTCATAATCAGCCAGGTGCAGCCGAGCAGGGCATAAGCCACCACCAGCGCAAAACCACAGAACAGCGTGAACGGCGTCAGCCAGTCCAGTGCGCCACCGGCATAAGTCCGGTTCACCACCGGAATTCCGTTGATCACCGCGCCCAGCACCACGCCCTGACAGAAGGTGGCGATCACCGAACCCCAGATGAAAGATTTGTCCCACACGTGACGTTTGGCCGGACTGGCTTTGAAACGAAATTCAAAGGCTACGCCACGGAAAATCAGACCGAACAGCATCAGGGTCAGCGGGATAGTCAGTGCATCCAGAATCACCGAGTACGCCAGCGGGAATGCGCCATACAGTGCCGCACCGCCGAGCACCAGCCAGGTTTCGTTGCCGTCCCAGACCGGCGCAACGGTGTTCATCATCACATCACGGTCGTGTTCTTTTTTCACCAGCGGGAATAGCAGGCCGATACCCAGGTCGAATCCGTCCATCACCACATACATCATCACGCCGAAGATGATGATCAAAAACCAGATCAGCGGTAAGTCGATACCCATTATCAAGCTCCCTTATTTTCGTCAGTCAGTGATTCTGAAATCGCAGACAGCGGACGCGCAGGCGTGCGGTGCTGGCCCGGACCACCGTGATCAACACTTTCACCTTCGTGCGCCTGCGGACCCTTGCGGATCAGACGCATCATGTAGCCGTAACCGACACCAAACACCGAACAGTAAATGACGATGAACAGGATCAGGCTGACGCTCATTTGCAGCACATTGTGGTTGGATACCGCGTCTTTGGTGCGCAGCAGTCCATAAACCACCCACGGCTGACGCCCCATTTCCGTGGTGATCCAACCCGCCAGCAACGCCAGCAGACCGGAAGGCCCCATCAGGAAAGCAAAGCGCAGGAATGCTTTAGAGGTATACATTTTGCCGCCACGGCGCAGGATCAGGCTCAGTACCCCCAGCAAAATCATCAGCATGCCGAGACCGGCCATGATGCGGAAGGTATAGAAGATGACGGAAGAGTTCGGGCGGTCTTCTTTCGGGAAGGATTTCAGCGCCGGGATCTGATGGGTCAGGCTGTGCGTCAGGATCAGGCTGCCCAGATACGGGATTTCAATCGCGTAACGGGTTTCTTCACGGTTCATATCGGGATAGCCGATCAGCACCAGCGGGGAAGGTTTGTTGTCTTTATTTTCCCAGTGGCCTTCGATGGCCGCGATTTTAGCGGGCTGATATTTCAGGGTATTCAGGCCGTGCGCATCGCCCAGGAATGCCTGAATTGGCGAGACGATCAGCGCCATCCACATTGCCATCGACAACATGGTGCGAATGGCTGGCGTATCGCGACCGCGCAGCAAATGCCATGCCGCAGCAGAGCCCACGAAGAAGGCAGACGCCAGAAACGCGGCGGTGGTCATGTGCATTAAGCGGAACGGGAAGGACGGGTTGAAGATAACCTTCATCCAGCTGACCGGCACCACCAGGTTGTTAACAATCTCGTAGCCCTGCGGGGTTTGCATCCAGCTGTTGGAAGCGAGGATCCAGAACGTCGACATCAGTGTGCCGAGCGCCACCATGCAGGTAGAGAAGAAGTGCAGGCCCGGTCCGACGCGGTTCCAGCCGAACAGCATCACGCCGAGGAAGCCAGCTTCAAGGAAAAATGCAGTTAGCACTTCGTACGTCAGCAGCGGACCGGTAATGCTGCCCGCGAATGACGAGAACATACTCCAGTTGGTGCCGAACTGGTAAGCCATCACCAGACCGGAGACCACGCCCATACCGAAGTTAACGGCAAAGATTTTCGACCAGAAATGATACAGGTCGCGATATGCCTCTTTCTTTGTTTTCAGCCACATGCCTTCCAGAACAGCCAGAAAACTGGCAAGCCCGATAGTAATAGCGGGAAAAATGATGTGAAAAGAGACGGTGAAGGCAAACTGGATCCGGGCCAGTTCTAGCGCATCAAGACCAAACATAACAACCTCTTTTGTGTGTCAGGTTACCCTTCCAAACAGCAATACCGGTACGGGAACCGGCGATGTATGACATTCGCAGGTGAAGTCATGAATGAAAGGGTGGGACTGCCGGGGTTTTGCGAGAAACCGATTTAAGCACATCGCGCGAAGGGATTAACAGGGACCGTTCCGTGGGGAAATTAGTCGCTGAAACACTTTCAGTACGGGTAAAAAGCAGGGGCGGGAAAACTAAATTCGGAGAAAAGCGGGGGAAGGGAATTAACCACAAAAAGTGAGAGGTCATGTTGTTGCATTGATCTGGATCAAAAAGTTGTGATGTTTTTCAAATGTAATTTCCCTGCATTCGGTAATGGCTTGTTGTGTGCAAAATTGGTAACAAGAAAGTTAAATTTGCAGGAGTGACAGCGCATTCTTATTTTTAATGCAATGTAAATTTATGTCATCGGTTTTGGTGAAAAATGGAGCCGGAAGGTAATTTTTGTAGCATTTTTTTACATTTTAACGGAAGTCTGCCCGGGTGACTGAGGAAAAAAGACGCCCGAAGGCGTCAGGGTAATAAGCCTCCTATCAGCTCAAAAAAGGCATCTTCACTAAACGCCCGCTCTGGCCCGGTGAAGGGATTTGCAGGGCGCCATGTCCAGTCCCTGTTTTCGCCAGCACGCATAAACAACCGGCACAGGACAGTCACGCGACCCTGAATGCAAAGACTGGCTTCCACACAGCCTGTGACGCCCTGGCCATATAAATAGACCGGCGTGAATTTCACCTGCCTGTCTTCATAAAACAGCCGTATACCCGGAACGCTGAATGATTTCCCGCCCATCAGACATTCAACCAGTGAGATAGTGGTGCCTTCGATCCGTATACCGGTGCCTTCCAGCCATTCTTCCATGTTTTCCTGCAGCAGGCTGATCCGCTGCCGGAACTCGGCGATATCCGCCTGACCTTTATTTTCAAAAGAGCCAGTGCGAGGCTGGCTGTCTTGTAATTTTTTTAGAAACCGTTCTTTTGCTGACATACTTCCTCTGTAATTTAAGATGGCTGACGTCCGCCGCCACAAACATCAGTTAGTGATCTGCCTGACCATTTTTTTCGGTTGTCGCCGGTAAGTTCTGGATGAGCAACACATACCTGTTCAGCAACTGCGTGAACTGGTTATCCAGTTGCATAATCCGCTGCGGGGATATGCCTTTTTGCTGTTGTTTATCCTGCGCCAGCTTGCGCAGCGATTCTTCGACTGGCGGCGAACTGTTCAGCACCTGCTGGATGGCAAACACGGAGGATTTTAGCTGCGACACGGTCATATATTTACCGCGTTGTTCATCCAGCCCGTTGAGTTTGTCCGCCAGTTGCTGTAACTGCGTATTCGCCTGTTGCCAGCCATCGAGGTTTTCCAGCGGTATCGCACTGGCGTTAAGCTGTTGTGTCCAGTTTTTTGCCAGTTGTTGAGATGCGGGGTTATCCGGCCAGAGGATTTGCGCCTGTTTTACCAGTTGTGCTCCGGTGTCCTGTGCCCAGCGCGGTGGCAATGCTGCCAGCTGGCGTGTTTGCTGTTGGGTGGCGGCCAGAAATGCCGGTGCCTCGCGGTGGAGCATCTCAGCCTGTTGGTTCTTAAGTGTTTCCAGCGCCTGTGCGTTCAGCGATTTTGGTAATACCGGCAGCGTCGCCATCAGTTGCTCTGCCGTTTGCGGATGATAAAAAGCATCTATCCCGGCTTTAAAACCGGTACCGGCCAATGCCGTCACCACGATACCTGCGATAAACCCTTTCCACTGCACCGGACGTTTCACTGGCGAAGGCGGTGCAATCACCTGCGGTTCGGCAGGTCCGCTCTGCGCAACATACACCCATTGTTCACCGGGTTGCGCGGTCCACTCTTTTTCCGCTTTTTCTGCCGCTGCCGCCGGTAAAACGATTGCTGCATCGCTGGTCGCGTGCATATTCTCCAGCCTGACGGCAGTACCATGCATGAAACTAGTCAGTGCTTCCAGCTGGCTGACGTGTTTCAGTTCAAGGCGTTGCAACACATTGCAAAGCGAAGCGATCAGTTTTTCTGCCTGATAAATCTGCGATAAATCATGATATTCCAGTGACATACCGCGCAATATTTGCTGAAGACGCTGACTCAGACCCGAAAGAATTTCCATCCGCGCGTGCACCGGCTGCGGCCACAGTCCCGGCCACTGACGTGAAATTAATGCCTCGAGGATCGCCAGCCCTTCATTTAATCCCGGCATGCCCGCTAGCCGCGCTCTGGCCTGTGTGTACCAGGAGGCCGTTTGCAGCTCGATACCGTTTTGCTGGAACAGGTTCAGACACAGGTGTTCCACCTTTTTCCAGTCCACATCGGGACGCGCCGGATGGGTTAATTTGCTCAGTTCTTCGCGTAAAACCGCGTAATCAGCCAGCGCACGCGGGTCATCCCCGGTGCGCAACTGGCGGTTTTTGTCTTGGGTTATCATCTTGTCTTACCTGAGAAAGCTTTATTTGGCGGTAAAGTTTGTGCACCCGATTTTTTGGGTGCACATTGACTAGCATTGTAAATTAATAATTATCGCCACCTAAAAATGCGATGCGTTCATTTGTCATTTTTGTCTGACAATCATAAATATTAATCCTGTTTTGAATTGGCGTAATTTCCATATCCGCATCCGATAATTTTCCGCATTTAAGCGCTTTTTCATTCACCCACGCTTGTTGTGATTTCTTCATGGAAGTTTTAATCGAGTCCGGGAGGCTTTTCCAGATATCATTCAGGTTTCGGTCGCTTCTTGCATAGTTATTTTTTGAGTTGGATAATTTTACAGTGAAATTAGAAGTGATGATATGATCTTTATTCACTGCGAGTGTGGACATTTTATATATAGAGTTCTGAATGTAATTAACTCTGCTTACAGATATATCCTTTTTGTTATCAGCCAGACTGAGGCTGTAGGGATAATTACTCCATACAACTTTACCGTTATTCATTTTCCCATTATCTGAAATGATACTGGACAGATACTCCGGGTTGTTTTTTAACACTTCAAGGGTTTCTGGTGGAAGTTGTGCCGCTATTGTTGCACTACAGTTCAGCGTTCCGTCGGTTGTTGATGTTGTTGAGACATTAGAAATCGTCATGGGTATTGAATCTATTTTACTCTGAAATTCCTGGATGTCTTTTTTATAGAATGCTCCGGAGTTGATAATATAATCGTTCTGCAGTTTCGCTCCTGCTTCACTTTTGATGTAATCCTGAACAGCTTTGACAGCATCATCTCTGCCACATTTGAAGTCTTCGCCTCCAAATAGCCCCGCTTGCGCGCTTAAAGAAAATAATGAGGCGGTGGTCAGTAAAAAAATACCTTTAAACATATATAAAAACCCTTTATTAATTTAAATGACCAGACATTGCGCCTGGTTAGCTTTTCCATGCATATGATCTGTTTTATTTAGAGGCTATTTCATGATTGTGGGTTACTCCTCCCTGTTGACATTAAATTTTAAAAAACAGGAATTAAAATATTTTAAATTTGTCACACGTAATTCTGTTGTTTCATATGACGCATCAGCACGCGGCCTTCCGGCATAAACTCTGTTCCGAAGCGCACAAGTCCGAGGTCTTTCAGTTCGGCGTCGAGGGCGTACTCAAGATGCCCCGGCCTGGACTGCGGCAGCAATATCACATTGATTTTTCTCAGGCGGGGTTCGTATTTGAGTAACGTGCCGGAAAGCGTGGTCAGCAGCGAGTGCGCCGTGCCGGGCATCCCTTGCAGGATTTTGCTCATGTCCGGCAAGCCATAATCGGGCAGGTGCGTAAGCGTGCCCGCGCGACAGTTAAGAATGCGCTGCATGTTATCAAGCACAGAGAGGATCACCTGATTCTCTTCGCTGACGTTGTGCAGGTCGAGGCCGCCGGCAAAGTTGCCAGTGAGGATTTCATAAAGAGAGGGGGATTTTGAGTTCATTCGCGGTTAAAGTCCTTTCTTAAGCACAAAGCACTGCCGCGCGCGCAGGATCAATTGAAACCAATCCGGCGAGTAGCGTGTCCATTTCGAGGATGAGTTTTGCTTTATCAGTATCGCCGCGCTGGAATTGCATTCTCAGCAGTTTGAGTCGTCGTGCTTTTACTTCAAACAGCAGGGCCGGCTCCCATTGCTTCAGCGTGAGGCTATTTCCTGTGCTGTCCAGTTCTCCAAGTAAGTGGAGTGCCATTTCATTTTTTCCATATTGTTCAGCAACACGAGCCATGAGCAGCCGTATTAGCCAACGTTGGCGAGGTGTAGTGATCCCCGGGCGAATCTGCAACCAATTGAGTGCAGCTTCAATACCTTCACCGTCTGCCTGCGCCAGAGCTTCGGTTTCAAGCTGAAGGACATCTTCATCGCCACTTGCAGAGACTGCATTGGGTTCAGATTGCCATCGCCCGTCATTGTCCTGAATATCACGAGTGATCCAGCCAGCGGTCACTTCGTCTGCAAAGGGGGTACCGTCACTGTAGGCGAGCGTTTCGAGTCCCGGTAAACGAAGCAACAATAACCGCAGATCCTGCTCGATAAATTCTGCCCAACTATCATAAGGCGCCCCCGACTTGCTGAGTGCCTGGTGCAAGTACCATTGAATATCCAGCCAGAAATGGTTCACGCCTTCAGTAAACATCCTATCTGCATTTTCCAGTAATTCGCTCCAGCTTTGTTGCAGATACAGGCGTTTGAGTTGGGCACGGTAGTCAGTACGGGGTGGTACCAGGCGAGTACAACCTTTAGCGTCCAGCGGAGGTAGTTGGTCGACGGTGTCCCAGCGTATTGTAGTCATCAAGCGGTGTCCTGATAGCCAGCCTTGCGGCTGGTCTCGCAGGTACTGAGCTAACGCCTTAGCCTGATCGAGTAACTCACGACCAGACTGTATTACCTTTAATGTCGGCATGTCCGGCGAGATGGAGCGCGAATCAGACGTTGCCTGACCGCCGCTATTTTGCGGAACAACGGCATCGAAGCCACCAGACTGAGCCAGTCGGGATTCAAGGGCATCATAAAGACCGCCCAACTGTGGTCGGTTTGCGTCTTCCCATGATGTAATAACGTCTTCAAACAGGGTGAGTGCAGCCAAAATGCGTTCAAACTTTGGCTTATCGACTTCGGGATACAGCGAAAGGCTGTCGAGGACTTTACTTCCTGCCAGCCACTCCATGGCAGCCCGCCTGCTATTTTTTCGTGATGGCAACAACTGGTCGCCATAGCGTGAGACCAGTCCGCTCAACAGCTCCAACCCTTCGGCCAGACCCGATTCGCCGTCGCGATGCAATCGTGCCCAGAGGTAATAAGTGGCCACCCTTACGTCTTTGCATACAGTGGTCAGTAATTTCTCCGCCAGCTGGCATACCAGTTCAGTATCCGCGCCTGAAAGCTTATTAACTTCTTCACGCATACGTTGAAAATCATCGTCATAACCGGGATCTTCACCAGTTGCGTTATCGCTGCTAACCGGGTTTAGCCATTTTTCCCACAGCGCCGTTTGCACTTTGGCCTTTTGCATCAATATATCTGGGTTTTCCTGTGGGCATAGCGCTAACAGGGTGTGTAATGTGGCCATGAGACATTCCTTTTCGTTATGGCATTTTTAATGTGGCGGGGCTGGGAAATACAAATTTCTGGATTAAAAATTGAAACCTTTTCAAACTCTACTTCGGAGTTGAAAACTCCTATTTCAACAATGGCTATTGTTTTTTAGGATGAGCAATAGTCCATACCTGTGGTTTCTTTTCAACGTAGAAAGTAAATCGATGAAAGCTTTTAGTTGGTTAAAGTCTCTTTCTCCGGCCAGTTGTATAATTCTTCCGGTAATCCTTTTGGGAAAAAACCTTCCGGCGGCACATCGATAAATTCGCCTTCAACCCGACGGATAAGGGTCCAGCCGGTTTTTGCCCACTGAGATTCTCTCCAGCTATATCTTGGTTTACCGCCGCGCAGGACGCCGTGTTCGTCGGTGCGCAGCTCGAAACCTTCGCCGCGCGGCGCGTTTTGCGCATCGACGATATGCCCGCTATTCAGCTGGGTTTTGCCGTATTCGGTGGCGAGTTTGATGTGCTCCTCACCGCGCCGGTCCTCCATCCGCAGCTTGTTATTTGACGGAGTACGCAGGACGTTGCGGGTGTGGTTAAGTCCGGTCACGTGGTCGGGATGTTCGGAGTCGTGCAGCGCGGCGGCGATATACGGCCGGTCGGGGTCGCCGCCGTCAAAG
>NZ_QSNX01000013.1:139825-140224 GCF_009498575.1 Rahnella sp. RcJ3
GTGCTCCTCACCGCGCCGGTCCTCCATCCGCAGCTTGTTATTTGACGGGGTGCGCAGAACGTTACGGGTGTGGTTCCTTTCGGTCACGTGGTCGGGATGTTCGGAGTCGTGCAGCGCGGCGGCGATATACGGCCGGTCGGGGTCGCCGCCGTCAAAGGCAATCGCCACTTCGGTGCCGTCGGTCAGCGGCATATGCCAGCCGTAGCCGTCGCCGCCGTAGGGTTTGGCGAGGCGCACCCACAGGTAGGCATAACCGGCATCCGCCGACGCACGGTCGCCGTCAATGCGCACGCGGTAACGCCCCTGATTATCCAGCCACGCGTAGGTGTCGCCTTTGGCCGGGCTTTCCACCCGCGCCGGTATCGTGCCGCTGAGCACCGGCCGCGCCGGCGGTTCGGG
>NZ_QSNX01000014.1:0-132579 GCF_009498575.1 Rahnella sp. RcJ3
AGGGTCCATGATGAGCATGAACCCTTTTTACACGAGCCACCGGATCGGTCAACTGATCCTTAAACGATCGGCATTAAGCCACGTGGCTCGCCTTTTTCGTTTTTTCTGCTGCTAAATCTTCAGATACGCCCTGATCCCATCAAGGAACATTTGTGTTGAGAGCATCACCAGAATCAGGCCCATCAGGCGTTCGAGGGCGCTGACGCCTTTGTCGCCGAGCAGGCGCAGGAACAAGTTCGACAGCAGAAGGATCGCCATCGACATGCCCCAGGCGATAAACAGCGCCAGCGTGAGATGACTCATCTGATTCGGGTACTGGTGCGAAAGCAGCATCAGCGTCGCGAGAATCGACGGGCCAGCAACCAGCGGGATGGCCATCGGTACGAGGAAGGGTTCTTCACCGGCTGGCAGGCCGCTGCTGCTTTTCTCTTCTGACGGGAAAATCATTTTGATGGCAATCAGGAACAGAATAATACCGCCGGAAATCGACACGGTTTCGGTACGTAAATTCAGGAACGACAGGATTTTTTCCCCGGCGAACAGGAAGATCAGCATCAGGATCAGTGCGATCAGCATTTCGCGGATTAACACGACCCGGCGACGTTTCGGGTCGAGATGTTTTAAAACCGACATAAAAATCGGTAAGTTGCCCAGCGGATCCATAATTAAAAACAGCAAAATGGTTGCTGAAATCATTTCGGTCATGACTACCTCAGAAAAAATGCCTGTTATAAGTTGCGCTGCTATTAAAAGCTGCACTATTGATTAAATTCACTTGCCACTTCTACTACATTTTGTAAGGTGGTAGACCAGCGCGTTAACGGGGCACAGTGCATCAAAACAGGCACTAACTTAGTGCAAACGCGCGTTCAAGCCGTTTTAAGCAGTTATCACCCTCAGGGCAGGACAGATATTATGAAAAATGTAGGTTTCGTTGGCTGGCGCGGGATGGTCGGTTCTGTACTCATGCAACGCATGATTGAAGAACGCGATTTCGACGCTATCCGTCCGGTATTCTTCTCCACCTCTCAGCACGGTCAGGCCGCGCCTTCTTTCACGGGTCAGTCCGGAACCTTGCAGGATGCCTATGATCTGGACGCTCTGAGCGCGCTGGACATTATCATCACCTGTCAGGGCGGCGATTATACCAATGAAATCTATCCTAAGCTGCGTGAAATCGGTTGGTCTGGCTACTGGATTGACGCAGCATCCTCTCTGAGAATGGAAGATGACGCGATAATCATCCTTGACCCGGTGAACAGCGCAGTGATCCATCAGGGCATCGACAAAGGCATTAAAACCTTTGTGGGCGGTAACTGTACCGTCAGCCTGATGCTGATGTCGCTCGGCGGCCTGTTTGCGAATGACCTGATCGAGTGGGCGTCTGTTGCCACGTACCAGGCAGCTTCCGGTGGCGGCGCGCGTCATATGCGTGAACTGCTGACCCAGATGGGTATGCTGCATAGCAGCGTGGCGAAAGAGCTGGAAAACCCGGCGTCCGCCATTCTGGACATCGAACGTAAAGTGACCGCGCTGACCCGCAGCGGTACGTTGCCAACCGATAACTTCGGTGTTCCGCTGGCGGGCGGTCTGATCCCGTGGATCGACAAACAGCTCGATAACGGCCAGACCAAAGAAGAATGGAAAGGTCAGGCGGAAACCAACAAAATTCTCGGCACTTCCAGCATTATTCCGGTGGATGGCCTGTGTGTTCGTATCGGCGCGCTGCGTTGTCACAGCCAGGCTTTCACGCTGAAATTGAAACAAGACGTGTCAATTCCGGAAATCGAACAGATGCTGGCTTCGCATAATGACTGGGTTCGCGTGATCCCAAATGACCGCGAACTGTCGATGCGTGAACTGACGCCAGCGGCTGTCACCGGCACCATGAATACACCGGTCGGCCGTCTGCGTAAACTGAATATGGGCCCGCAATATCTGTCTGCATTCACCGTGGGTGATCAGCTGCTGTGGGGCGCGGCAGAGCCTTTACGCCGCATGCTGCGTATTCTTCTCTAACGCGATGCAATATTGAAAACTGCCCTGTTTTCTTTGTAAAGATTTCCCTGCGGGACACCAGCACGGTGTCCCGTTTTTGATTCTGTCATCAATCACTTCACCGTTTATCCGCCTTTTTCCAGCGCAACTCTCTGTATTTCATTTTGCGAAAAATTCATCGGTTTCTTCCCGCTGATTTTTCGAACCTTTGTCTATGCTTAGTAGAAGAGCTATGCCTCTTTGAGAAGCTGAAATAAGCACTTATTTGGAAATTGTGAGCGTAAGCGTCATCGCGCACTTTTTGGCAAAACCGAAACACAGCCGGATCACAAAGCGGCGATAAAAAGGGGAGCACACTGGGATCACGTTTCGTATTGAATACCTGAATGATTTTATTGGATTTATTGATTTAATTAATCATAGGACGAAATACATGTCTGTACTTCCCGATCAGCACGTCATTAACCAAATTATATCTGGCCACTACGCTGATCCTTTTTCTCTTTTGGGTATGCATTCTGTGGCCGCCGGGCTGGAAGTGCGTGCCCTGTTGCCGGATGCGGATCAGGTCTGGGTTATTGATGTAGAAAAAGGTAAACAGGTGGCGGAACTGCGTCGTTACGATGATCGCGGTTTCTTTGTCGGCCTGATCCCGCGGCGTAAAAATGCCTTTCGTTACAAGCTGGAAGTCCGCTGGGGCGAGAATCTGCATGTGATTGACGATCCGTACCGGTTCGGCACATTGTTGCAGGAACTGGATATCTGGTTGCTGGCAGAAGGCACGCACCTGCGGCCATACGAAAAACTCGGCGCACATCTGCAAACGCTGGATGACGTCGAGGGTGTCAGTTTTGCCGTCTGGGCACCGAACGCCACGCGGGTTTCCGTCGTGGGTGAATTCAACTTCTGGGACGGCCGCCGACACCCGATGCGCCAGCGCCGTGAAAATGGTATCTGGGAACTCTTCATTCCCGCCGTCCGCGAAGGTCAACTGTATAAATTCGAAATTATCGACTGCCGCGGGCATGTCAGCCTGCGCGCCGACCCTTATGCTTTTGAGGCGCAGATGCGTCCGGATACTGCCTCGTGCGTGCGTAAATTACCGGATGTTGTGCCGCATTCAGAAAGCCGAAAGAAAGCCAATGCGCTGAATCAGCCGGTTTCCGTGTATGAAGTGCACCTGGGTTCCTGGCGTCGTCATACCGATGATAATTTCTGGCTCAGCTATGGTGAACTGGCCGAGCAATTAGTCTCATATGCCAAATGGATGGGTTTTACGCACATCGAACTGATGCCGGTCAACGAACATCCGTTCGACGGGAGCTGGGGTTATCAGCCGCTTGGCATGTATGCGCCGACCCGTCGTTTCGGCACGCCGATGGAATTCAAAGCCTTTGTTGATGCCGCGCATAACGCCGGGCTGAACGTCATTCTCGACTGGGTGCCGGGACATTTTCCGAGCGACACCTATGGTTTAGCGCAGTTTGACGGCACCGCGCTGTACGAATATGCCGATCCCCGTGAAGGTTATCATCAGGACTGGAACACGCTGATTTATAACTATGGCCGCCATGAAGTGCGTAACTATCTGGCAGGCAATGGTTTTTACTGGATTGAACGGTTTGGCATTGACGGCCTGCGTGTCGATGCGGTGGCTTCCATGATTTACCGCGATTACAGCCGTAAAGCCGGGGAGTGGATCCCTAATTATTACGGTGGCCGCGAAAACCTCGAAGCCATTTCCTTCCTGAAATACACCAACCAGACTATTGGTCGTGAACTCGGCGGTGCGGTGACGCTGGCGGAAGAATCGACCGATTATCCTGGCGTCACCATGCCGCCGGATGCTAACGGGCTGGGTTTCCATTACAAGTGGAATATGGGCTGGATGCACGACTCCCTGACCTATATGCAGCTTGATCCGGTTCACCGCAAATATCATCACAATCTCATGACATTCGGCGTGCTTTACGCTTACAGCGAGAACTTCATATTGCCGCTGTCGCACGACGAAGTGGTACACGGTAAAAAATCCTTGCTGGATAAAATGCCCGGCGATGTGTGGCAGAAGTTCGCCAACCTGCGCGCCTACTACGGCTTTATGTGGGCACATCCGGGTAAGAAACTGCTGTTTATGGGCAATGAATTTGCGCAGGGGCGTGAGTGGAATTTTGACGCCAGCCTCGACTGGCATCTGCTTGACGATCCAAGCGGCTGGCACAGCGGCGTACAACATCTGGTACGCGACCTGAACCAGACCTATCAGGCCAATGCGCCGTTGTATGAGCTCGATTACAACCCGCGCGGTTTCGAATGGCTGGTGGTCGACGATCACGAAAACTCGATTTTCGCCTTTGCCCGCCGTGACGAAAATGGCGGTGAAGTGATCGTCATCAGTAACTTTACGCCGGTTCCGCGTGAGCATTATCGCATAGGCATCAGTCAGCCTGGGCGTTATCACGAAATCCTCAATACCGATTCGCATTTCTACCGTGGCAGTAATGTCGGCAACGGTTGCGATATTTACAGTGAAAATATTGGCCATCATCAGCGTGACCATTCGATCAGCGTGACTATTCCGCCGCTGGCGACGGTTTATTTGCGAAGGGAGGCGTAATGAAACAGCTCGGTCCCGGTCTGCCCGCACCTTTTGGTGCGCATCTCAGAGATAGTGGCGTCAATTTTTGCCTGTACTCTGCACATGCGGAAAAAGTGGAACTCTGTCTTTTTGATGAGACCGGCAGCGAGCAACATTTGCCTTTGACCGGGCGCACCGGCCATCTCTGGCATGGGTTTGTGCCGGGGCTGAAAGCCGGACAACGCTACGGCTACCGGGTTTACGGACCGTTCGACCCGAAAAAGGGTCACCGGTTTAACCCGAAGAAAGTGCTGATCGACCCAAGCGCACGTGCGATTGACGGCGTACTGCTCGACAACGCACGGTTCACCGGCGGCACCGATGCGCCCGACGATAAAGACAGCGCCGTGGTTGCGCCGAAATCCGTGGTGGTCGCCGGAAATTTCGACTGGGGTGATGATCAACCGCCCGCGAAACCCTGGGGTGAAACGGTGATTTACGAGGCGCATGTGCGCGGCCTCACTCGCCAGCATCCCCATATTCCGGCAGCCCTTCGCGGCACCTATGCCGGGCTGGCGCATCCGGTGATGCTTGAATATTTGCAGCATCTGGGCGTCACCGCGATAGAACTTTTGCCGGTGCAGCATCATGCCGACGAACCACGCCTGCAACACCTTGGACTGAGTAATTACTGGGGCTACAACGTGCTGGCACCGTGCGCGGTTGAACCGCGTTACGCCAGCGGGCTGGGCGGTGTATCGGCGCTGAATGAATTTAAATCGGCGGTTAAAGCACTGCATCAGGCGGGTATTGAAGTGATCCTCGATGTGGTGTTCAACCACAGCGCTGAGCTGGATATCGACGGGCCGTTTATTTCGTTTCGTGGCATTGATAACGCCAGCGGGTACTGGCTTAACGACGACGGTTCCGACAACAACATGACCGGCTGCGGCAACACGATACGGCTGATGGACGAGGACATGATCGCCTGGACCCTCGATTGCCTGCATTACTGGGTACGTGAATGTCATGTTGACGGCTTCCGTTTTGATTTAGCGACAGTTCTCGGCAGAACGCCGGAATTCACCGCACAATCGCCGTTGTTCCTGGCCATTAAACACGATGACATCCTCTCGAAAATCAAACTGATTGCCGAGCCGTGGGATATCGGGGCCGGGGGCTATCAGCTCGGAAATTTCCCCGCACCCTTTGCCGAATGGAGTGATGTGTGGCGCGACGATATGCGCCAGTTCTGGCTGCATGGCGATCTTTCTCTGGGGCAGTTTGCCGGGCGTTTTGCCGCCTCCGCCGACAAGTTCAACCCCGCGCAGCGTGAGCCTTACTCCAGCATCAACATGCTGACGGCGCACGACGGCTTCACGTTGCGCGATCTCGTCAGTTTTAACCAGAAACATAACCAGGCCAACGGTGAAGAAAATCGCGACGGCCATAACGAAAATTTCAGCCAAAACCACGGTGAAGAAGGGCTTGCGGCGTCTGAAGGCGTATTACAGCAGCGCCGTCTCAGCCAGCGTGCCTTGCTGGCGACGCTCTGTTTGTCACAGGGCACGCCGATGTTGCTGGCCGGTGATGAACTCGGCAACAGCCAGTCGGGCAACAACAATGCCTACTGTCAGGACAATCCGCTGACCTGGCTGGACTGGGAGAACGCCGATGAAAGCCTGACAGCCTATACCTGCGCGCTGATTGCGCTGCGCCGGAAAATTCCGGCACTGACGCAAAACCGCTGGTGGCAGGAAGGCAGCGATGACGTGCAATGGCTGAATCAACAGGGGCAACCGATGAGCCCCGGCGACTGGGAGCAGGGGCCGCAGCAGTGGCTGCAAATCTGCCTGTCACAGCGCTGGTTGGTGATCGTTAATGCCTCACTGCACGAGGTGGATTTGCACCTGCCGCCGGGAAACTGGCAGCCAGTGGCACCGTTCAACAGCGTGCTTTTTGATGAGGAACCCCGGCGTGTCATGGAAGGCTCGCAATGGCGGGCAGCAGCAAAAACCCTCTGTGTCCTACAAGATTTCACTTCACAGAGCCGGTCATTATAAAAACAAAGGAGTCAGATATGGCGACATTAGATAACCGGGACCCGGTCATGCTGGCAAGGCAGTTGCCGCTGAAATCCGTGGCATTAATCCTTGCCGGGGGCCGTGGTTCAAGACTGAAAGATTTAACCGCAACCCGGGCAAAACCCGCCGTTCACTTTGGCGGAAAATTCCGCATCATTGATTTCGCCCTGTCAAATTGCCTGAACTCCGGCATTCGTCGCATCGGCGTGATTACACAATATCAGTCACA
Source organism: Rahnella sp. RcJ3 (assembly GCF_009498575.1). Lineage (NCBI taxonomy): Bacteria > Pseudomonadati > Pseudomonadota > Gammaproteobacteria > Enterobacterales > Yersiniaceae > Rahnella > Rahnella sp. RcJ3. The sequence continues at coordinate 6,890 of NZ_QSNX01000014.1, forward strand.
CACGCTGGTTCAGCATATCCAGCGCGGCTGGTCTTTCCTTAACGAAGAAATGAACGAATTCGTGGATTTACTTCCGGCGCAGCAACGCCACAGCACCGAGCACTGGTACAAAGGTACCGCCGATGCGGTTTATCAGAATCTGGATATCATCCGCCGCTATAACGCCGAGTTTGTGGTGATCCTGGCGGGTGATCATATCTACAAGATGGACTACTCGCGGATGCTGATCGACCACGTGCAGAAGGGCGGTGAATGTACCGTCGCCTGCCTGGAAGTGCCGCGCACCGAGGCCAGTGAATTCGGTGTTATCGGCGTCACTGAGGATTATCACATCACCAGTTTCGTCGAAAAACCCAAAGACCCGCCGCCGATGCCCGGCAATCCCGATATGGCGCTGGCGAGCATGGGCATCTACATTTTTAATGCAGACTATCTGTTTCGCATGCTCGAAGAAGATATGGCGAGTGAAGAGTCGAGCCACGATTTCGGCAAAGACCTGATCCCGAAACTGACCCGTCAGGGCGTCGCCCGCGCGCATCCGTTTGGTCTTTCCTGCGTCACGCAAAACGATGAAGCGCCGCCGTACTGGCGTGATGTCGGCACGCTCGATGCCTACTGGCGCGCTAATCTGGATCTGGCGTCAGTCACGCCGGAGCTGGATATGTACGACCGCGACTGGCCGATCCGTACCCACATGGAGCCGCTGCCGCCCGCCAAATTTGTACAGGATCGCTCAGGCAGCCACGGCATGACCATGAATTCGCTGGTGGCCGGTGGCGTGATTGTTTCCGGTTCGGTGGTGGTGCATTCCGTGCTGTTCCCGCGGGTACGCGTCAACTCTTTCTGCAATATCGATTCGGCCATCATCCTGCCGGATGTGAATGTGGGGCGTTCATGCCGTCTGCGCAAATGCGTCATTGACCGCGCTTGTCAGATCCCTGAAGGCATGGTGATTGGTGAGAATGCCGATGAAGACAGCCGCCGTTTCTACCGTTCGGAAGGTGGCGTGGTGCTGGTGACCCGCGCAATGCTGGCGAAACTATAAACAGACGATAGAAGTACGACTTTTCGTCATCCCGGTGAACGCCGGGATGACCGGGATAATCAGGAGCGCGAATGCAGGTTTTACATGTTTGTTCTGAGCTGTTTCCGCTGTTAAAAACGGGCGGCCTTGCGGATGTCGCCGGTGCATTACCCGCCGCTCAGATTGCGGAAGGCGCGGATGTCCGCGTGCTCATTCCGGCTTTCCCTGACGTCAAAAAAGGACTGGGGGAAACACAGGTGATTGGCACGCTGGCAACTTTTGCCGGGCATGTCACCCTTTCACTGGGTTACTTTGATGGCGTGGGTATTTATCTGATTGATGTGCCGGGATTGTATGACCGTCCCGGCAGCCCGTATCACGATCAATCGTCGTTTGCCTATCCGGATAACCATCTGCGCTTTGCGTTGCTGAGCTGGATGGCCTGCGAACTGGCACTGAATTTCGATCCACACTGGCAACCCGATATCGTCCACTCTCATGACTGGCACGCCGGTCTATGTTCCGCGTATATCCGCGCCCGTAATGCGCCGGTGCGGACGGTTTTCACCGTACATAATCTGGCGTTTCAGGGGCTGTTTGGCGCGCATCATCTCGATGAGCTGTATATCCCGCGCGAGTTCTTTCAGATGCACGGGCTGGAATTCTACGGCCAGATATCTTTCCTGAAAGCCGGTCTGTTCTATTCCGACCACGTGACCACCGTCAGCCCAACGTACGCGAAAGAAATCACCCGTCCGGAATTTGGCTATGGCATGGAATCGCTGCTGCTGGAACGTGAAATGCAAGGGCGGCTGACGGGGATCCTTAACGGCGTCGATGATGCTATCTGGCAGCCGCGTGATGACGTGCTGCTGTCAGCGCGTTACGACGCGGAGGATTTACGCTCGAAAGCGGTCAATAAAGCCTATCTGCAACGGGCGATGGGGCTGGATGTGGATGATTCGCGGCTGGTATTTGCTGTCGTCAGTCGCCTGACCAGCCAGAAAGGGCTGGATCTGGTGCTGGAAGCCTTGCCGGATTTACTCGAACGCGGCGGTCAGCTGGCGCTGCTGGGCGCGGGTGACGCGGTGCTGCAACAGGCATTTCTGGCAGCCGCGGCGGACAACCCTGGCCAGGTCGGCGTGCAGCTCGGCTATCACGAAGCGTTTTCCCATCGCATTATCGGCGGGGCGGATGTCATTATGGTGCCGAGCCGTTTTGAGCCTTGCGGATTAACCCAATTATATGGCCTCAAATACGGTACGTTGCCGCTGGTGCGCCGCACCGGCGGGCTGGCCGACACGGTGGTCGATTGTGCACTGGAAAATCTGGCCGACGGAACAGCCAGTGGTTTTGTCTTTGAAGAAGCAACGGGGAAATCGCTGGGAAATGCGATCCGCCGGGCATTTGTTTTGTGGAGCCGACCGAAACACTGGCGACACGTCCAACAACACGCCATGGGTATTGATTTTGGCTGGAAGGTGGCTGCGCAGGAATATATCACCCTGTATAACCGCCTGCTGTCCTGACCCTGAACGTAGCTAACTTGATCGGGAATGTAACGCTATGACTTCACCGTTTAATTACAACTCACCGACAGTCAGTGTCGAAGCGCTTAAGCATTCTATTGCCTATAAACTGATGTTTATCATCGGCAAGGATCCGTCTATTGCGACACAACACGACTGGCTGAACGCCACATTGTTTGCGGTGCGCGATCGCATGGTGGAACGCTGGTTGCGTTCTAACCGGGCGCAAACCTCACAGGACGTCCGGCAGGTTTATTACCTGTCGATGGAGTTTCTGATTGGACGGACGCTTTCCAATGCGTTGCTGGCGATGGGTATTTACGACGACCTGAAAAGCGCGCTTGATGAAATGGGCTTTGATCTCGAAGAACTGATCGGTGAAGAAAATGACCCTGGTTTAGGCAACGGCGGTCTCGGACGACTGGCGGCCTGTTTCCTTGATTCGCTGGCGACGCTGGCGCTGCCGGGGCGCGGTTACGGCATCCGGTATGAATACGGTATGTTTGCGCAAAGCATCATCAACGGTGAGCAAAAAGAAGCGCCGGATTACTGGCTGGAATACGGTAACCCGTGGGAATTCCAGCGTTACAATACCCGTTATAAAGTGCGTTTCGGCGGACGGGTGCAGCATGAAGGCATCAAAACCCGCTGGCTGGAAACCGAGGAGGTCATCGCCTGCGCCTATGATCAGGTCATTCCCGGCTACGACACCGACGCGACCAACACGCTGCGCTTGTGGGGCGCGCAGGCCAGTAACGAAATCAATCTGGGGAAATTTAATCAGGGCGATTACTTCGCGGCGGTGGAAGATAAAAACCATTCTGAGAACGTGTCCCGCGTGTTGTATCCCGATGACTCAACTTATTCTGGCCGCGAGCTGCGGTTGCGTCAGGAATATTTTCTGGTGTCGGCGACCGTGCAGGATATTCTCAACCGGCATTACACCACGCACCATACTTACGACAATCTGGCCGATAAAATCGCCATCCACCTCAACGACACGCACCCGGTATTGTCGATCCCTGAGCTGATGCGCCTGTTAATCGACGAGCATAAATTCGAGTGGCAAGCCGCGTGGCAAACCGTGTGCAGCGTGTTCTCTTACACCAACCACACGCTGATGAGCGAAGCGCTGGAAACCTGGCCGGTAGACATGATCGGCAAAATCCTGCCGCGTCATCTGGAGATTATTTTCCAGATTAACGATCACTTCCTGAAAGAAGTGGCGGAAAAGATCCCCAATGATAATGGCCTGCTGTCGCGTGTCTCGATTATCGATGAAGGCAATGGCCGCAAAGTGCGGATGGCATGGCTTGCGGTGATCGCCAGCCACAAAGTTAACGGTGTGTCTGAGCTGCATTCCGAGCTGATGGTGCAGTCGTTGTTTGCTGATTTCGCCCGTATTTATCCGGACCGTTTCTGTAATAAAACCAACGGCGTGACGCCGCGCCGCTGGCTGGCACTGGCCAACAAACCGCTGTCAGCGGTAATTGACGATGCCATCGGCCAGACCTGGCGTTCTGATCTCAGCCAGCTGGCGGAACTGAAACAGAATCTGGATTACCTGAGCTTCCTGCAGGCAATCCGCAAGGCCAAGCTGGACAACAAAAAACGGCTGGCGCTGTATATCGCCCAGAAGCTGAATATTGTGGTGGATCCGAAAAGCCTGTTCGACGTGCAGATTAAGCGTATCCACGAATATAAACGTCAGCTAATGAATGTGCTGCACGTCATCACCCGTTATAACCGCATTCTCGAAGAGCCAGATGCCGAATGGGTGCCACGCACAGTGATTTTCGCCGGCAAAGCGGCCTCGGCGTATTATGCGGCGAAGCAGATCATCCGGCTGATCAACGATGTGGCGGCGGTGATCAACAACGATCCGCGTATTGGCAACAAGCTGAAGATCGTTTTCATTCCGAACTACAGTGTCAGCCTGGCGCAACTGATCATTCCGGCGGCAGATCTTTCCGAGCAAATCTCTCTGGCCGGTACCGAAGCCTCCGGCACCAGTAACATGAAATTTGCTCTCAATGGCGCGCTGACTATCGGTACGCTTGACGGTGCCAACGTCGAAATGCTCGAACACGTGGGCGAGGAGAATATCTTTATCTTTGGCAATACCACGCCGCAGGTCGAGGAATTACGCCGCAAAGGCTACAACCCGCATACTTACTTCGAGCAGGACGCCGAGCTGCATCAGGTGCTGACGCAAATCGCCACCGGGGTCTTCAGCCCAGGCGAGCCGAAGCGCTACACCAACCTGTTCGATACGCTGGTCAATCTCGGCGATCACTATCAGGTGCTGGCGGATTACCGCAGTTATGTCGATACGCAGGATAAAGTCGATGAGCTGTATAAACTGCCGGAAGAATGGACGCGCCGCACGCTGCATAACATCGCCAACATGGGCTATTTCTCCTCGGACCGTACCATTCAGGAATACGCCGATGAGATCTGGAACATTAAGCCGGTGAAGTTGTAGAGGAGTCGCTCCCTCCCCTGCGAAGGGGAGGGTTGGGGTGGGGTATTAAGGTCAAAAACAAGATGTTAAGTGTGCATAAGCACTTGTTTTGTCTGTTAAACCCCCTCCCGGCCTCCCCCTTCGCAGGGGGAGGAGCTAACTAAATCAAGACGCCAGCGACAGATGTTTCTTCTGCTGTTTGTGCGTTTCCAGCCACTCGGCGACGCGTTGTTGCTGGGTTTTATCCAGCCACATACCGAGTTTGGTACGACGCCAGATGGCATCATCAAGCTGTGAAACCCACTCTTTTTCCACCAGATAACGCAGTTCAGCTTCGTAGAATCCGTGACCGAAATCTTCGCCCAGCGATTCAAGACTGGTCGCGTCATTCAGGAATAACTCTGTCTGGCTGCCGTACGTACGCGCATAACGGCGTGCCAGTGATTCCGGTAACCATTTGAAGCGGGAACGCAGATTGGCGCTGTAGGTATCACGGTCTCCGTTCAGTTTCCCGCCAGGCAGCACGGCCGTTTTGGTCCACGCCGGGCCGGCTTTCGGATAGTACTTCACCAGTTTTTCCAGCGCGTGTTCTGCCAGTTTACGGTAGGTGGTCAGCTTGCCGCCGAATACAGAAAGCAGCGGCGCTTTGCCATCCTGATCGTGAACGTCGAGCGTGTAATCGCGGGTCACCGCCTGTGGTGAATCTGATTCGTCATCGCACAGCGGGCGCACGCCGGAATAAGTCCAGACGATGTCTTCAGTGGTCAGTTGTTTCTTAAAGTGGTCGTTATACACTTTCAGCAGATAACCGATTTCATTGTCATCGATTTTCACGTCTTTCGGATCGCCGTGATATTCCACGTCGGTGGTGCCGATGATGGAGAATTCATCCATCCACGGGATCACGAAAACAATGCGGTGATCTTCGTTTTGCAGAATGTAGGCCTGCGGCTGATTGTGTGCACGGGGCACCACAATATGGCTGCCTTTGATCAGACGGATGCCGTATGGCGATTTCAGCTTCAGGCCGTCGTCGAAGAAATGTTTTACCCACGGACCGGTAGCGTTCACCAGACCTTTGGCGTGCCAGGTGAAGGTTTTGCCGGTGTCGATATCTTCGGCTTCCACCATCCACATGCCGTCCTCACGCCATGCGCGGGTCACGCGGGTGCGGGTACGAACTTCGCCGCCACGTTCTTCCACTTCCTGTGCATTGACGACCACTAAACGCGCATCGTCGACCCAGCAATCCGAGTATTCAAAACCTTTGGTCAGTTCTGGTTTCAGCACGGACTCGCTGCCGAATTTCAGACCTTTACTGGCCGGCAGGCTGGTGCGTTTGCCCAGATGGTCGTACAGGAACAAACCGGCGCGGATCATCCAGGCCGGGCGCAAATGCGGCTGATGCGGTAAACGGAAACGCATCGGGAATGCAATATGCGGTGCCATTTTCAACAGCACTTCACGTTCAGCCAGCGCTTCGCTGACCAGACGGAATTCGTAATGTTCCAGATAGCGCAGGCCACCGTGGATCAGTTTTGAACTGGCCGAAGAGGTCGCGCAGGCCAAGTCTTGCGCTTCAAGCAGCAGAACAGACAGCCCGCGGCCAGCTGCGTCGACTGCGATGCCGGTACCATTAATACCGCCACCAATTACGATCAAGTCTTTGGTTTCCACGTCATCTTCCTCCAGATGTTCGCAATAGCTCTTTTATGTTCGTTTTCGCTCACGATTGTAATCGAGAATCGACAAACAAGCCAAGCGTTAACCAAATAAAAACAATTATGCGTGATGAAGGTAACATTTTTGTGTCGGTTTCGAGCAAAATAGCAAGGCGGGGACGAAACCGAACGCCGCTACGCGTGGAATTTTTCGAAATTGTTCGTTTTGCCGGGCGGGGCGGAGGGAGGAAAAGCAGGAGCGCCAGCCGCAGCGCTCCTTAAATGCAGGCAAATCAGCACAGTTCGAGATGCACGTCGTACTTGTCGATTATCTGCTTCACGCTGTCCGGCGGCTGTTTATCAGTGAACAGATAATGAATCAGATCCATTTTGCCGAGGTTGACCATCGCGTTTCGGCCAAATTTGGAATGGTCCGTCACCAGCATCACGCAGCGGGAGTTTTCGATAATCGCGCGTTTGGTACGGGCTTCGTGATAGTCGAATTCGAGCAGCGAACCGTCCATATCGATGCCGCTGATGCCGAGAATGCCGTAATCAAGGCGGAACTGAGAGATGAAATCGAGCGTTGCCTCGCCCATGATGCCGCCGTCGCGGGCGCGCACTTCACCGCCTGCGAGGAACAAACGAAAATCCTCTTTGGCTGTCAGCAGCGTCGCGACGTTCAGGTTGTTGGTCACGATGCGCAGATTTTTATGGTTAAGCAGCGCATGCGCCACGGCTTCCGGCGTGGTGCCGATATCAATAAACAGCGTTGAACCGTCAGGGATCTGGCTGGCGACTCGTTCGGCGATACGCGCTTTCGCTTCCGACCACATCACTTTACGGTCGTTGTATGCCGCATTCACCGAGCTGGACGGCAAGGCTGCCCCACCATGGTGACGGTGAATTTTATTCTGTTCCGCCAGATCATTCAGATCACGGCGGATAGTTTGCGGGCTGACTGCAAAATGCTCCACCAGCTCTTCGGTGCTGACATACCCCTGCTGGCGGACTAAATCGATAATCGCATCATGGCGTTGTGTTTGTTTCACCCGAATCCCCTACTTATTTTTTTTGTTGCGCGGAGTGCGCGTGTCAACAAATGCCATGACCAGGCCGAGACCCAGACCAAACGCATGCGCGGCATTCGACACGGCCGCGCCGCCCGTAGCATAGCCAATGAACATAAAAATCAGCGAAATGACCAGTAATCCGCCGGGCACATACAGACGACTTTCCGGTTTCAACTGGCCGGTCAGCCAGGCGTAACCCATCAGCGCGTACACCACACCGGATAATCCGCCGAACCACGAACCGCTGACCATCGACTGGCCCCAGCCGCTGATCAGGGCCGAAATGAGTGTCACGGTGAACAGTTTGCCGCTGCCCAGATGCATCTCAATCTGGCTGGCGAGATACCACCACCATGCCAGATTAATCAGCAAGGCAATAAAGGAGAAATTCATCAGAGCCGGGGTGAACCAGCGCCATAACTGGAAAACGCGCGAACTGTCCGGCCAGGCGAGCCAGCTCATCACCAGTTCGTCGCCGACCATCTGTTGCAGGATAAACACCGCCAGACTCAGCACAATCATGCCTATCGTCAGCGGCCCGGCGCGGCTGCGCAGGGTTTTCAGGAAGGGCGTGTGCGACATCTTTAAATGTGGCTGTGCCTTGCCGGTTTTCCAGCTTGCTTCCTGATAGCGTGGATGCAGGGGATCGCGCACAAACAGCGCCACCTGCTTCTCGGCCTCTTCCAGACGGGATTCATCTTCCAGCCAGAGCTGCACTTCCTGACTTTCGTGTTTCATCGTCAGCGTAAAACCCTGGGTTGCCATGTAATCGACAAAAGCCTGAGCCAGGCGGGGGTTGTTCAGGTTAAGAATGCGCACCATAGCGTTTAGCGGTTTCCCTAATTGTTTGACTGCGGTAATTCATTGTTATGTAGACAGGCGATAATGGTATCGCCTGATTATCTGTCAGCAGGCTTCTGGTTAACAGGGTCATGCTAACCTAAATGCTGATGACATCGCATTTTGCTCGCGTACAGAGAGGCCAATTTTGCTGGCAATCGTTGGCCACTGTCTGACGATTTGCTGGCAGCGACGGATGATATCCAGCGCATCGCTGTTTGAAATCCTAAACACCGGCGCGACAGAAAGCGCTAAATCGAGATCCATCGCATTATCGGATTCGCTGATATTCAGTTTTAATCCTGTGCTTTGCGCCACCGGATTCATGTCATAGGCGGGTGAAAGACGCCATCCTTTTCCCGGTTCCAGTAGAAAACCGTGATTGCGCAGATGATCGTCGGTATTGGATACCAGCAAATTGAACACGATACGCGACCAGAGTTCGCGTAAATCCTGATTTGGCTGCGCGCCCTGATTAATAATTACCGCCGCCAGCTCAAGGTAGCTGATACCTGAAGAGGCGTCGTCGCCATCCTGATGGCCGGTCAGCGTCATCGCCGAGGCAAAGTGTTTACGCTGACCCTCTGTCGTCCGGTCAAAACGCTTCACTAAAAAACAATGATGAGGATTGGCGTAGCGGCGGGCAAGGCTTTCAGGCACATTCAGACCACAGGCTTTTGCCAGCGTATTGACGACCAACTCCCATGCACCGATATCATATTCGTCATTAATGCTGGGAAATTTTGCTATCCACAGATGACCATCTGGTGCGCTGACGCTGGCTTTTGGGCGGGCGCCGCCAAGCGATCCGCCTGGTGCAATCAGTAAACGTAACCATTCATCTCCTGCGGCATCCTGATTTTCACGGTCCTTTTCCAGCGCCCGGCTGGCGGCTTCGAGTTCACGAATTTGAATGAAAGGAGGAGCAGCGACATCATGACGGTCATCCAGAAAATTGCCTTCATCATTGAGCCGAAACCGCAGCGCGCCGATACGAAAACTGTCATGCACGCCCAGCAGGTAATCAGATTCATAAAGACGCTGGCTTGCAGAGGCCACACCTGCCCGTTTTTCACGTTCCAGCCGTCTTTTCATCAACAACCGTCCCCAGCGATCCGGACTGGTATCCGCAAAGGCACCAAAAATATCCTGCCTTTGTGCCGGATATTGGGGGCCAGTGAATAACCCTATTCGTGGATCAAGCTGAAGATGGGCAAAATCAGGATGCTCCAGCGCAGCCTGATCATATTCAAAGGCAAAAATTTCGCGACCTGCAGCCTGATGCACATTGAGATAACCGATGCGCAAAGGCGATGGGAGGGGCGCCCAGTCGGCATACACGGCAATCCTTACCGTCATTTCTTCGTCCTTTTATGGGTTTTTTTACCGGTATTTTCACCACCTTGAAGCAGTGACGCTAATGAACCCGCACTTAAAAAATCATCCTTAGCCCAGTCACTTTCTGTATCCGGTTCATCTTGTTTTAAAAGAGTATTATCTGAGGACACAGAGGAAGGCGTCCGTTTTGAACGGGAGTTGCGTGAGGTGGGTTTACGGGGAATTAATGTAGCGTCCTGCAACTGGCGGCCGAACGGATCATCTTTGAGCAACAAATTGAGATCTTGTTCTACGCCCAGAACCTGCATTACCGCCAGACAGGCACCGAGAGTGACGCCTGTGTTGCCGCGTTCAAGATTGCGCAATGTCATGGGAACCATACCTGCCCGTTCTGCGACCTGTGCTGCCGTCAGTTTGCGGCGCAACCTCGCCAGACGAAGACGATCGCCAAACTCAGTTAATAGCGATTCAGTTGCCGGAAGCAAGGGCGATGTTTTTCGGGGCATGGTAGCAGCCAATTTGAAGTGTAAACTGAAAGTATTATGGCGATATATGCTCTATATCGCCATAATAATTACACTTTAGCATGCAGGAGATGTGATGCTGAGCGTGATTTCAGATCCGCTTAAAGCCCTTCCAGCGCCTGTTGCAGATCAGCAATCAGGTCTTCGGTATCTTCGATACCGATGCTGATGCGCACCAGTCCGTCGGTGATACCGCTCTGGCGGCGAACTTCCGGCGCGACGGCGCTGTGCGTTGTCGATGCCGGATGGCAGGCCAGCGAATCGGTGTCGCCGAGCGATACCGCCTGCGTGATGATGCTCAGCTTATCGAGGAACGTCCGTGCGGCGTTGAGGCCGCCTTTCAGCTCAATGGCCATAATCCCGCCAAACAGTTTCATTTGTTTTGAGGCGGTGGCATGTCCCGGATGCTGCTTCAGCCCCGGATAGAACACGGTGTCTACCGCGCTGTGGCCGTCGAGGAATTCCGCCACCGCCTGTGCGCTCAGCGAACTGGCTTCGACGCGCAGCGGCAGAGTTTTCAGGCCGCGGATCAGCAAACTGGCTTCGAACGGGCTCAGGTTGCCGCCGAACTGCTTCAGACTCAGGGTGCGGATTGGCGTGATTAATGCCGCCGAACCGGCCACTACGCCACCGGTCGCATCGCCGTGACCGCTGATGTATTTGGTCGCGGAATGCAGAACGATATCAATGCCCAGTTCCAGCGGGCGCGTCAGGTACGGTGTGGCAAAAGTATTATCCGCCACACTGACTGCACCGGCGGCTTTCGACAGACGGGCGACTTCAGCCAGATCGGCGATATCCAGTCCCGGGTTAGCCGGGGTTTCCACCAGCACCACTTTGGTGTTTTTTGTGAATGCCGCTTCCAGTTCGCTCACATGGGTAACGTGAACCGGTTTGATGCCATAACGTGGCAGCAGGTTACGCACCACGCCTTCAGTGCCGCCATACAGCGTGCCGATATGAATGATTTCATCGCCGGGAACCAGCAGGGCAAACAACGTGGCGCTGATCGCTGCCATGCCACTCGCGCAGGCAACGGCGGTTTCTGCACCTTCGAGCGCCGCCAGTTTCTGTTCAAAAACGGCCACCGTCGGATTGGCGAAACGGCTGTAAATATAACCCGGTTCTTCACCACTGAAACGGCGTACGCCGCTGTCAAAATCCGGATATGAAAATGCCGATGCGGCGGTGATAGGTGTCGCAATCGCGCCGGTCAGGGCATCGGGCTGCTGTCCGCCATGAACGGCGAGCGTACGCATCCCTAAAGAACGTGAAGTGTTCAGTTTTTTCATCTTGGAATCCTGTCGATAGTAGGCAGAAATTATATCAACACTGGAGAAAGGTAGCTTTTTCAGCTTAAGAACATTTTCGGCGCAAACCCGATAGCCTGGTTATAAAGACTATAGCGTGCGCCGGCGTCAATAAAGGGGGATCAGGCTTCGATATCTTGCGGGAAGGTTTGCGACCAGGCTTCGAAACCGCCGTCAACGCTGTAGACCGATTCGAAACCCTGAGAAATCAAAAATTGCGCGGCACCGCGGCTGCTGATGCCGTGATAACACATCACCAGTACCGGTGTTTTGGCATCGGCATGCTGGATAAACGCAGGCAGGCTGTCGTTGCTCAGGTGATAAGCGCCAGGTGCATGTGCTGCGCCGAAGCTTTGCGGGTCACGAATATCGACCATCACGGCTTCGCCTGAGGTCAGGCGGGAATGTGCTTGTTCAACGCTGATTGCTTCAAATTGTTCCATTCTGGTCTTGCCTCATAAAAGGTTATGCCGCCATTCTACCCAATAATTGCACAACTAAGACCAGACGAAATACAGGGATAAAGGCTAAACCAGGATCACCTGCACGCCTTTCTGACGTAATTGCCCGATGATTTCATCATTCGCTTCTTTGCCGGTGATCAGCACATCGATTTGTTCGGTGCGGCTGAACAGCATGCCCGCGCGCTGGCCGATTTTGCTGCTGTCGACCAGTACCGCCAAATTCCCAACATAATTCAACATCTTCTGCTCGGCCATCGCGGTCAGCATATCGGTTTTGTACAGGCCATCGGCGGTCAGCCCCGCGCCGCTGGTGAACATCCAGTGCCCGGCATACAGGCTGGCATCGCCGTCTTGTGGTGCCAGCGTAATTGACTGACTTTTATTGTACTGACCGCCCATGATCACCACGCTGTCGTGCTCCTGTTCAATCAGATAATTGGCCAGCGGCAGATAATTGGTAATGACCTGAATATCTTTTCCGCACATTTCACGGCCGAGCAGAAACGCCGTCGAACCGCAGTTTATCACCACGCTTTCACCCGGCTGGCACAGTTCGGATGCCGCTTTGGCGATGCGCATTTTCTCGTTGAGATTGTGCGTCTGATGGATATTCAGCGGTGTCCAGTTCTGGCGTGGCTGATTCACGGCTTCAGCGCCATTGCGCACTTTCCGCAATTTGCCCAGTTCGTTGAGCTTGGTGATGTCACGACGCGCCGTAGCGGGTGAAATATCAAACTGATCAATCACATCAGCGACGGAAATCTGCCCCTGACGTTGCAGCAGATCGAGAATAGCATTGTGGCGTTGTGGCTCAGTCATGGTGGCTCCGCAGGTAAATAGGTGATTACCGCGTGATTATAAACGAGCAGTAATGGCAATTACATGGTTTATAAAAAAGCGGAGTCTGCTGCCTCCGCCTGTTCATAACATACTTTATAAGAAAGACTTGAATGGCAGATCAGTCTCTGTCGTAAAGCAGTCGTCAAAGCCACGCGGATAGTGATACTCGAAGTTATCCTTATCATCCGGATACGTGAATTTACCGCCGACCTGCCAGATAAACGGCTTGAAGCCGTATTTCAGGCGATCTTTTTTCATCTCCCACAGCACGCGGATTTCCTGCGGATCGGCCTGGAAATTCGACCAGATATCATGGTGGAACGGAATAACGACTTTGGTGTTGAGGGATTCCGCCATGCGCAGCATATCGACGCTGGTCATTTTGTCGGTCACACCACGCGGGTTTTCGCCATAAGAGCCGAGCGCCACGTCTATCTGATATTCGTTACCGTGTTTGGCGTAGTAGTTGGAATAGTGCGAATCGCCGCTGTGATACAGGTTACCGCCCGGCGTTTTGAACAAATAATTCACCGCGCGCTGATCCATCATATCCGGCAATACCCCTGCGGCTTTCTGGTCTGCGGGCAGGGTGATCAGCACCGTGCGGTCGAAAGAATCCAGTGCGTGAATTTCCACGTCTTTGATCCTCACCACTTTGCCCGGCGTCATCACGATGCAACGACTGGCGGGCACGCCCCAGCTCATCCACAAATCCACACAGGTTTGCGGGCCGATAAAGGGCACGTCAGCAGCACAGTTTTGCATGACAGCGGCGGCCACGTTCACATCGATATGATCGTTATGATCGTGGGTGGATAACACCGCGTCGATCTCCCTGATCGCAAAGGGATCGAGCACAAACGGTGTGGTGCGCAGATTCGGCTGGAGCTTCTTTACACCGGCCATGCGCTGCATCTGGTGGCCGGTTTTCATCAGCGGGCTGCTGTGATTTTGCTTGCCGACGCCACACCAGAAATCGACACAAATATTCGCGCCGCCCTCAGACTTCAGCCAGATCCCCGTACAGCCCAGCCACCACATGGCAAAGGTGCCCGGCGCGACCTTTTCCTGCTCGATCTCTTCGTTTAACCAGGTGCCCCATTCCGGGAAAGTGCTGAGGATCCAGGATTCGCGGCTGATCGTTTCTACTTTGCTCATAGTATTCCCTCATCTGAGTTGGCTTTGAAATAGAGTCACAATAAATCATTTAGTGATTATATATGATTTGTTTGTGAGAAGTTATCATCGAAAATTCATAATGACAATGATTATAAACGAGCGATTTTTAGCATTAAGCAGGGGGTGACAAAGGAGGATGGGAGGATTTCAGGCGGTTTTCACATGCCTTTTTTTGTAGTATATGGCTGATATTTATCATAAAAACAGAGTGATTTAGTTTGTTAGCTCATTCTGCCGATGACGATATCTTGCGAGACTGCTCACAAATAATCATTGCGAATCTTTATTTGATTCGATGTGAGCATTAGAGTGCGTTTGTCCCTCACTTTTTAGCGCAGCGGTTATGTTCAAGTGCGTTGAAGAGATCAAACAAGGTCAGACGGAGAGTCTTATGGAATTCCTCTACACCATCTTCACCGTATTTTTTAATCAGGTAATGACTAACGCGCCGTTGCTGCTGGGTATTGTGACCATGCTCGGTTACATCCTGCTCAGGAAGAGCGCGACGGTGATTATCAAGGGCACCATCAAAACCATTATCGGCTTTATGTTACTGCAGGCGGGGTCCGGCATTCTGACCGGTACCTTCAAACCGGTGGTGGCAAAACTTTCAGAAGTGTATGGCATTAACGGTGCAATATCAGATACCTATGCCTCAATGATGGCCACGGTGGAGCGCATGGGCGAGGCCTATAGCTGGGTCGGTTACGCGGTGCTGATCGCCCTGGCGCTGAATATCCTGATGGTGGTATTTCGCCGCATTACCGGCATTCGCACCATCATGCTGACCGGCCATATCATGTTCCAGCAGGCGGGGCTGATTGCGGTGTTCTTCTTCATCATGGGCTATCCGATGTGGACCACCATCTGGTCAACCGCAATTCTGGTATCCCTGTACTGGGGAATTACCTCGAACATGATGTACAAACCGACGCAGGCCGTGACCGAAAACAGCGGCTTCTCGATTGGTCACCAGCAGCAATTTGCCTCGTGGATCGCTTATAAAATCGCGCCGTATCTCGGCAAGAAAGAAGACAGTGTTGAAGATCTCAAACTGCCGGGCTGGCTGAATATTTTCCATGACAATATCGTGTCTACCGCCATCGTGATGACCGTGTTCTTCGGCATCATTCTGTGTTCCTTCGGCCTCGACACCCTGCAGCAAATGGCCGGAAAAACCCACTGGACGATTTACATCCTGCAAACCGGTCTGATGTTTGCAGTGGCGATTTTCATCATTATTCAGGGCGTGCGTATGTTCGTTGCTGAACTGACCGAAGCCTTTAACGGCATCTCCCAACGCCTGATCCCGGGTGCCGTGCTGGCCATCGACTGCGCGGCTATTTACAGCTTTGCGCCGAACGCCGTGGTCTGGGGCTTTATGTGGGGCACCATCGGCCAGCTGATTGCTGTCGCCATTCTGTTTGGCATGGGCTCTTCCATCATGATCATCCCCGGCTTTATCCCGATGTTCTTCTCTAACGCCACCATCGGCGTGTTTGCCAATCACTTCGGCGGCTGGCGCGCGGCGCTGAAAATCTGTCTGGTAATGGGGATGATCGAAATCTTCGGCTGCGTCTGGGCCATCAAACTCACCGGCCTGAGCGCCTGGATGGGCATGGCAGACTGGTCGATTCTGGCACCGCCAATGGTGCAGGGCTTCTTCAGCATCGGTATGGCCTTTATGGGCGTCATTGCGGTGATTGTGCTGCTCTACATGTTCTTCGCGGGTCGCGCATTGCGGGCCGAAGAAGATGCTGAAAAACAGGCGCTTAATCAGTCCGTTTCTCACTAATGACTGTTCACTAATGACTTCTCACAAATAACTTCTCACCAAACAAAGAGGTTCCCATGACAGTACGAATTCTGGCGGTATGCGGTTGCGGGCAAGGCAGTTCGATGATCATGAAGATGAAAATCGGCCAGTTTCTGACGCAGGAAGGCGTGGATCACACCATGAATAGCTGCGCGGTGGGGGAATACAAATCCGAGCTGAGCGGGGCTGACATTATTGTCGCCTCCACGCACGTGGCGGATGAAATCACCGTCAGCGGCAACAAATACGTGGTCGGCGTGCGCAACATGCTGTCGGCGGCGGACTTCGGTCCGAAAGTGATGGAAGTGATTAACGCGCACTTTTCCGCAGACCTGAAAAAGTAAGGAGCGATGTATGAAACTGCGAGATTCGCTGGCTGAAAACAACTCGATTCGCCTCAACGCAGAAGCAGAAACCTGGCAGGGCGCAGTGAAAATTGGCGTCGATATGCTGGTAGAAGCCGGAGTGGTAGAGCCGCGTTATTACCAGGCGATTCTGGACGGCGTCGAACGTTTCGGGCCGTATTTCGTGATCGCGCCCGGGCTTGCCATGCCGCATGGCCGTCCGGAAGAAGGTGTGCTGAAAACCGGTTTTGCGCTGGTGACGCTGAAAAAACCGCTGGTGTTCAATCATGAAGATAACGATCCGGTGGATATCCTCATCACGCTGGCGGCGGTGGATGCCAATGCGCATCAGGAAATCGGCATCATGCAGGTGGTGAACCTGTTTGATGATGAAGCCAATTTTGACCGCCTGCGTGCCTGCACCACGGCGCAACAGGTGCTGGATCTGATCGACCTGACCTCCGCCACGGCGGTTCACTAATTCGTTAGCAGAGAAGGAATATATTATGTCTCATTCATTACCGATGTTGCAGGTGGCGCTGGATAACCAGTCGATGGACGACGCTTACAAAACCACGCGTCTGATCGCCAGCGAAGTCGACATTATCGAAGTCGGCACTATTTTGTGTGTCGCAGAAGGTGTGCGCGCGGTGCGTGACCTTAAGGCGCTGTATCCGGAAAAAATTGTGCTGGCCGATGCCAAAATCGCCGATGCCGGAAAAATCCTCTCGCGCATGTGTTTCGAAGCCCATGCTGACTGGGTGACGGTGATTTGCTGTGCCGACATCAACACCACCAAAGGTGCGCTGGAAGTGGCGAAAGAATTTAACGGCGACGTGCAGATTGAGCTGACCGGTTACTGGACGTGGGAACAGGCGCAGGAATGGCACGACGCAGGCATCGGGCAGGTGGTTTATCACCGCAGCCGCGACGCGCAGGCCGCCGGGGTGGCGTGGAGCGATGCCGATATCTCGGCGATTAAACGCCTTTCCGCCATGGGTTTTAAAGTGACCATTACCGGCGGACTGGCGCTGGAAGATTTGCCGCTATTTAAAGACATTCCGGTGCACGTCTTTATCGCCGGACGTAGTATCCGCGACGCCAAAGATCCGGTTGACGCAGCACGTCAGTTCAAAAAATCCATTCGCCAGCTCTGGGGCTAAGGAACACCGAATGATGCATAAAGCCGTTCCACTCGGTATCTATGAAAAAGCCCTGCCTGCGGGCGAAGACTGGCTGATGCGCCTGACACTGGCGAAAGAGCTGGGCTTCGATTTCGTTGAAATGTCGGTGGATGAAACCGACAACCGGCTGGCGCGGCTGGACTGGTCACGCGAGCAACGTTTGCGGGTAGTTGATGCAATATCGCGCACCGGCATCCGCATTCCGTCCATGTGCCTGAGCGCGCACCGGCGGTTCCCGCTTGGTGCAGAAGATGATGAAACCCGCAATCAGGGTCTGGAAATCATGCGCAAGGCCATCGTGCTGGCGCAGGATCTCGGCATTCGCGTGATCCAGCTTGCCGGTTATGACGTGTATTACCAGCAGGCCAATGAAAATACCCGCGAGCGTTTTCGCGATGGCTTGCAGGAGTCCGTCGAAATGGCCAGTCGTGCGCAGGTCACGCTGGCGATGGAAATCATGGATTACCCGCTGATGAATTCGATCAGCAAAGCGCTGGGTTACAGTCATTACCTGAACAATCCGTGGTTCCAGCTTTATCCGGATATCGGCAATTTATCGGCATGGGATAACGACGTGCAGATGGAACTGGCAAGCGGCGCAGGGCATATCGTCGCTGTGCATGTTAAAGACACACAGCCCGGCGTATTCAAAAACGTCCCCTTTGGCAACGGCGTGGTGGAGTTCGAGCGTTGCTTTGCCACGCTGCAAAAAAGCGGTTATCGCGGGCCGTACCTGATCGAAATGTGGAGCGAAACCGCCGCCGATCCGATGCAGGAAGTGCGCAACGCCCGCGCCTGGGTGGTCGATAAAATGCAGAAAGCCGGGCTTAACATGGAGGAAACCCGATGACGGATGCACTGAAACAACGCGTATTTGAAGCCAACATGGCGCTGCCCGCTTTTGGTCTGGTGACCTTCACGTGGGGGAATGTCAGCGGTATTGATCGCGAGCGCGGTATTGTTGTGATCAAACCGAGCGGCGTGGAATACGAGAAAATGCAGGTCAGCGATATGGTCGTGCTGAACCTGCAAGGCGACGTCGTGGAAGGGCATTACAAACCCTCTTCAGATACCGCCACGCATCTCGAACTTTACGCCCGTTTCCCGCAGCTTGGTGGCATCGTGCACACCCATTCGACCTATGCGACCTCATGGGCGCAGGCCGGCGTCGCCATCCCGCCACTCGGCACCACACACGCGGATTATTTTGCCGGTGCCATTCCCTGCACCCGGCCTTTATCGCGTAAGGAAGTCAGCGGAGAGTACGAACTGGAAACCGGCAAAGTTATCGCCGCGTCGCTGACCGGCATCGATCCGCTGCATATGCCGGGCATTCTGGTCGCCCAGCATGGCCCGTTCTGCTGGGGAATCACGCCGGAACAGGCGGTACACAACGCGGTGGTGCTGGAAGAAGTCGCGAAAATGGCGTGGATCACCGGTTCAATCCGGCGTGACCAAACCCCGATGGACGATTATTTGCTGCACAAGCACTTCAGCCGCAAGCACGGGCCGGATGCGTATTACGGGCAGAAATAATAGCTATTGAGATGCCATTAAAACCCCTCCCCTGCGAAGGTGAGGGTTGGGGCGCGGTTTTAATGGCATCTCCGCCATCCCTTCGACATGATTTCATGCATTTTTCCTCATCCCCGCAGTGAGCATTTTTCCAGCATAGGGTTTATACATAGATATCGCGATCACACTTTTTCTCGCGGAAGCATTCCGTCCCCTCAGACTGAAAAGAGACTGCCCTATGTCGAAGATCACGTTCAAGCAGGATGTTTTTTTGGCGGCGCTCACCCGCCAGTGGCAAGCGTTCGGACTCACTTCAGCTTCAGATATGACCCGGCACCAGTGGTGGCATGCGGTCAGCGCCGCCGTCGCGGAACAAATTCCCCCGCAAAATGAGCCGGTCAGCAGTAAAAGCAAAAAAGTCATCCGCCACGTTAACTATATCTCGATGGAATTTCTGGTCGGGCGTCTCACCGGTAACAACCTGATTAATCTCGGCTGGTACGAAAAAATTGCCGCTGCGCTGGAACAGTTTGATATCAACCTGACCGACCTGCTGGAAGAAGAAATTGATCCGGCGCTGGGCAATGGCGGGCTGGGACGGCTGGCGGCCTGTTATCTCGATGCGATGGCTTCCGTCGGGCAGCCCGGCATCGGTTACGGCCTGAATTATCAGTACGGTTTATTCCGCCAGCGTTTTGTTGACGGCAAACAGAAAGAGTCGCCGGACGACTGGCACCGCAGCGAATATCCGTGGTTCCGCCACAACAGTTCGCTGGCGGTCAGCGTCGGTATTGGCGGTAAAATCGTGAAAAATGAGCAGGGCGTTTCACGCTGGGAGCCGGAATTTACCCTGCGTGGCGAAGCCTGGGATTTACCGGTAATGGGTTACCGCAACGGTATCACGCAACCGCTGCGCTTATGGGAAGCCACGCATCCGCACCCGTTTGATCTCGAAAAGTTTAATGACGGCGAGTTTCTGAAAGCCGAACAACAGGGTATCGACGCCGCCAAACTCACCAAAGTGTTGTATCCGAACGACAACCATCAGGCCGGTAAACGCCTGCGCCTGATGCAGCAGTATTTTCAGTGCGCCTGCTCGGTGGCCGATATCCTGCGGCGTCATCATTTCCTTGGCCGCAAAATCAGCGAACTGCCGGATTATGAAGTCATCCAGCTCAACGATACGCACCCGACCATCGCTATTCCTGAAATGCTGCGCGTGCTGCTCGACGAGCATCAGTTGAGCTGGGATGACGCGTGGCACATCACCAGCCGCACCTTCGCGTACACCAACCACACGTTAATGCCGGAAGCGCTGGAAACCTGGGACGAGCGACTGGTGCGCAGCCTGTTGCCGCGTCATTTCCAGATCATTAAACAGATCAACGCCAACTTTAAGAAACGGGTCAGCAAAGAATGGCCGGGTGATGAGGCGGTCTGGGCGAAACTTGCCGTGCATCACGACAAACAGGTGCGTATGGCGAACCTCTGCGTGGTCGCGGGTTTTGCGGTTAACGGCGTGGCGGCGCTGCATTCCGATCTGGTGGTCAAAGATCTGTTCCCGGAGTATCACCAGTTGTGGCCGGAAAAATTCCATAACGTGACTAACGGCATCACGCCGCGCCGCTGGCTTAAACAATGTAATCCGGCGCTGTCGGCACTGATTGATGAACGGCTGAAAACCGACAGTTGGGTCAATAATCTGGACCTGCTGAAAGGTCTGGAAGACGGCGTTAAAGACAAAAAATTCTGCAAACAGTACCGCAAAATCAAACACGATAACAAAGTGCGGCTGGCGGAATACGTCTGGCAGCGCATGGGGATCCGGCTTAATCCTGACGCGATTTTCGATGTACAGATTAAACGCCTGCATGAATACAAACGTCAGCATCTCAATCTGCTGCATATTCTTTCCCTGTACCGCCAGATCCGCGATAACCCGAAACTCGACATCGTGCCGCGTGTTTTCCTGTTCGGCGCCAAAGCCGCGCCCGGTTATTACCTCGCCAAAAATATTATTTATGCGATCAATCAGGTGGCGGAGAAGATCAACAACGATCCGATCGTCGCCGATCGTCTCAAAGTGGTGTTCATTCCCGATTATTGTGTGTCGGTGGCAGAACTGATGATCCCGGCGGCGGATGTGTCGGAGCAGATTTCTACCGCCGGGAAAGAGGCTTCCGGTACCGGCAATATGAAACTGGCGCTGAACGGTGCACTGACCGTCGGCACGCTGGATGGTGCCAACGTCGAAATTGCCGAACAAGTCGGCGAGGACAACATCTTTATCTTTGGACTGACCGTTGATGAAGTCAAAGCGCAGCTGAAAAAAGGCTACAAGCCGAAAGCGCTGGTGAAAAAGGACAAACATCTCAAAGCCATTCTCGACGAACTGGCCAGCGGTTTTTATGCCAGTGGTGACAAAAAGGCCTTCGATCTGATGCTCAACAGTCTGCTCGATGGCGGTGATCCGTATCTGGTGCTGGCGGATTTTGCCACCTATTGCGAGGCGCAAAAACAGGTCGATGCGCTTTACCGTAATGCCGATGAATGGACCCGCCGTACCTTGCTCAACACGGCCCGTGTAGGCATGTTCAGCGCTGACCGTTCCATCCGCGATTATCAGCAGCGCATCTGGCAGGCCAAACGATAGGAGCCAACATGGAGGACAAGCAACTCGCTGAGGCCGCGCGCCGGGCAGGCATTGTAGACAGTTTCATTAATATGACGGATGACGTGGAAACGGTGTCAGATGACACGCGCGTCGCCTTGCTGGCGGCGATGGGGCGTGATCCGGCTGACGTGCCGGAAATCACGCCCGTGCCGCCGGTCAAAGTGTTTACACAAGGCAAAAAAGTGTGGCTCACGCCGGAAGGCAGTGGCGCATTTCAATGGCAACTGACGCAGGAAAATGGCAGCCAGACGCAGGGCGAAATCCTGACAGGCAACGTGTTGAACCTCGGGGCTGCGCTGCCTGCCGGCTATCACCAGTTGACGTTATCGCAAAATGATAACGTCTGGCCTTGCCGGATCATCGTCGCGCCGCCGCGCTGTTATGAGCCGGAGGCATTGCTGGCAGGGGAAAAACTGTGGGGCGCGACGGTTCAGCTTTACACGCTGCGCTCGGAGAATAACTGGGGCGCAGGCGACTTCGGTGACCTGAAAAAAATGGTCGAAGAAGTTGGGAAACGCGGCGGGGCGTTCGTCGGGCTGAATCCGATACACGCGCTCTATCCGGCGAATCCGCAAAGTGCCAGCCCTTACAGTCCGTCGTCCCGCCGCTGGCTGAATCTGACCTACATTGATGTGAATGCCGTGGAGGAGTTTACCGCCAGTCGCGAGGCGCAAGACTGGTGGCATTCCACAGAGACGCACGAGGCGTTACTGCAGGCACGCAGCACGGAGTTTGTCGATTATCCGCTGGTGATGGCGCTGAAATCGGCGGCGCTCAAACTGGCCTGGCCGCTGTTTTGCGAGTTGCCGGAAGACAGCCCGCGTAAGCAGGATTTTCGCCGTTTCGTCGCACTTGGTGGCGACAGCCTGCGACAGCAGGCGTTGTTCGACGCACTGCATACGCATCTGCGCGATCTGGATTTAGGCCAGTGGGGCTGGCCGGTATGGCCGGAAGTCTATCGTGATGCGAAAAGTGCACAAGTGCGGGAATTCAGCGAGCGTTACGCCGGTGAAATTGAATTTTATCAGTGGCAGCAATGGCTGGCGCAGATGCAGTTTTCCGCATGTTATCAGCGCAGTGTTGAGCTGAAGATGCCGATCGGCGTGTATCGTGATCTGGCGGTTGGCGTAGCGCAAGGCGGCGCGGAAACCTGGTCCGATCCGGCGCTGTATTGCCTGAATGCCACCATCGGTGCGCCGCCAGATATTCTCGGCCCGCAGGGACAAAACTGGGGGCTTCCGCCCATTGATCCACACGAAATGAAAGCCCGTGCCTATCAGCCGTTCATAGATTTGCTGCGTGCAAACATGGCGGAATGCGGTGCGCTGCGTATCGATCACGTCATGGGGTTGCTGCGTTTGTGGTGGATACCCGCCGAACAGGAGGCGGGCAGCGGCGCGTATGTCCGTTATCCGCTGGAGGATTTACTCGGTGTGCTGGCTTTGGAAAGTCAGCGGCATCAGTGCATGGTGATTGGTGAAGATCTCGGTACCGTGCCGAAAGAAATCCTCGCCAGCCTGCGTGACAGCGGGGTGTATTCCTACAAAGTGTTGTATTTCGAGCACGATAAACACTTCCTTTACCGGCCGCCGGAAGATTATGTTTCACAAGCGATGGCAACGGTCACCACCCATGATTTACCGACGTTGCGGGGCTACTGGGAAGGGGGCGATTTAACGCTCGGAGCGTCGCTGGGCGTTTATCCTGATCCGCAGGTGCTGGAAAAACTGCGCGGGGAACGTGAACGTAGCAAGCAGGGGCTTCTTAATGCGCTGCATCTGACACAGTGTGTGCCGAAATCGATCAGCCGCAGTGCTGAAAACATGCCGATGACGCCGCTGCTGAACCTGGGTTTGCAACGTTATCTGGCGGGCAGCGCCAGCGCGTTGCTGGGTTTGCAACCGGAAGACTGGCTGGACATGGATTTGCCGGTGAATGTGCCGGGCACCAATACCGAATACCCCAACTGGCGGCGCAAACTGACGCGAACCCTGGAGGACATGTTTGCTGATGATCATATCGATGCGCTGCTCAGTGATTTAAACCAGCGCAGGCAGGCATAAAAAAAGCACCCAACGGAAGGGTGCTTTTTATGTTCTGGCTGATCAGCAGGTGATCAGTAGAAGGAGTGTTCGCCGCGCTGGTGCTCGGTCAGGTCGCGCACGCCTTTCAGCTCAGGGAAGTTTTGCAGCAGTTCTTTCTCGATGCCGTCTTTCAGGGTGACATCAATCATCGAACAGCCGTTGCAACCGCCGCCGAATTGTAGGATAGCGATGCCGTCGTCGGTGATTTCCATCAGGGAAACACGACCACCGTGGCTGGCTAACTGCGGGTTAATCTGCGACTGCAACTGATATTCAACACGTTCCATCAGCGGCGCATCGTCAGAGACTTTACGCATTTTGGCGTTCGGGGCTTTCAGCGTGAGCTGGGAACCGAGCTGATCGGTGACGAAGTCGATCACGGCGTCTTGCAGATAAGGCGCGCTTAATTCATCAATGAAAGCAGACAGTTTCTCGAACTTGAGTTCGGTATCCGTCGCTTCTACGGCGTCAGGTGGGCAATAGGAGACACCGCATTCTGCGGTTGGCGTACCGGGATTGATCACGAATACGCGGATTTGGGTGCCTTCTTCCTGGCTTGCCAGCAATTTGGCAAAGTGCTCTTGGGCAGCATCGGTAATAAGGATCATAACATTCGCTCAATAGTTGACTACTCTAGTTGGTTATAATACGCCCTTTGTTTTTACCCGTCACCCTTCACGTTGCCAGTGTGTTAGCAGCACGTGCTTACGCCTGTAAAGTCCGGCAAATACAGGCAATTTGCAGCGAAGCAACGCCCTGATTACGCAGAATCTTGCTGATTTCCCTGACAGTACTGCCGGTCGTGACCACATCATCGAGCAACATCACGTGCTTATCGCGCAGGCTGGCATGGCAGGTGAAGGCTTTGCGCAGATTCCACTTTCTCTCGTGCTCGGTCAGACTTTGCTGCGGCGGCGTGCGCCGGTTGCGGCTCAGGGCATCGGGCAGATATTGGCAATGCAGCCAGCGTGCCAGCGGCTTCGCGAGCAATTCACTCTGATTATACCCGCGCGAGAAATAGCGCTTCTGATGCAGCGGCACGCTGAGAAGCACGTCGGGTCTGGGCAGATTGCTCATCCGGTAGCGTTCCTGCCAGCGCAGAAAAAGTAAACGGGCAAGTGTGGTGTCGAGTTCCGGTTGCCTGGAGAATTTGAACCGCAGAACCAGCCCGCTCACCGGCATTTCATAAGGGCTGGCGAAGATCATCGCGTCCCACGGTGGGGGTTTTAACAAACAACGTCCGCAATCGGCATGGCCCCCGGAAGAGGGCAATCCGCAGCGCAGGCAGCAGGGCGGTGCGACCGGCAGATGTTTCATGCACAAACTGCAAATGCCCTGAACCGGGAGATGCAGCGGACACTGGCATAGCCAACAGCGGCTGGCAATTGTTAGCATAGCGGCGGGTTCCTTTTGCCAATCAGACAGACACGGACAATACGCTATGAATACGCTTTACCGGGAGACTATCGGCGAAGGAGATCGCCATCTTGTGCTGCTTCACGGATGGGGGCTGAATGCCGAAGTGTGGCGTTACACGGCAGAGCGACTTGCGCCGCAATTTTGTCTGCATCTGATTGATCTGCCGGGCTATGGCCGCAGTGAGGGTTTCGGGGCGATGACGCTGGAAGAGATGGCGGAAACCGTGCTTGCCGCAATGCCGGAGAAAAGCGCATTACTTGGCTGGTCGCTGGGCGGCCTGGTGGCCAGCCAGATAGCCCTGAGTGCGCCGCAGCGCGTGGAAAAACTGATTACCGTGGCATCATCGCCCTGTTTTGCAGCCCATGAAAACTGGCCGGGGATCCGCCCGGACGTATTACAGGGTTTTCAGCATCAGTTAAGTGAAGATTTCCAGCGCACGGTTGAGCGTTTTCTGGCGCTGCAGACGCTGGGCAGCGACAGCGCCCGTCAGGATGCGCGGCTGCTTAAATCGATCGTTCTGAATCTGCCGATGCCGCCGGTGGCCGTGCTCAATGGCGGGCTGGAGATTTTACGCAACGTGGATTTGCGCCAGCCGGTGACGCAACTGACCTTGCCAGTCCTGCGTATTTACGGTGCGCTCGACGGGCTGGTACCGAGAAAAATGGTGCCGCTGATGGATGCGATTCTGCCCGATTCCTGTTCGGAAGTCGTTGAAAAGGCTGCACATGCGCCGTTTATCTCCCACCCTGATAGGTTTTGTGAACTTGTCGAGCGTTTCCTGATTGCAGACTGCAAGCCAATGTAAATATTTTTTTCAATTTTCTGGCTAATTCTCAAGGGTGACTAATACTTAAGCCGATGATGACGGGGTGAAAGGTGGGCGTAAGTTGTTACGCGAGCCTGTTTGCGTCTCTGGGGAGTTTACTGGCGTTTAACCATGAAGGTCATGCCAGCGCAGATACACCCGCTGTTCATATCCTGACTGCTTTCTTTGAGAACTATTCATCCAATTTAGAGGTAATGTCATGAAATCAAACAAAATTATCGTTGCGGCAATTCTGACAGGGTTATTCTCACTCAACGCGATGGCGGCAGAGATGATCTCGAAAGAAGAAGCCAAAGATAAGGGTTACACCAGTCTGGGCGTGGTCACGACCAGCAATGAATACACTGCGCCAATGGATGCGAAAGAAGAATTGTCCAAACTGGCTGATGAAAAGGGCGGCAAATACTATGTGGTGATTGCGGCTCAGGAGAAGAAGAAAATCACCGCAACGGCTGAAGTCTTCAAATAATCGCTTTTATGCTGCTCTGAACCCCGGGATGCCTTTGTGCATCCCTTTTTTATTCCCGTTTTCTGTGCGCTCCTTCTCTTTCTTTGTTCTGTATCAATTTGTTTTTAAAGAAATACGTCAGATCGTTACTCTCAGCGTAACGAAGTGTCCGGACGCTTAATTGATGCAATATTCTTCGCTGCTTACACTTAGCAGGCTATCAAAACAGGTCAAATGTGATGCAACCGCCACTTGACTGAACTTCCCGATGCCTCTTGTTTCATCACGCCGGGAAAGATTCAGCAAGCTCAACCCAGGGAGGTTTGGCATGCCGCAACATCCGCAGACCACGAAAGTGTGGGACACCCGCCGCAATGAAAAACAACGGCGTATCGACAGTGTCCGTTCCGTGGCAGAGGGTAAAGTTTTACCCACAGATAAAATTATCCCCATCCTCGAAACGCTGATTGCCTCCGGCGACCGCGTGGTGATGGAGGGTAACAACCAAAAACAAGCTGACTTCCTTTCCCGATCACTGGCGAAAGTGAATCCTGAAAAGCTGCATGATTTACATATGATCATGCCGAGCGTCAGCCGCGCTGAACATCTGGATCTCTTTGAACGTGGCATCGCCCGTAAGCTCGATTTTGCGTTCTCCGGTCCGCAAAGCCTGCGCATCGCGCAGTTGCTGGAAGACGGTCAGATGGAAATCGGTGCGATCCACACCTATATCGAACTGTATTCCCGTCTTTACGTCGATCTGGTGCCGAACATCGCACTGATCGCCTGTTTCAAAGCTGACCGCAAAGGCAATCTGTATACCGGCGCAAGCACCGAAGACACCCCGGCGCTGGTCGAAGCCGCAGCCTTCAAAAACGGTATCGTAATTGCGCAGGTGAATGAACTTGTTGAAGAAGACACCGATCTGCCGCGCGTCGATATTCCGGGCGACTGGATCGATTTCGTGGTCGTCGCCGACAAGCCATTCTTCATCGAACCGCTGTTCACCCGTGACCCGCGCCTGATCAAACCGGTTCACGTGCTGATGGCCATGATGGCCATTAAAGGCATCTACGCCAAACACAACGTGCAGTCGCTCAACCACGGTATCGGTTTTAACACCGCCGCTATCGAACTGCTGCTGCCCACTTACGGCGAACAGCTCGGCCTGCGTGGCAAAATCTGTAAACACTGGACACTGAACCCGCATCCGACGCTGATCCCGGCGATTGAAAGCGGCTGGGTGGAAACCGTTCACTGCTTCGGCGGCGAAATGGGGATGGAAGAATATATCCGCGCCCGTCCTGACGTGTTCTTCACCGGCTCCGACGGTTCTATGCGCTCCAACCGTGCGTTCTGCCAGATGGCAGGCCAGTACGCGGTAGATATGTTCATCGGTTCGACCTTGCAGGTTGACGGGCTGGCGAACTCGTCAACCGTGACCCGCGGTCGTCTGGCCGGTTTCGGGGGCGCGCCTAACATGGGGCATGATCCGCACGGTCGCCGTCACTCCACGCCAGCCTGGCTCGACATGATTGAAGAGCCGGACCCGATGGCACGCGGTAAAAAACTGGTCGTACAGATGGTGGAAACCTTCCAGGCCGGGGGCAAACCGACATTCGTTGAGAAACTCGAAGCCGTCGATGTGGGTAAAGAATCCGGTATGCCGCTGGCGCCGGTGATGATTTACGGCGACGACGTGACCCACGTGCTGACCGAAGAAGGTATCGCCTATCTTTACCGCGCCCGTTCTCTCGAAGAACGCCGTGCGATGGTGGCGGCAGTTGCCGGTATCACTGACATCGGTCTGGGCGTTGACGCCAAACGCGTCGCCGACCTGCGTCGTCAGGAACTGGTGGTCTTCCCGGAAGATATGGGCATCCGCCGCACCGACGCCACCCGTTCATTACTGGCGGCGGGCAGCGTGAGCGAGCTGGTTGACTGGTCCGGCGGCTTGTATAACCCGCCAGCCAAATTCCGTAGCTGGTGATCACTATGCCGCAGACTTTAACGACTGGCGCTCTGCTCACAGCGGAAGAACTGGCCGAAAGGCTGGCAGAAACGGCGACGCAGGCGCTGATCGACGAAGCGCGGCTTAGCCCGAAACCGGGGCTGGTAGACAGCCGGAGTGCCGGTGCCCATCAGGATTTAAGTTTAGATCTGATGGTGCGTTCGGCGCGCAGCCTGACGTCCACGTTCTATTTGCTGGCTTTACACAGCTGGCAGCGCCCGGCGGATATCGCCCTGCGTCAGGAAGTGGGCCGTTTAGGTCGTGCTGGCGAAGCGCAGATGATGGCGGAAACCGGCGGCGTGAATACTCACCGGGGCGCTATCTGGGCGATGGGGTTGCTGGTCAGCGCCGTTGCCATGCAGCCGGAAAGTTTACTGCCGCTGCATATTGCGCAGCGCGCCGCGAAAATTGCGGTGTTGCCCGATGCTTTCAGCCCGAAAAAATTCAGTAAAGGTTCGCACGCCGTGCAGCGTTATCAGGTGCCGGGTGCACGCGAAGAGGCACAAAGCGGTTTCCCGCACATTATCGGTTGTGCACTGCCGCAGCTTCATCACAGCCGGGCACACGGCGCCAGCGAAAGCGAAGCGCAGGTCGATGCCTTACTGGCGGTGATGTCCACACTGGCCGACACCTGCGTGCTGTCACGCGGTGGCTTACCGGCGCTGGAAGCCATGCATCAGGGCGCGCAGGCCGTGCTGGAAGCCGGTGGCACCAGCACGATGGCGGGCAAACAACGGTTGCGCCATCTCGAACACCGGATGCTGGCGGACAACACATCGCCCGGCGGTGCCGCTGATTTACTGGCTGCGACGCTGTTTCTTGACCGCGTCAGCGTGGTCTGAACCGGATACGCATTAACTAACATCAGTACAAAGAGGTGTTATGGAACGTTTTGAATTTAACTACCCGGCGGCAAAACCGCTGGCAGGCCGTGCCGAAGCAGGCGTGGTAGGTTCCGGCGATTTAGAAGCGCTGTATGAACCAAAAACAGTCAATGAACTGAACATTATCGTCACCACCTCGGTCGACGGCAGCCATACCTTATGGCAGAACTTTTTTAACCGTCTGAGCGCGCTGCGTGAATTACCGGCCGGTCGTCTCGACATCAATGATTTTGGCGCCACACCCGGGGTTGCCCGTCTGCGTATCGAACAGGTCTTTGAGGAGGCAGAAAATGCCAACTGATACTGATCAGAGCTTTATCGAACTGAGCGCCCGTCAGCGCGCCCGCAAATTGCTGGACGACGGCACTTTCCGCGAACTGCTCGGGCCGTTCGAACGCATTATGTCACCGTGGCTGGAACCGCAGGGCATCGTGCCACAGGCCGATGACGGCATGGTCGTCGCCAAAGGTCAGATTAACGGCCAGCCTGCTGTCGTTGTGGCGATTGAAGGCAGCTTCCAGGGCGGCAGCATGGGCGAAGTGTCCGGTGCCAAAATGGCCGCTGCGCTGGAAATGGCTGCAGAAGATAACCGTAACGGCATCCCGACGCAGGCCGTTCTGCTGCTGGAAACCGGCGGTGTGCGTTTGCAGGAAGCCAATCTGGGTCTTGCCGCTATCGCCGATATTCACGCCGCCATTGTTGATTTGCGCCGCTATACGCCGGTGATCGGCGTCGTTGCCGGTACTGTTGGTTGCTTTGGCGGGATGTCGATTGCCGCCGCGCTGTGCAGCTATCTGATTGTCACCCGTGAAGCCCGTC
This sequence comes from Rahnella sp. RcJ3, assembly GCF_009498575.1. NCBI lineage: Bacteria > Pseudomonadati > Pseudomonadota > Gammaproteobacteria > Enterobacterales > Yersiniaceae > Rahnella > Rahnella sp. RcJ3. The sequence goes on from NZ_QSNX01000014.1 coordinate 37,160, forward strand.
TGGGACTGAACGGTCCGCAGGTTATCGAACAGGAAGCCGGTATCGATGAATACGATTCCCGCGACCGTCCGTTTATCTGGAGCATGACCGGTGGCGAAGTGCGTTATCACAGCGGGTTTGTTGATGCGCTGGTGAAAGATTCCCTGAATGAAGTGAAAGACAGCGTGCTGGCCTTTATTAAAGCGGGCGTACCTGCGACACATCGTTCTGATAATTATGATTATTACCTGCCAAAACTGACCGGTTTTGACACCGCGCAGCAGGCCAGCCGTGAAGTGACGGAAGCCTTGTTTAACCGGGAGGATCGCGCATGAGCAACGTAGCAAATAATGCAGCCAGCCGGGGTGATTACTGGTTCGCTGAACTGACCAAAGACGCCACTCCGGTAACCGGTCTTTGCCCTTCCGTGAAAGCGGCTGACGGCAAAATGAATGACCAGCCGGTACGTTTCATCGCCGTGGTGCCGGACAAAAATAACCAGTATCCGCGTGCAGCGTGCGGCGAAGTCGGTTTGCTCGAAGGCTGGAATCTGGCAAAAGTCGTTAACGACGTGATTGACGCCGACGCGGATGCCAGCACCAAACGCGCCATCGTGGCGGTCATCGACGTACCAAGTCAGGCTTATGGTCGCCGCGAAGAAGCATTCGGTATCCATCAGGCGCTGGCCGGTGCCGCAGGCGCTTACGCCAAAGCGCGTCTGGCCGGGCATCCGGTGGTCGGGCTGATTGTCGGTAAAGCGATGTCCGGTGCGTTTCTGGCGCACGGTTATCAGGCTAACAAACTGATCGCCTTCAAAAACAACGGCGTGATGATCCACGCGATGGGTAAAGAATCCGCCGCACGTATCACCTTACGTTCTGTGGATGCGCTGGAAAAACTGGCTGCCACCATTCCGCCGATGGCTTACGACATCGAAAACTACGCCACGCTGGGCCTGCTGTCGCAATTACTCGACATCGCTGATCCGGATAAGGCCACACCCGACGACATCAGCAACGTGCAAAACGTTGTCTGGCAAAACATCCAGGACGCACGCAAAGAAGGCGTTAGCCTCAGCAACCGTCTGGGTGCAGAAAACCGCGCAAGTTCGCAGCGCGTTCGCCAGCAGATGCGCCAGGAATGGTAATTCGTTAACAACTTTCAGTCTCAACCGGTAACGCACCTGCAAACAGCGTGACGCAGCCGCATTGCGGGTTCCCGCCCTGACATACCGTCCGGGCGAGGGCCTGCTGTTGTCTGCAACTGGACTGTCATACTAAAAAAACCATCGCACCGGCGCCGACTGAGCAATCATTTTTTGCCTCAGGAAAAACGCTATGACTTACGTAATATTGCACGCGCTTGCCCCTATTTTCGTCATCATGATCCTCGGTTTTTACGCCGGGAAAGCGAAAATGGTGGATAACCAGAATGTCTCTTTACTGAATATTTTCGTGATGGATTTTGCTTTACCTGCTGCGCTGTTTGCAGCCACCGTACAAACCCCGTGGGCGGGCATTGTGGAACAGTCACCGCTGATTCTGGTGCTGGTTCTGGCGATGTGGATAACCTACGCAGCGATTTACTTTATTTGCACCAAAGTCTTCAAAAAGTCTGCGCAGGACGCGGCGGTGCTGACGCTGACTGTCGCACTGCCGAACTATGCGGCACTGGGTTTGCCTATTCTGGGCAGCGTGCTGGGTGATGCGCCGTCAACATCACTGTCCGTCGCGGTATCTATCGCCTGCGGTTCCGTGCTGATGACGCCGTTCTGTCTGCTGATCCTTGAACGTGAAAAAGCGCGTCTCAGTGGTGAAAATCAGGGATCTTCCCTGGCATTACTGCCGGTTCTGATGTGGCGTTCAGTGAAAAAACCGATCGTCTGGGCACCATTGCTGGGCGTGATCCTGTCAGCGATTGGCATTAAAATGCCGGAAATTTTCCTGGCTTCGATCAAGCCGCTGGGGTTGTCAGCGACCGCATCTGCGCTGTTCCTGACCGGTGTGATCCTGTCAGCCCGTAAACTGAAAATTAACGGTCCGGTGTTGTTGTCTTGTGTGGCGAAAAACCTGATCCAGCCGTTCATCGCCTGGGGTCTGGTTCTGGCATTTGGCCTGAGCGGTCAGGTTGCTGTGACCGCAATACTGATGATTGCGCTGTCTGCCGGTTTCTTCGGTATCGTGTTCGGTAACCGTTTCGGTGTGCAGTCCCCGGATGCAGAAGCATCACTGCTGATCAGTTCCGTATTGTGTATCGTGACTTTGCCGCTGTTTATCTCACTGACCGCTGCATTGCATTGATTTAAGAAGGATTGAATATGTGTGACCCGCGTGCCCATGATTTTGTCTGGATAAGCGACCGTTCAGCGCTGCAAAGCGACACAACCTTACCCGAATGGGTAAACACCGGCTGGCGCACTGCGCTGCCGCTGGTAGTGCGTCGCGATAAGCGTGCTGACGGTGCGGTTCCGGTGGGTATTCGCGGGCTGACCCGTATTCAGCGAGCCGCGGCCTGGATTGACCCGGCGGCGGTGGTGCGGGTCGTCACGCCCGAATCACTGGTCAGCGACGTCAACGCACTTTTGCACTCGCCGTTTGTGTCTCAGCAACCGGTGCAGGCGCTGATCACGTTATGCAGTCTGCAACTGCCTTTCGCGTGGGGCGTGACGGGCAGTTGCGCCTACGCGCTGGTCAGTGACCTCCCGGTGATGCATGCCGACAGCGATCTCGATTTACTGGTCCGTTGCGACACATCGGCAGAACCTTCTCAGTTTTCCGATTTTTACGACCAGCTTCAGCGGCTTCCCTGCCGCGCCGATGTTCAGATCAATACGCCGCAGGGGGGATTTGCCCTCAGCGAATGGTTGCGTGGCGGTGACATCATGCTGAAAACGGCGTCCGGCCCGTTGCTGGTGCGTGACCCGTGGCAATCGCCGGCAGGCTAAGGCCCGCAAAAAGAAGCAAGGAGCACGATGAAAATCTTATTTACCTTCCCCGGGCAAGGGCCGCAGGTGCCGCAAATGCTGCATCGCCTGCCGGATAACCCGCTCACGCATTCCCTCATCGAACAGGCCAGCCTCGCGCTGGATGAAGACGTTCTGCTGCTCGACAGCGCCGATGCTCTGCGTTCCACCCGCGCGGTACAACTGTGTTTACTGATTGCCGGTGTGGTCTGGGCGAAACAATGTCAGGCCGAAGGAATCGAAGCCGATTTTTGCAGCGGGCTGTCGATTGGCGCGTTTCCGGCGGCGGTGATTGCCGGTGCGCTCGACTATTGCGATGCTGTACGTCTGGTCGCGCTGCGCGGTGAGCTGATGCAACAGGCTTATCCGCAGGGCTTTGGCCTCTCGGCGATCACCGGTCTGCGTCAGATGCAGGTTGAAGATCTGGTGGCGCAGGTCAACAGTGCAGAATCGCCGGTATATCTGGCGAATATTAACGCGGAAGATCAACTGGTGATTGCCGGCAGCGATGCCGCGATGGCGCAGGTGATGCAACTCGCTAAAGCGCAGGGCGCACAGAAAACCCATCAGCTGGCGGTCAGTGTGCCGTCACACTGTGCGCTGCTTGATCAGCCTGCGGCGAAACTGGTTGAGGCGTTTAAACAGATTCATATTTCCCGCCCGATCAGCGGTTATCTCAGCGGAACAACCGGGCGTGTGTACTGGCAACCGGAAAAAATCGCTGACGACCTGGCGATGAACATGGCCCGTACTGTCAACTGGCGTGACGCCATGGTTGCCGCGTATCAGCGCGATGTGCGACTGGCAATTGAAATGCCGCCGGGCGCGGTGCTGAGCGGCCTGACACGCCGCGCGATGGAGCAGGGCGAAGCGCTGTCGTTATGCCAGTCGGGTATGCAGGTTGCGCGACGTCTCGCAACACGGTTACGGCAAAACGAACGCTGATTAAAGGCGTGATAGGTTGGTGATGCTACGGAATAAAAGCCTTTCCTGAGTGAAAGGTTTTTTGTTTTTATCGGACTGTTTATACAGGGAAGTCACCGCCATGCCAGTGATACTACGCTTTAAAAATTACCGTTTTTTCTTCTATTCCAATGAAGGAAATCCTCTTGAACCGCATCATATTCATGTAAGATCTGGTCAGAAAGAAGCCAAACTATGGCTTTCACCTGTTGCCCTATGTCGCCAGACAGGTTCTTCTGCCAAAGAGATCAGGGAAATTATAACGTTAACTAACGTTTATCAGACACTATTTCAAGGAGCATGGAATGAATATTTCGCCTAAAAGTGTTCGTTTTGATGAAAGTACAATGTGGGTGACTCTTGAAGATGGCCAGATCCTGACAGTGCCGCTGGCGCAATTTCCTGTTCTGCTGAACGCAACACCCGCACAGCGTCAGGATTGCGAAACCAGTGCTTATGGTTTGCATTGGGATGCTCTGGATGAAGATATTTCCATTGAGGGCTTAATCGTGGGAAAGCCGATCGCTAAACCGGCGACCCATACGAATGCGTCAGCGCTTTCTGCTCGCTAGCGCATACATCCGGCTTTCAGCGGCGAGGGCGAGCAGATTCGGGTCGTGCTCGCGGCTGTGCGGAAAGACCAGCGAAATGGTCTGGCGCATCTGGTAGGCTTCGGCCAGTGGCAGTAATTTTACCGTATTCTCATACACGCCTTTCATCCTGCCGGGAATCAGTGTGTAACCGACACCCGCCTGCACCAGACTCAGCATCGAGAAAATATCATTCACCCGCGTCACGATATCCGGTTCGAAACCGGCGACCTGGAAGGCTTCCTGAAAGCCGTGATAGGTGGCGAACCCTTCAGCCAGCGACACGAATTTCTTCTGTTTGTAATCGCGTAAATCCGCTGTGCCTTCTGAAATCAGTTCTGCGCTGGCCGGTGCGGCGAGGAAGATATCGTCCTGAAACAGCGGCAACTGATCGTAACGCTGGGCATCGACATTGGAATCACTGGTCGAAATCAGGATGGCATCCAGCTGACCGTCTTCCAGCTTGTGCAGTAAATCATTGTTGGACCCCATCACCAGTTCCAGTTCAAGCTCCGGACGGCGCAGTTTCAGCCCCATGATCAGGCGCGGAATGGTTTCCAGCGTCAGCGAATATAACGTGCCGACTTTCAGCCGCTTATCGCCAAAACCGGCGGCGCGCCGGGTCGCCAGGATACCGTGTTCCATTTGCTCGATGACCTGCGTCGCGTGCTCCAGCAGCGCTTCAGCCGCAGGCAGCGGCAGCAGATTGCGGCCACGATGGATAAACAGCGGGCAACGTAAACCTTCTTCCAGTGAATGCAGGGCGCGATGCACGCTGACGCTGCTCAGACCGAGTTGTTCAGCAGTACGCGTGATGTTTTGCTTTTCCATATAAGCGAGGAAGATTTCGAGTTTACGGAAGGTGATTTCACTGTCGATCATGCAGGCTCCTGCGGGCGTAAACGAGGAGTGATGATAGCCGCGACGCGGCTATCAGGAAAGGCTTTGAATCAGTGTCGGGTGAGCTGATAGCTCACCGTGAGGCATTTCTTGCCGTCGGCGCAGCTTTTACAACTGCCGCTCAGACAACTGTCATCAGCTTCGACCACTTCTGCTTTGCGCATGGCGACCAGCCGTTCAAGCATCGCCTGCACCAGCGGTTGTGGTGCATTAAGCTGATGGCTGAGCTGGCGGGCATCTGCCCGCCCGGCCAGTGCGAGACTGTCGCGAACCTGAATCAGACTGGTCATCTCATCTCCTAATGGCAATCGCTGCCGGTAGCGGGTTTACAACAGGCCGCCACATTGCGCGGTTGCAGATGAACGCTGACCCGGCTGCGGGCTTTGCGCAGGGCGGTTAAGACGAGGGCATTGAAGATCAGTACGATCAGGATAATGCCCGCGCTGTGTGCCGGATGCGTGCTGAACGTTGCCGCCTGATAGAACAGGGTTGCCAGTGAGTACGCCACGTTCAGCCCCCAGAAGATCGAGAACGTCATCCAGCTACGGCTGGTTTCACGGGCAATCGCCCCCATCACCGAGACGCAAGGCACGTAAAGCAATACAAAGATCAGGTAGCTGTAAGCCGAAATCGCCGAACCAAATTTGGTGCTCATGACGCCCATTGAGCTGACGCCCATTTCACCGTCGCCTTTGCTGGCTTCGATCGGGTTCGACAGCACGCTGATGCTGAAGGTATCTTTCAGACCCTGCCAGGTTTCTTTCACCGCGCCGCCCAGTTCATCGAACAGGTTGAAGCTGGCTGCATCGAAGGCTTCATTGGTGATGTGTTCGGCGGTATATAGCGTGTTCAGCGTACCGACCACCACCTCTTTTGCCATCGCACCGGTGACCAGACCCACGGTCGCCTGCCAGTTGTCAGGATGTACGCCCATCGGCGAGAGCACCGGTGTCAGCACTTTACTGACTGACGCCAGCGCCGAGTCATTGATGTTATCCACCGCCTTGCCGCTGAACGAGAAACTGTTCAGTGCGCCGATGAAAATACTGGCAATCACGATTACCTTACCGGCGCGCAGTACGAAACCTTTCAGACGTTGCCACGTTTGCAGCAGCAGGCTTTTCAGGTGCGGAACGTGATACACCGGCAGTTCCATCACAAACGGCGAGGCTTCGCCGCGCATGATGGTGTATTTCAGCAGCAGTCCGGTCAGGATAGCGACCACGATGCCCAACAGATACAGCGAGAACACCACGGATGCGCCGTCCTGCCCGAAAAAGGCCGCAGAGAACACCGCAAAAATCGCCAGACGTGCGCCGCATGACATGAACGGCGCCATCATCACGGTGATCAGCCTTTCACGCGGCGCATCCAGCGTGCGGGCACCCATAATAGACGGCACGTTACAGCCGAAACCGACAATCAGTGGCACGAAGGATTTACCCGGCAGGCCGAGCGACTGCATCAGCCTGTCCATGACGAACGCAGCACGCGCCATATAACCGGAGTCTTCAAGGAACGACAGGAACAGATACATCATGCCGATTTGTGGCACCAGAGGCAGCACGGTATTGATACCGCCACCCAGCCCCTGTGCCAGAAAAATGGTCAGCCATTGCGGGAAATGCAGGGTAAAGCCAATCCACTGCGTACCCTGAATGAAAATCGCGGCGGAGCCGATATCGAAAATCGGCTGCAGCGCACCACCGATGTTGATGGCCAGCACGAACATCAGATACATCACCAGCAGGAAAATCGGTACGCCCAGAAAGCGGTTGAGGATCACGCGATCGAGCACCTGCGTCAGTTTATTCGGCGCCGTAAGGTGGGAGTTGCTGATCTCTGCGCAAAGCGCCGCGATGCTCTGATAACGCGCATCGGCGATCAGCAGTGCCGGATCGTCCAGTTTCTGCTCAGCCAGCCGGGCTCTCACCTGCGGCAATAATGCCTGTGCGTTGCCTGCGTGCGTCTGGCTATAAATATCCCCTTCAAGAATTTGCAGTGCCAGCCAGCGGCGTTGTTGCAGCGCCATGGCTGGCGGCATTTCGGCGGCCAAGACATCGACTTCCTGTTGTAAAACCGGATGATATTGCACACGTTCCAGCACAGCCACTTGTGGCAATTCGTCGATGGCGGCTTTCAGTTCTTTGATGCCGCTGGCACGGGTAGAAACCAGCGCCACCACCGGGCAACCCAGACGAGCAGACAGCGCAGGGATATCAATATTGATGTTCTGTATTTTGGCGATATCCAGCATGTTCAGCGCCACGATGCATGGCACGCCCAGTTCCAGCAGTTGCAGTGTCAGGTATAAATTGCGCTCGAGGTTTGAGGCATCGACGACGTTGATCATCAGATCCGCGTCGCCGCTCAGAATGTAATGGCAGGCAATTTGTTCATCGAGCGAAGTTTGCTCGGAAATGGTGGTCAGGGAATAGGTGCCCGGTAAATCCACCAGCGTAATCTGGTGCGCTGCGGTGGCAAACTGACCTTCTTTGCGCTCGACGGTCACGCCTGCCCAGTTACCGACACGCTGGCGTGAACCGGTTAACTGATTGAAAAGCGTGGTCTTACCTGAGTTTGGGTTACCAATCAGGCCGATCGTTAATGGTTTCATTCGATAAAATCTACGTGTCAGAAAAGGTAAACATGCAAGCCCGGGGCCGCCGCGAAAAATGAACTGTCAAAGGCCTGATGTTGGGATCAGGCCATCATCTCGAGCTGGAGGAGATCGAGGTCTTTTCTGCGGACGACGAGGCTGGTACGGCGGGTTTCGATTTGTACCGGATCACCCATGGGCGCAACGCGGATAATGTTGAAAAATGACCCCGGTAACATCCCGAGTGACAACAGTTTCTGCCGGTAAGCCGGGCTGATTTCGTGTGAAAAGCCGGTAATTTTATAAGCACATTTTGATTGAAGTTGCATAGTTCCTCGCGAAGCATTCAGGCATTTTGGGGGCAGCGTGACAAAGGTTACGCCGCGCTTCCGTGCCCGGTGATCTCACTTAACTGCGAAATATTGCTCAGAAATTGTCCATGGTGCGAAATTGTCAGCCTGTGGCTGACGGCGTATTGAATACGCAAAGAAGTACAAACGAGAATAGTTATCATAATTAGTACGCGTATAGAGACAAAAGAAAAGAGGGGGAGCCTCTTCACGGGAATCTCCACCGCGTCGCTATCGTATGCCTGCCGGATGGCCGATTTATTGATTTACCTCAGTGATTGATTCATTAAGACAGAGTTTAAAAAGTGTCGAAAAAAGATACATAAAAAAAGCCGCTGGATATCAGCGGCTTTGGTGTGGCGGGGAAAAACGAAGAATTAACGTTTTTTGCCGAGCGCGGCGGCCAGAGCATCGGCCATCGCGTTATTGCCTGCTGGCGCGGCATTGCGGCCCGACGGTTTGTTTGGCGCGTGGCGTTTCTGATTGTCTCGTGAATCTGACGCTGGCGTGGAAGAACGGCGCGCGGGTGCTTCGCCCGGTTGCTCGTCCAGTCGCATGGTCAGCGCGATACGTTTGCGTTGCAGATCGACTTCCATCACTTTGACTTTGACGATGTCGCCTGCTTTCACCACTGTGTGGGGATCTTCGACGAATTTGTTCGCCAGTGACGAGATGTGAACCAGGCCGTCCTGATGGACACCAATATCGACGAACGCACCAAAGTTGGTGACGTTAGTGACAGAGCCTTCGAGGATCATGCCCGGCATCAGGTCGTTCATGGTTTCAACGCCCTCGGCAAAGGTCGCGGTTTTAAACTCTGGACGCGGATCGTGCCCCGGTTTTTCCAGCTCTTTGATAATGTCGGTGACCGTCGGCACACCGAACTGCTCATCGGTGAATTCGCTGGCTTTCAGGCCACGCAGCACATTGGAATCGCCCATCAGTTCTTTCAGCGCCAGCTGTGTCGCCGCCAGAATGCGTTCCACTACCGGATAGGTTTCCGGGTGAACTGTCGAGGCATCAAGCGGGTTGTCGCCGTGGTTGATACGCAGGAAGCCCGCGCATTGCTCAAAGGCTTTTGGCCCCAGACGGCTGACTTTCAGCAACTGTTCGCGGTTACGGAACTGACCGTTTTCGTCGCGCCAGTTAACGATATTCTGCGCCATCATGCGTGTCAGACCGGCCACGCGGGTCAGCAGGGGAACGGATGCGGTATTGAGATCAACACCCACGGCGTTCACGCAGTCTTCGACCACGGTATCGAGTTTTTTCGCCAGCTGAGACTGGCTGACGTCGTGCTGATACTGACCAACACCGATGGATTTCGGGTCGATTTTCACCAGCTCCGCCAGCGGATCCTGTAATCGACGGGCGATAGAGACTGCGCCGCGAATAGAAACATCCAGATCCGGGAATTCCAGCGCCGCCAGTTCGGAGGCAGAATACACCGATGCACCAGCTTCACTGACAATCACTTTCTGCGCTTTTACCGCCGGGAACTGTTTTTGCAGCTCAAGGAAGAAACGCTCGGTCTCGCGGGATGCGGTGCCATTACCGATCGCCACCAGTTCGACATTGTGTTTGATACACAGCGCGGCAACCTGTTGTGCGGCTTTTGCTGCCTGACCGGTATGGGGATAAACCGTATCGATATCCACCAGTTTGCCGGTGTTATCCACAACGGCGACTTTTACACCGGTACGTAAACCCGGATCGAGACCCATAGTGGCGCGCATACCGGCGGGGGCGGCCATCAGCAAATCGTGCATGTTGCGGGCAAAAACGTTGATCGCTTCATCTTCGGCGCGTTCGCGCACGGTGCCCATCAGCTCGGTTTCGAGGTGCAGCAGCACTTTGATACGCCATGTCCAGTTGACCACGGCACGACGCCAGACGTCAGCAGGCGCGTTGTTCAGGCGCAGGCCCAGATGGTCGACGATCAGTTGTTCGGCATAGCTTTCTTTTGGCGGCTCGTCATGCTGCGGATCGGCATTCAGCGCCAGTTGTAAGATACCTTCGTTGCGGCCGCGGAACATCGCCAGCGCGCGGTGCGAAGGCACCTGAGAAATCGGTTCGTGATGGTCGAAATAGTCGCGGAATTTCGCGCCTTCCTGCTCTTTACCTTCCACCATCCGGGACGTCAGATGGGCGTTTTTCCACAGGTAATCGCGGACTTTCGCCAGCAGCGCGGCATCTTCTGCAAAGCGTTCCATCAGAATGTAACGTGCGCCATCAAGGGCAGCTTTGGTGTCGGCCACGCCTTTATCGGCATCAATGAATTTTGCGGCAGCAGCGTCCGGCTCGTTTTGTGGCTCGTTCCACAGCAATTCGGCCAGCGGCTCCAGACCGGCTTCGATAGCGATTTGTCCGCGCGTGCGGCGCTTGGGTTTGAACGGCAGGTAAAGGTCTTCCAGCTCGGTTTTGCTCAGCGTGGTATTAATGGCTTTTGCCAGGTCGTCGCTGAGTTTGCCCTGTTCTTCGATAGATTTGAGGATGGTCTGGCGACGATCTTCCAGCTCCCGCAGATAACCCAGACGGGTGTCCAACTGACGCAGTTGGGTATCGTCCAACCCACCGGTGACTTCCTTACGATACCGCGCAATAAACGGCACGGTATTACCTTCATCCAGCAGACGCACCACGGAAGCAACCTGCTCCGGGCGAACCTGCAATTCACTTGCGATAATGCGGCTCAGTTGATCATTCATAGGTCTGATATCAGTTTTTTTCGTTTAAAAAGCAGGGCACAGTTATACGGTTTGAAGACATAAAATGCCAGTCATCAGGCTGTCCGCCTGCGTGTTTTGAGAGTTAGCTGATCATTTCCCGTAGTCAATCTCATTGACGTACCAGGTCGCGTCGCCAACCGGCGTGGTGACCACCAGACTGTCGCCGACTTCTTTTTTCAACAGCGCGCGCGCCATCGGCGAGTCGATAGAAATGTAGTCTTTGCGGCCAAAAATTTCGTCATATCCGACAATGCGGAAACGCTTGATGTCGCCGTCGTCATTTTCGACTTCCACCCAGGCACCAAAGAACACTTTGCCGTCCTGTTGCGGTGAATAATCGACGATGCGCAGCTGTTCCATGCATTTGGTCAGATAGCGGATGCGGCGGTCGATTTCACGCAGCCGTTTCTTATTGTACTGGTAATCGGCATTTTCACTGCGGTCGCCCAGGCTTGCAGCCCAGGTGACCTTTTTGGTCACTTCGGGGCGTTCATCGCGCCACAGGAAATCCAGTTCAGTTTTGAGCTTGTCGTAGCCTTCACGGGTAATCAGTTTCGTCTTCATGTCACCTGTCGCTTTGCGCAAAATCCTCGCGCTATTGTTTCACACAATCGTGTCGCTGGCAGCGCAGAAATCAGCCGGAAATCCCCGGTTGCTGCTACGCTTTATCTGATGGCTTTTTAGGCGAATAATCATTATCCTGCGGCGCAATGCGTTGAATTTAATAAAAGTCCTGATTCGCATAAAAATATCACTTCTGGCGATGGTTCACAGGGATTAGGGGTACAGCAACAAATGGATTTATTAAAATTCTTACTTCGTCTGCCTTTTACATTGATAAAAGGTGTTTTCCGCGTGCTGGCTTTTGTTCTGGGCCTGCTGGGGCGTGTCTTCAAACCGCTGGTCGGGAATATTGACTGGCGGGCGCCTGCCTGGTGGACGGCCACTTCCGGCTGGCTGAAGCGCAGCTTTACACGGATGGAAAATGGCGTAGATAAATACCCGAAAGCCATCAGTCTGGCGATTCTGGTTTTGCTGTGCGCCGCAGGTGCTGGCGTTTACGGCTGGCACTGGTGGCTCAATCGCCCGCAGCCGATAGAACCTGCACCAATGGTTTATCAGAACACCAGCGTGAGCGTCAGCGGCCCCGAGTCCGTCAATTACGCCGCGCAAAAGCCTGCACCGCAGCAAGTCATTTTCAGTTTCCGTCATTCTGCCGCGCCCGTGACGGAAGTGGGCAAAGTGGTCGAAAAAGGGATTTCCCTGAAACCTGCCACGGAAGGTGAATGGAAATGGGTAAGTGGTTACACCTTAGTGTTCACGCCTAAAAATCCGCTGCCGATGGGCAACAAATATGATGTGAACTTCACCCCTGATGTGCTGCTTGCGCCACAAATTAAACTGGCGAAAACTCGCTATGAATTTTCTGCCCCGGCTTTCAGTTATCAGTTGGGTCAGGCCGAGTATTATCAGGACCCGCAGGATCCCCAAAAACGCAGCGCGATTTTTAACGTTAAATTCAACGCACCGGTGGATGTCGCCAGTTTCGAAAAACAGATTTCGCTTGGCCTGACCGAAGGGAAAGCCAAAACCGGGACGAAACTCAATTATTCTGTGGTCTATGACCAGAAGAAACTCAATGCCTGGGTACATTCCGAACCGCTGAAATCGCTGGATCACGGTGGTTCCGTGCGTGTCATCATTGGCGAAGGCGTGAAAGCCTCTGTACCCTCAAATGCCACCGCGCAGGCGAAGAATGGCGTGGTGTCCGTGCCGACGCTCTATAGCCTGACGGTGAACGAAGCCAGCGCGCAGGTGGTGGATGCCGATGGCGTGAAAGGCCAGCGTGCGCTGATCGTCGGGTTCAGCGACGCGGTCAAAGACAAAGATATCCGCCAGGCAGTCAAAGTGTGGTTACTGCCACAGCATAATCCAAACGATCAGGACGAAGCCAAAGGCCCGGATGATTACGCAAGCTGGGCAGTCGACAGCGTCGAGAATAATGTGCTCGCGCAGGCCACCCCGCTGAATATCCAGCTTAATGACGCGGAAAGTGATTATCAGCCGCAGTTCAGCTTCCGTTTCGATGCGCCAGCCCACCGTGCCATGCTGGTGGAGATTGACAATATTCTGACATCTTCCGGCGGCTATAAAATGCCGGAAAAAGTCTACCGCATCGTTCAGGTTCCGGATTATCCGAAATCCCTGCAATTTATGTCGCAAGGCTCGTTGCTGTCGGTCAACGGTGACAAGCAAATCAGCGTCGCGGCGCGTAACGTACCGGGGCTGCGCCTGGACATCAAACGGGTGATCCCTAGCCAGCTGCAACACATCGTGTCGTTCAAAAGTCGTGAATATTCATCGGCGGAATTTAACCGCCTGAATGACGAGTATTTCACCGAGCACTTCAAATATCAGACGGCGGTGAATAACGACAAGCCGGGTGAAGTGAATTATCAGGGCGTCGATCTTTCGCGTTATCTCTCCACCGATCCGACCTCGCATCGCGGCGTATTCCTGCTGACGCTGTCGGAATGGGATCCGAAAAAGAAAGAAGTGAAACCGGAAGCGGATGACGACGGCAATGTGTATCAGGATGAAGACCAGAGCGGAGATGAAGCGCCGGTTGGCGATTCGCGATTCGTTGTTGTCACCGATTTGGGGATTATTGCCAAGCGTTCGCAGGATAAAACACGCGACGTATTTGTGCAGTCAATTCACAGCGGCACACCGGTGGCAAATGCGAAAGTCTCGGTTATTGCTAAAAACGGCGTCACGCTGCTGACTCAAACCACCGGTGCTGACGGGCATGTACGTTTCCCGGCGCTGGACGTTTATACCAGCGAGCGTCAGCCGGTGATGTTCCTGGTGGAAAAAGAGGGCGATGTCTCCTTCCTGCCAGCGGACCGGAATAACGATCGCGGCCTCGACTTCTCCCGTTTTGATGTCGATGGCGAAATCACCCCCAATGACCCGCGTACGCTGAGCAGTTATCTGTTCTCCGATCGCGGCGTTTATCGTCCGGGGGATACCTTCAATATCGGGTTGATCACCCGCGCTGCCGACTGGAGCAACGGGCTGACGGGTGTGCCGGTGCGTGCGGAAATTCACGACCCGCGCGATAAGCTGATGAGCACCATCCCGCTGACGCTCGGTGCCAGCGGTTTCAATGAGCTGAGTTATACCACTGACGATAATTCACCTACCGGTGAATGGAATGTCTATCTGTATCTGATCGGCAAAGACAATGAGTCTTCCACTTTGCTGGGACATACCTCAGTTAACGTCAAAGAGTTCGAGCCGGATCAGCTGAAGGTGAAATTACAACTGACGCCGGAGCGTAAACAAGGCTGGGTGAAACCCTCAGAATTGCAGGCCAATATTGACGTACAGAACCTGTTCGGTACGCCTGCGCAGGACCGGCGCGTGACCTCGAAACTGACGCTGCGCCCGATGTATCCGAGCTTCGATCAGTTCCCGGATTACGCTTTCTATGAGAACCGCCAGAACAGCGACGGTTTCGAAACGGAACTGGAAGAGCGCACGACGGATGAAAAAGGCGCGGCGAATATCCCGCTGGATCTGAAATCTTACGCTGACGCGACCTATCAGTTGCAACTGCTGTCCGAGGCGTTCGTGGCCGGTGGCGGACGTTCCGTGGCCGCAACGGCTCGGGTGCTGGTATCGCCGTATGACTCTCTGGTCGGCGTAAAAGCCGACGGCGATTTAGGCTATATCAACCGCGATGCAGCGCGCCATCTGAACATTATTGCGGTCGACCCGTCGCTGAAGCAGATTGCGTTGCCGGATCTGAAAGTCGCGCTGATTGAACAGAAATACATTTCAGTGCTCACCAAACAGGATTCCGGCGTTTACAAATATCAGTCGAAAATGAAGGAAGTGCAGTTGTCGGAACAGCCGCTGTCGCTGACGGCGCAGGGCAACGACCTGACGCTGGCGACGGATAAACCGGGTGATTTCGTGCTGGTTATTGAAGATGCGAAAGGCAATGTGCTGAACCGCATTGGCTATACCGTGGCCGGTAACGCCAACCTCAGCCGTTCGCTGGACAGGAATGCCGAACTGAAGCTGAAACTCAATCAGGCGGAGTACCAGCCGGGTGAGGAAATCGTGGTATCCGTTAACGCGCCGTACACCGGCAGCGGGCTGATTACCATCGAGAAAGATAAAGTCTACAGCTGGCAGTGGTTCCATACCGACACCACCAGTTCGGTGCAGAAAATCCGTGTTCCTGCAGGCATGGAAGGCAACGGCTACATCAACGTGCAGTTCGTGCGTGATGTGAATTCCAATGAAATCTTTATGAGCCCGCTGAGCTACGGCGTGATGCCGTTCAAAATCAGCACTAAAGCCCGCCAGAACACTCTCGACGTCAACGCGCCTGAGGTGATTAAACCGGGGGAAAACCTGGTCATGACGGTGAAGACCGACGGCCCGCAACAGGTGGCGCTGTTTGCCGTCGATGAGGGAATTTTGCAGGTGGCGCGTTATCGCCTGAAAGATCCGCTGGAGTACTTCTTCCGTAAACGTGAACTGGGCGTGGAAAGCTCGCAGATTCTGGATCTTATCCTGCCGGAATTCAGCAAGCTGATGCAGCTCGCCGCCGCGCCGGGCGGTGACGCCGGTGAAGGTCTGGATCTGAACGTCAATCCGTTTAAACGTAAGCGCGACAAGCCGGTGGCGTACTGGTCGGGCATTACCGAAGTGAACGGCGAGAAGCAGTTTGATTATCCGGTGCCGGATTATTTCAACGGTAAAATCCGCGTGATGGCGATTTCCGTGACGCCGGACAAAATCGGTAAAGCGCAGACCTCGGCAACCGTGCGCGACAACTTCATCATGACGCCAAACGTGCCGTCGATGGTGGCACCGGGTGATGAGTTTGATGTCAGCGTAGGTGTCAGTAACAACCTCGAAGGGCTGAACGGCAAAAGCATTCCTGTTGCTATCCACCTGACTGTACCGCCGCAGCTTGAAGTGGTGGGCCAGGCCGATCAGAACCTGTCGCTGGCTGAAAAACGCGAGGGCGTGATTAATTTCCGCTTACGCGCCAAAGCCTTGCCGGGTGATGCGCCGCTGGTGTTTGAGGCGACGTATGGCGATAAAACCAGCCGCCGCACGATCAGTACGTCGGTGCGCCCGGCAATGCCGTTCCGCACGCAGTCGGTGATGGGACGCATGAACGGCAGCAGCCAGAACGTCGATAATCTGCGTCAGATGTTTGATGCTTACGCGGTGCGTAACGCGGCGGTGTCCAACTCGCCGCTGGTACTGACCAGCGGGTTATCCCAGTATCTGGCGGATTATCCGTATTACTGTTCTGAGCAGATTGTCAGCCGCTCGGTGCCGCTGATCCTCGAAACCGTGCATCCGGAAATGCGTGGCAATCTCAGCCCGGCGGACAGCAGCAAGCAACTGAAAGATATGCTGGGGGTGCTGCGTTCACGACAGAACGACAGCGGCGCGATTGGCCTGTGGCGTTCATCGCCGCAAACCGATCCGTTCGTCACGCCGTATGTAGTGCAATATCTGCTGGAAGCCAAAGCGGCGGGCGTTGCGTTGCCAGCCGGTATGCTGGAAGAAGCCAATTCGGCACTGCGCGAACTGGCAGCGAATCAGAATGATGATTTGTATACCCTGCGTCTGCGCGCATGGGCGGTTTATTTGCTGACGCGTCAGGGTGAAATCACCACCAGTTCGCTGGCCTCGGTGCAGGATACCTTGCAGCAGCGCTATCCGGACACCTGGAAAACCGATCTCAGCGCGATGTATCTGGCGTCTTCTTACCGTCTGCTGAAAATGGATGATGAGGCGAATACGCTGTTGCAACCAACGTGGGCGCAACTGAGCAAGGCGTATGACAAAGCCTGGTGGACGCAAAGTTACTTTGATCCGCTGGTGCAGGACGCGACGCGGCTGTATCTGATCACCCGTCACTTCCCGGAAAAAGTCTCCGCGATTCCGCCACAGGTGCTGGAAAATATGGTCAAGGCACTGAAAGAGGAACGCTACACCACGTATTCCTCGGCAATGAGCATTCTGGCGCTGGAGAGTTATTCCGCACAGGTGGCGGCGCAGGCCACGGCACCGGATGCGCTGAAAATTACGCAACTAAGCAAAACCAAAAATGTGGAACCGCAGCTGATTTCACAGGTTCAGGGGCTGTTTGCTAAAGCGAATTTCACCGCTGACGCACAGGCACTTCGCATTGAAAACGGCAATAACGCGCCCGCCTGGTACGTGGTGACGCAGGCGGGTTACGATCTGGCAGCGCCGAAGAAAGCCATTTCCCGCGGTCTGGAAATCACCCGCGATTACACCGATGAAAAAGGCAACGCAGTCACGCAGGTGACGCTGGGGCAGAAGATCGATGTGCATCTGAAAGTCCGCGCCAACTCGCAGGAAGGGCAGGACAATCTGGCGATTGTGGATTTGTTGCCGGGCGGATTCGAAGTGGTCCAGCAAACGCCACCGGAACCGGAATCTGACAGCAGTGATGAAAACAGTGAAGCAGAAGCTTCAGCGTCCTGGCAGTCACCGCTGGCGGCATCGGGTTCTACGTGGGCACCGGATTACAGCGATATTCGTGAAGATCGCGTGGTGATTTACGGCAGCGCCAGCACCGATGTGCAGGAGTTTGTGTATCAGATTAAAGCCACCAACACCGGCAGTTTCGTGATCCCTCCGGCTTACGGGGAAGCGATGTATAACCGTGAAGTTCAGGCGTTGTCGGTCAGTGATAAAAAACTGGTGGTCGTGCCGGCTGATGAAGCGGCTGTTGCTAAAAAATAACACAATGCAGAAGCCCCGCTGCTGATGGCGGGGCTTAACCTGTTCTGAGTAGCAAGATGATCACCTTTCGCGCATTTTCTAAAACAGCCAAACGTCTGCTGCAAAACATCGCGATGGCGGTTTTTTTACTGGCGATGATTATTGTGGCATGCCGCCTCTGGCCACATCCGCTCCTTTCTCAGGGCCAGCCTTTTTCCACCGTCTATTATGACCGTCAGGGTACGCTGATGCGCATCACGCTGGCGAACGACGACCGTTATCGCCTCTGGACGCCGCTTGAACAGGTTTCTCCACTGGCGGTGAAAAGCTTGTTGCTGCATGAAGATCGCTGGTTTTATATCAACCCCGGTTTTAACCCGTTCAGCCTGATGCGGGGGTTCTGGCGCAGCTATGTGACGGGTGGAAAGATGCAGGGCGGCTCCACTATCACGATGCAACTGGCGCGGATGCACTGGCATCTGAACACCCGCACGCCATCGGGTAAAATCATGCAGGTTCTGCGCGCGGTGCAACTGGAACTGAGTTATTCCAAACATGACATTCTCGAAGCCTATCTGAATACCGCACCGTACGGGCGAAATATTGAAAGCATTGGCGCGGCCAGCCTGATTTATTTCAACAAAGCCCCGAAGGATCTGACGTTACCGGAAGCACTGACGCTGGCGGTTCTGCCACAATCGCCGAGCTACCGTATCGACTCTAAAACGGGTGTTGTCGGTGCGGCGCTGACGCAGGCTCGTAACCGGCTTTTCCAGCGCTGGCAGGCCCATTATGCAACCGACAGCAGCCAGACTTCATTGTTCAGATTGCCGCTGGCACTGCGCCAGCCCGAACAGATGCCTTATATTGCGCCGCATTTCATCGAGCAGTTACGCCAGCAGAACCCGCAAATTATCCGCACGGATACCCGTATCGACACCACGCTGGATGCCGGTTTGCAGCGGCTGATCGAGCGGCAGGTGAATGCGTTTATCACCCGCAACGAAAGCCGTGGGATTCACAATGCTGCTGTTGTGCTGGCCGATACCCGTGATATGGGTGTGCGTGCGCTGGTCGGTTCCGCCGATTACTACAACCGTACGATTCAGGGGCAGGTGAACGGCACCAATGCGAAACGCTCGCCCGGTTCGGCGCTCAAACCGTTTATTTACGCGCTGGGCATGGAGCAGGGCGTGCTGCATCCGATGACTATTCTCAAAGATGTGCCTTCAGCATTTGGGGCATATGCGCCGGAGAATTTCGACCGGCGATTTCTCGGACCAGTGACTGCCACCGATGCGCTGAACTTCAGCCGCAACATTCCGGCCGTGTATGTGGCTTCACAGCTTCGCCAGCCGACGTTCTATCAGTTTCTGCGTCTTTCCGGCGTGGCGGATATGTCCAGCGAGAACCATTATGGTTTATCGCTGGTGCTGGGCGGTGGCGAAGTGACGATGCAGGAACTGGCAAAACTGTACGCATTGCTGGCGAACCGTGGCGTCTTACAGCCGTTACGGATGCAGAAATCCGATCCGCGGCAGACAACGCCGGTCAGGTTGCTGAGTGAAGAGGCCAGTTTCATCACCCTCGATATGCTGCGCCAGCACCGCCGTCCGGGCGATACGCTGGCACAGGCACCGTCTTCACTGCCAGTTTACTGGAAAACCGGCACGTCCTGGGGCTTTCGTGATGCCTGGAGCGTGGGGGTTTTCGGGCCTTACGTGCTGGTGGTGTGGGAAGGGAATTTCGACAGCAAAGGCAACAACGTGTTTGTCGGTGCCGATGCGGCCGCGCCGCTGTTCTTCAATATTATCGACAGCATTACCGCCAGTTATCCTGATTTGCAGGAACCCAAACGCCCGTTTCCCAAAGGGTTGAAAAGGGTGGATATCTGCCTGGCCAGCGGTGATTTGCCGACGCCGTGGTGCCAGCAAAAAGGCAAAACCTGGTTTATTCCGGGCAAGTCGCCGATCAAAGTCGATACGGTTTACCGCCCGGTGCGCCTCGATAAACTGACCGGTGAAGTGGCATGCCCGCCTTATGAGGAGGACGAAACCCGTACGGAAGTGTTTGAGTTCTGGCCATCGGATCTGGCGAATGTTTTTGCACAGGCAGGGTTGCCAAAACGTAAGCCCCCGGCGAATCACTGCAAGGATGAGGGCGTTGACGTGAGTGGCAATCCGCCACGCATCACGTCACCGCTGAAAAATACCACCTACACGCTGCGGCAGTCACAGCAAGGCCGTGACCGGATTTCCTTTAATGCGGTCACGGATGCGGACAGTAAAACGGTGTACTGGTTTGTCGATGACATCTACCTCGGCAGCTCCGCCAGCAAATCCGCTATCGACTGGCGGCCTATCAATAACGGCCAGTATCGCATTCGCGCGGTGGACGACCACGGGCGCGCGGACAGCCGGTTGGTGAGTATTGAGATTGTGAACTGAACAGCGTGGCAGGCTTATCGGATATCTATTTTCAAGGTCGCCATCCCACTGAATTCGCCGGTATCCAGCCCGCCACCAATGAGGTTAATTGGGTAAGCCGTCATAGAGATGTTTCCCATACCGTTTTGATTCATGGGTAAGTTTCCAGATTCAAAAGGGATCGCTGTACCGCTGGCATTCTCAACGCGAATGCCAATATCGGCTTTATTGTCAGAAGGCCGGCGTCTGGCGACCAGCGTGTACTGATCTGTCAGGTCGTCCCCCTTCAACAGCATGGCAAGCTGTGTACCTGCCGGGATCTTCGGCAATCCATTGGCTGTGCAGTCATACGTAATGTTGAACGTTACAGGAATAAACCCTCTGGGAGGCTGATTGAGCGTGGTGAATTTATTGGTGGCGATGGCACCGAAATTGACCGTGATCGTTTCACCTTTATTGATTTCGCAGCTTTGGGGTACGGTCAGTTTTCCGCTGACGTAGACGCGGGCAACAGGGGAGCCAAGCGGAGGGGCGGTCACTATGGCCGTACCTGATGACAAATAAATCTCAGCGATCTCTGTTCTTGGTATATCCAGTTCTCCGATAAAAGGGGTGGTGATATAAAAAGTTAATGAACCTTGAGAACCAATGTCGAGGCTGGCACGGGTATTTTGCTGCACGCAAACGCCGTTATTATTTGCATCTGTGTGATGCGTGGCATCGCCAAGTGTTTTGGTCGTCGGCACCGGAACATCAGTTGCCGGAGGCAGATCAAGGCTTGCTTTGACATCAATGTGGTCATTAATTTTGTAATATCCCGGCTCAGTTCCCTTAGGTAAGGCGGTTTTTACGGTGTACATCAGCAGTACTCCACTGCGGCTGCTGGCATCTTTGTCGGTACAATTGCAGGCAATGGTGTAATTTTGCATTCCACCATTCATGCTTTTTTCATACTTTTTCCCTCTCTCGTTGTCCGACGCGGGGATGTCTTCATGAAGAAAGTTTTCATAACTCACGCCGGCACCATTTTCTGGCGAGCACATTGCCGATCCCGCTTGTGCGAGGGATGAAAAACTATTTATGGCGATCCCCAACAGTGCGAGCTTTATGAGTGATGTCAGGTTGTGCAAAACCTGTTTTTTAGTGTGCATGAATTATCCTTAAATACACTGAGCCTTCAGCGAATTCACCTGAGAGGTTGAGGCAGAAATGTTGAGTTGAGCCTGACATTGCTGAGATGCGTTATTCCCCCATTTGACATGAAGTAAAACAGGTTTTTCTAACGGGATACCTGACAGATAAACGACGCCGCCCTCATCCACGATATTGCTTTGTTTATCAGTGGCCGCCACGGCACCAAACGGGACTGTGGCCCCGTTTGGTCTGACAAGTGTCACCAAAACTCTGGCCCCCACTCGGGCATCAAAATGTGCCGTCACCATGGCGCCGGAATTCGGGATCACAATGGCTGAGGTATTTTCGATATCTACGTCGTCAGGCAGGGTGGTGGTGTCCATGGCGATACGGTTTTCGTTATACGCAGTCAGATACGGGACGACAGCAAAACCACGCCAGTCTGTTCTGACGCCAGGAAGATTTTGCAGACGTGCCCCACTGGCCCCATTGGTATCTATCAATGCAAAGGAATCACCGAGAGGTTGAGACAAAGTGGCACCCCGGGAATGCGCCACGATCCCGCCGGCAATGCCGTAGCTGAGTTGCTGAGAATCCCTGCTGTAATTGTAACCTGCATTGAGATTGCCAAAGGAGGAGCGGTAAGAAGAGTAAAGGTTGCTGCCGCTTTCACTGTTATGAGCGGTATAACTTTGCTGAACTGAATAGCTCAGGCGACGATCGTCAAGCGCGGTTCCGCTTAATCCAACCTGATGCCGTGTCCCTTCGCCTTTCTGGTGAGAGACATTGTATGTCCCCCAGCTTTGTGGCAACCAACGGCTGAGCGGAATACGGACGTTCAGGGATATCTGTTGATCGTTATCCTGATCCTGTAACTGGCTGTAGGAATAGCTCAGGTTATAGCTGATACCAAACAGACTGTTGTTTAAGCCCAGTGAGAGATTCTTCTCCTTGCCGCTGTTATTCCAGTAGTCCTGTTTGTATCCTGACAGATACAGGCTCGCGCCTTGCCACAATGTCTGATTGATATTGAACTGGATTTTACTGCGTTTGTGATAATCAAGTTCCGGAACATTGTCGCCATCAAGATATTGTGTGGACTCATCGAAGTCGTAATATCCCGCACTTGAGTACCGATAGCTTGCCAGACTGAAATCTGTGTCGGTCATTTCAATATTTTTCGAATACTGGACGCGATATGACTGACCTGAGGTGGTTTGATTATTGTCCAGTGTAGAACGGGCATGGGTAACATCAGCCGAAATGCCGCCCAGCCACCGGAGGTTATAACCCATGCCGATGAGTCCTGAGAGGTAATCTTCAGATACCACAGAGCCACCGTAGGACGTAATGGTGTTTGAAATACCATAGATAGCCGTACCTTGAGCAAAGGTTGGCTCTTTCTCATTGTTATCTGTCGCGCGATAAGTCCCCGCTGTTGCGCTGTATTTCAAACGACCAGGGCGTTGCATGATGGGAATCGCTGAAAAAGGCTGATTAAACCGGCGTTCAGTCCCGTCAGCTTCTTTCACCGTTATCTCAAGATTTCCGCTGTAGGATGAGGGATAAAGATCGCTAATCTCAAAGGCACCCGGAGGGACAAAAGACTGATAAATAATGTGATCATTTTGCCGGATAGTGACTTCTGCATTTGAGTTTGCAATACCCCGTATGGTGGGTGCGAAACCGCGCTGGCTGTTTGGCAGCATATTATCGTCAGAAAAAAGCTGAACCCCGGAGAACGGGACACTGCTGAGAATTTCTCCGGAGGTCGAATTTTCACCGATTTGGAATTTTGATTTTAAGGTTTTGATATCCCGTTCGGCGTAGGTTGAGATCGTATCCCAACGCTTCTCACCTCCGCTGTTGCTGTAAGTCGTATAATTACGTAAGCGCCACGGGCCTACGTTGAAGCCATTTTGCAGATTCAGGTATTGGCTGGAATCATCACTGCCATTTCGGTAACTCCTCTGGCCGCCTGAATAGGAGTAATTTGAGAAAAGTACAGGTGCGCCGTCATCCCATTTTTCCGGATCAATATAGTCTTCAGCTTTTTGAAGGATCGCTGCCTGCGGAATGCTGAAATTAAGCTGCATGAGGTAGAAATCAAATTTGACGTCTGCAGCAGGGATATATTGTGCAAGCGAACCCAAAGGTGCGTCCGGCTGATGATTTTTTAACGCCGGAAACGCATCAACATTGACGCCCAGTAACCGCAATATATCAGGCGTGATCTGTGGCTCAAGCGTGCCGTCTGGTTTGGACAAGTAGCTGATTGAATGACGTATTTTTAATTTTTTATTCACATACAATGCAGTGTCATAGTTACCTGGTAACTGTGCCTGGTCATTACTCTGGAACAACGAGAGGTCGACATCCCCAACATCACCGGCTTGACGCTCGATGAACTGAGGATCGAAATAGACATTTTCTGAACGGGCCGGGTGAGCGGCGAGTAATCCCAAAGCCGTACTGGCCAGCAGGCCACCCAGTTTTAGCACGAGTGGCGCGGAGGTCTTTTTAATGTCTCCAGACAAGCTCTTCTGTAAAAATTTTTCATCCGTGAGCATAGTTTTCTCGTGCTTCTGAGTTGCCGTAATTAGGCGATTGCTGTGAGTTATGGCGTGGCTTTATTGGTCCGGTTACAGAGGTTGCTCATATCGTTCTGTCGTGCCGCCATAGTCATTTATCGCTTCCCATTTCACACTGTTGCCTGAGATTTTCGCGGGAAGAATGACATCCAGCTCGCTCAATGGCGCAATCATGGCCACCTCTTTTAAAAAAGTTGAGCCAATGCTGAGTGAACTGAAAACAACGTGATAAGGGCTCTGATTCTTGATAACGAGATGCCCGTTATTTCTGGAGAAAGTGAGCGCCTTCGGTGCTTCAAACGATTTTCCGGGCAGTTTTGTTGGCCGGTAAAAGAGCTTTATCCGCGTATTGACCACCAGTTTAAGTTCGTTTTTTGTATTTTTTGGCGTTGAAGGTATCGCTTTAACATTGATATAGAAAACGGACTCTCTGTCTGTCGGGAGGACGCTGCCGTTATAGGAAATGCGCAGGTTACTTTCCTGTTGAGCATTCAGTCGAAATAGTGGCGGGGTGATAATAAAAGGACCGCGTGTTTTTTCTCCCCCCGCATCAACCCACGATTGTATGAGGAAAGGATTGTTATCGGCATTATTTTTAACGGAAAGGGTAGCTTCCCTTTTATCTGCATCATAAATAACGCGTGTCCGTCCGACAATAATTCCGCCGGCATAGGTTATTTGTGATGTAACTACTGAAGTTATAATGAAAAGTAATGTTAATATTTTTGACTTACCCATTCGAATATGAATCCTTACAGTAGCAATATATTCATGCGGTAATTGAATAAACGTATAAGAGATGCCCTGTAGAATTAATTTTTACAGGGCAAGGCTCAAAGTACTTATCTGTAATCGAGAGTGACTTTCACGCGCGCGTCTGCTGCACCGGCAGTGATATCGCCAGGCAATTTAAACGACTCATAGTATGCGAGAAGGTTGACATTCATAACCTTTCCGGGGATTGGATAGATGATGTCAGGTAATCCGTTGATTTTCATTATCTCGTTGGTTTCTGCATCTTCGATTCTGATGCCGACACCATCCGCCATTTCATCACCGTAATCATTGCCAAGTGCAATCAAATCAGTGGTATCAGCAACGGTATCTGACTCCAGCCATATCCGGAAGTGAGGAGTAGGATTACTTTCAGTAACGACAGGACAGTTATCAAGTGGCAGGGTAAAAGGGATCTTCGGAGAGAGATCACCAATTTCCTGGAATTGAGCTGCTGAATAAGTCCCTAAAGGTATATTGAGCTCTTCACCCCCATTGATTTCACAGGCCTCTTCAACAATCGCACCCGTAAAATTAATAGCGCCATCGATCGCATAGCTATTTGCAGCCATAGCCAAAAATATCCCACCCGCTAAGAGCTTGAACTTGGTTTTCATTTTTTGCGTCCATTCAGAAATAAAAATTAGTGGTTAATCTAAAGATGACTTTATCGGATTAAATAAAGTGAATTCATCACCTTCAGACGCCGGATTCTATCAAGTGTTCTATACATTGAATAGTCGGTGGCATCCTGTCTAATTAAATGATAATGAGTTTTTAATCTGAAATATCACTGTCTATGATCTTTATGGTTTGGTTAATTCATTCAAATGATCAGTTGGTGGGTAAATGATCTATTTCTCAAATAAAATATTATCCTTATCACTTTATTATTAATCAAACGAATAAGTAAAATCACCAAACTTTTATCCCCACGGGCACATTGAGATGATCATTTTCCTGATACTTTCGGCAGAAATGCTCAGATAATGACCAGAAAAACGGATGAGCAGGTTTGCAGAGCGGGACACCCCGTAACAAACCAACCTTCGCTTGCAGAAGACTCCTCTGATATTGTTGATAAATTAGGAAATCCATAATCATTGTTACAATTTCGACTAGAATATATACCATTAAACGCTGTCTGTTTTGGCTGACTTTTCTAACAATACAAGCTTGAGGCATTCACGCCTTTGGGAGATTTAAATGCAAGAAAATCACAAGATTCTGGTGGTCGATGACGATATGCGCCTGCGTGCACTTTTGGAGCGTTATCTGACTGAACAGGGCTTCCAGGTGCGTAGCGTTGCCAATGCTGAACAAATGGACCGTTTGCTGACCCGTGAGTCATTCCACCTGATGGTTCTGGATCTGATGTTGCCTGGCGAAGATGGTTTATCTATCTGCCGTCGTCTGCGCAGTCAGAGCAACCCGATGCCGATCATTATGGTCACGGCGAAAGGGGAAGAAGTTGACCGTATCGTGGGCCTGGAAATCGGCGCCGACGACTACATTCCTAAGCCATTTAATCCGCGTGAACTGCTGGCGCGTATCCGCGCAGTCCTGCGGCGTCAGGCCAATGAACTGCCAGGCGCACCTTCTCAGGAAGAGGCGGTTATCTCATTTGGTAAGTTCAAACTGAACCTCGGCACCCGCGAAATGTTCCGTGAAGATGAGCCTATGCCACTGACCAGTGGTGAGTTTGCCGTGCTGAAAGCGCTGGTAAGCCATCCGCGTGAGCCACTGTCCCGTGACAAGCTGATGAATCTGGCGCGTGGCCGTGAATACAGTGCGATGGAACGCTCTATCGATGTGCAGATTTCCCGTCTGCGTCGTATGGTAGAAGAAGATCCGGCGCATCCGCGTTACATTCAGACTGTCTGGGGTCTGGGCTACGTATTTGTACCGGACGGCAGTAAGGCATGAAGCGAATACGCTTTTCACCGCGTAGCTCGTTTGCCCGAACACTGTTATTAATCGTCACCTTGCTGTTCGTCAGCCTGGTGACGACCTATCTGGTGGTGCTGAACTTCGCCATTCTGCCCAGCCTGCAACAGTTCAATAAGGTATTGGCATACGAAGTCCGTATGCTGATGACTGACCGGCTGCAGTTGGAAGATGGGACGTTGCTGGCGGTTCCACCGGCATTTCGTCGCGAAATCTACCGCGAACTGGGCATTTCTCTTTATACCAACTCTGCGGCCGAGGAGAGTGGCCTGCGCTGGGCGCAGCATTACGAATTCCTCAGTCAGCAGATGGCGCAGCAACTCGGTGGTCCTACTGACGTGCGCGTCGAGGTCAATAAAAATACCCCGGTGGTGTGGCTGAAAACCTGGTTGTCGCCTGACATCTGGGTGCGGGTTCCCCTTACTGAAATCCATCAGGGCGATTTCTCTCCGCTGTTCCGCTATACGTTGGCGATTATGTTGCTGGCGATTGGTGGCGCGTGGCTGTTTATCCGTATACAGAACCGCCCCCTGGTTGAGCTGGAGCATGCGGCGTTGCAGGTAGGGAAAGGTATTATTCCGCCGCCGCTGCGTGAATACGGTGCGTCTGAAGTGCGTTCGGTGACGCGGGCGTTTAATCAGATGGCTGCCGGTGTCAAACTGCTGGCCGATGACCGTACCCTTCTGATGGCGGGCGTCAGCCATGATCTGCGTACGCCGCTGACGCGCATTCGTCTGGCGACCGAAATGATGAGTGACGATGACAGTTATCTCGCCGAGTCGATCAATAAAGATATCGAAGAGTGCAACGCGATTATTGAGCAGTTCATCGATTATCTGCGCACCGGACAGGAGATGCCGACCGAGATCACCGATCTTAACGGTATTCTGGGCGAAGTGATTGCGACGGAAAGCGGTTATGAACGTGAGATCGACTCTGGTCTGGCGGACGGCGAATTGCTGGTCAATGCTCATCCGCTGTCTATCAAACGTGCCGTGGTGAATATGGTGGTGAATGCCGCCCGTTATGGCGACGGCTGGATTAAAGTCAGTAGTGGTCGCGAATTGCAGCGGGCCTGGTTCCAGGTCGAAGACGACGGCCCGGGCATTGAGCCTGACCAGCTTAAGCATCTGTTTCAGCCATTTGTGCGTGGCGAAAGTGCGCGAACTACCAGCGGAACCGGACTCGGGCTGGCGATTGTTCAGCGCATTATTGATGCCCACTCAGGCACGCTGGATATCGGGAAAAGTGACCGCGGGGGATTACGAATTCGGGCCTATCTGCCGTTACCGGTTGAGATGCTGAAAGCGGTGGCGGTACAGCAAAAACTGGTTTGATTAAGGGGAGCCTTAATGATCCCTTTTATTCAGACAGGTGAAAGTTTCGGTTTCTCAATTTCGGCGATCACTTATCGCGCTGCGGCAGCTGAAACATAGCCAGCGCGGAGCGCGCAATAGAGCCCGGGATTCCTTAAGGGGGGTGGCGATAAGCCACCTTTAAGGCCGGTGTGGGTGGCAACCCACGGTTTAACAGCAGCCCAGCCGCTGGCTTAATTCTTCCTGCTCATCACATAATACTCTGCCGCTTCTTCCCGCCATCGTGGTGTTTCCGCCGTATCCCATGGATTAACTAACACCACGCCCGTGTGTGCAAACACTTCTGCGTGATCTGTGGCAAGCCCCGCCTGATGGTTCAGGCAGATTGCCGCGAGCTGCATATCACGCTCCGCCATCTCAATATTGGCCGCCTTCGATAAGGCCATCACACGCGGGTAATACAGCGCGCTGGCCGCATCAAACGGCAACAGCCTGCCCGCGAAATCCTGGTTCATCATCTCCAGCAAAGCGTCCGAAAGCGCGGCTTTCGGCTGATTCTCCGGCAGACTATCCGCCCAGCTGAAAAGCGCCGCGACGCTCAGGCTGGTCAGATACAGTTGTGTGGCGTCCTGCGCGTCCAGCCATTGCAGCACGTTCTTTTGCGGGAAGGGGCTAATCATCTCAAGGATGACGGCAGTATTGAGGATGATCATTTCGGTGGCAGTTCCAGATGTTCCACGCTCAGGGAAGAAAAGCGCTGGCGCAGCTGACTGCCCAGACCAAAATCAGGCACAGTAGTGGTCAGCGCCTGTTTTAGTATCAAACGTGCTTCTTCTTCCATCGAATGGCCTTTTCTGGCCGCCGCAATGCGCAGTAATTCCTTCACATCATCATCCAGATTACGAACGGTAATCGTCGCCATATCAGGCTCCTCTGACAGCAATGCTGTCATTCTGAAATGCCGCTGGGCTGGTTGCAATAAAAAAGGCGCGGAAGCCCGCGCCTGATAAGAGTTTGCCAGCAGATTAGCGTTTCGGTCCGGCACTGACCAGTGCGGCGCCAGCCGGGGTATCGGTGTATTTGTCGAAGTTATCGATAAATAACTGTGCCAGATGTTCAGCTTTTTCCTGCCACTGTTCACGGCTGGCGTAAGTATTGCGCGGATCCAGAATATGCGTGTCGACGCCCGGCAGCTCAACCGGCACCGCCAGATTAAACAGCGGCAAGGTGAAGGTTTCCGCATCATCAATGGTGCCGTTGAGGATCGCGTCGATAATAGCGCGGGTATTTTTCAGCGAAATACGTTTGCCGGTACCATTCCAGCCAGTGTTCACCAGATAGGCCTGAGCGCCTGCAGCTTCCATGCGCTTCACCAATACTTCGGAGTATTGCGTCGGGTGCAGCATCAGGAACGCCGCACCAAAGCAGGCAGAAAAGGTTGGCGTGGGTTCAGTGACACCGCGCTCAGTTCCGGCCAGCTTCGCAGTGAAACCGGACAGGAAATGGTATTGCGTTTGCGCGGCTGTGAGACGGGAAACCGGCGGCAATACGCCAAACGCATCGGCTGTCAGGAAAATCACTTTACTGGCGTGACCGGCTTTCGATACCGGTTTCACGATATTTTGAATGTGATAAATCGGGTAGGAGACGCGGGTATTCTCAGTCTTGCTGCCGTCATTGAAGTCGATTTTGCCGTCTGCGCTGACCATCACGTTTTCCAGCAAGGCATCGCGTTTTATCGCACCGAAAATTTCCGGCTCGGCGTCTTTGCTCAGTTTGATGGTTTTGGCATAGCAGCCACCTTCAAAGTTAAAGACGCCGTCATCGTCCCAGCCGTGCTCATCATCGCCGATAAGCTGACGCTTCGGATCGGTGGATAAGGTGGTTTTGCCGGTACCGGAGAGACCAAAGAACACCGCCACATCGCCTTTTTCGCCGACGTTCGCTGAGCAATGCATTGAGGCGATACCCTGCAATGGCAGCAGATAGTTCATGACTGCGAACATGCCTTTCTTCATTTCGCCGCCGTACCACGAGCCGCCTATCAGCTGGATACGCTCGGTCAGATTGAAAGCGATGAAGTTTTCAGAATTCAGGCCCTGTTTCTGCCAGTCCGGATTGGTACATTTCGCGCCGTTCATCACGATGAAATCAGGCTCGAAATTTTCCAGTTCATTGACTTCGGGGCGAATGAACATGTTCTTGACGAAATGTGCCTGCCAGGCGACTTCCGTAATAAAGCGTACTTTCAGGCGCGAGTCTGCATTGGCACCGCAGAAGGCATCAACGATAAACAAACGTTTCCCGGATAGCTGGTTGCTGACAAGCGCCTTGAGTGATGTCCAGATTTCCTGCGACAGCGGTTTGTTATCATTTTTCCCTTTGCCCTGATCAGCCCACCAGAGCGTATCGCGTGTGGTGTCATCACGGACGATGTATTTATCTTTCGGCGAGCGGCCGGTGAAAATGCCAGTATCGACATTCACTGCACCGAGCTCTGTCACCTGCCCGCGCTCATAACCTTCCAGGCCCGGGGCCGTCTCTTCTGCAAAAAGAGTTTCGTAATCAGGGTTATAGACAATTTCGCTATTCTGGTGGATCCCATACTGGGAGAGTGTTTCGGCCGTGATCCCGATAGTGGTAGGCATTTCCCTGCTCCTTGCTGAATTTGAATCCCGTAAATAGGGATAAATCAGTTGCTATTGTAGGTATATATCGCTTTTGTGCCACGACAGCTCTCAAAGAATAACGGTAGATGTGAATGTTTTTCCAGAATTGTGATGGAAAACCCGAAAGGTGTGCAAATGAGGTTATGGAATAGCAATAAAAAAGGGACTTTTCAGTGAAAAGTCCCTCAGGCTGCGTGTGTTAACGATCAATGAACGTGGTCATCTCCGGAATGAACGTCGCCGCCAGCTTTCAGTGTCGCCATATCCATCGCGTCAAATTCATAGTCCGTGCCGCAATAATCGCAGTGCATCTCTATTTTTCCATCAGTTTCCAGCATGTCGAGCACATCTTCATCCGGCAGCGTCAGCAGCGCTGCTGCACAACGTTCGCGGGAACAGGTGCAACGGAAACAGACATTCTGCGGTTCATACAGGGTGACCTCTTCCTGATGATACAGACGATAAAGCACTTCGTTGGCAGGCAGGCTCAGCAGCTCTTCCGCTTTGATGGTGGTGGTCAGTTGTGCCAGATGGCTGAACTCTTCCGGATCAGTATCTTGCGCTGGCAGAACCTGCAACAACATGCCGCCTGCAGCAGGCTGGCCTTCAACTTCACCCGTGCGGATGAAGATGCGGGTTGGCAGCTGTTCTGACTGCATGAAGTAGTTTTCCAGACACTCTGCCAGGTTTTCGCCTTCCAGCCCCACGACGCCCTGATAGCGTTCGCCGACGGTCGGAGAAATCGTGATCACCATGTAGCCGTTGCCAATCATCTCTTTCAGCGAGCTGCCTTCGGTAATGTCACCCTGCAGACGTGCGACGCCGCGCAGTTCCTGCTTGTTGTTACCGTTGATCACGGCCAGTTTCAGCGGACCATCACCTTGCAACTGCACGGTAATATCGCCGTCAAATTTCAGGGTGGCAGTCAGCAGGCTGGTCGCCACCAACATTTCACCCAGCAGATTGCGCACTTCTGCCGGATAGTCGTGACCGGCAATAACCTGCTGGAAAGTCTCTTTGAGCGAGACCAGTTCACCGCGAACGGCGTGATGATTGAACAGGTAGCGATGCAGTTGGTCGTGATTAGACATAATTTTCTCTCTGTTTAGCGAACTCAAATCCTTCATCCCTCCTGGAAGGACTTTGGATTTATTCAGAATCGCCATATTTAAATTTGATCAGGTTGCGGCGTTCCTTTTTGTCCGGACGTCTGTCCGGATGCGGCATCGCGTTCATTTTGCGTGCTTCGGAGATTTTTTCCCGGCTGACAATGCTCGCCTCAGTTTCCTGATACAGTTTCTGTGCTTCTTCTGCACTACGGCGCTGAGTGGTCAGCCCCAGAACGATGATCGTTTTTGAGTCATTTCCCTGACGCAATGTAATTTCGGCATTCAGTTCCATCAGCTTGCTGGGTTTCCCCCGCTGACCGTTGTAATGCACTTTGCCGCCATCAATCATCTCGCGTGCCAGCGCGCGGGTCTTATAAAAACGAGCCGCCCACAACCATTTATCGAGGCGCACTGCATTATCGTCGTCTTCCGTTTTACCTTTCATATTCTTCCCCTGAGCGTACCGGTGTTACTTAGCCGGGCCTGTTACGGGGTGAATTGCAGGCAACAGGCTGCGGTAATCATTGATGGAAGGATGTTCTTCAAATGACTTATTTGCCATGGTTGAGTCCGGATTTTCTATACCCAGACAATAGCGGATGCCGAAGGTTTTTGCCGCATTCAGGATCGGTTCGCCGTCATCGACAAATAATGTCCTGTCGGGATTAAAGCCCGTTTGTTGCTGAACTGCAGACCACAGCCGCTGATCTTCCTTCGGATAACCAAATGTGTGGGTGGAAAGTAATAAATCAAGGTGCTGGTCTAATCCGGTATGTTCAATTTTAACGGAAAGACTGTGCGGATGCGCATTGGTGAGCAAAATTGTCTGTCGTCCGCTTTCACGCAGATGAGCCAGAAACGGCAGCGTGTCGTCGCGAAGACGCGCATTTTTGCCGATGTTCGTCGTCATCTGGTAGATATCCAGACTCAGCCTTTCACTCCAGTAGTCGAAGCAATACCAGTTCATGGTGTGCTGGACGGCGAGATATTCGTCATGAATTAACTGGCGCGCGTTTTCAAGCGGGATCGCACGCTGCTGGCTAAGGGCAAGAGGGACATCCTGCAACCAGAACTGGCTGTCAAAAGCCAGATCCAGCAATGTGCCGTCCATATCCAGTAAAACAGTATCGATGCATTGCCAGTCAAAATCGGGGGGCATGAAGACTCCAGGTTCTTGCGGCTGTGAGAAACCGCAGGGGCGAACAGATGAAAGCAGGGAAGGGCGTCAGGGTAGCATAATCTGACAGGGTGGCGCAGGGACACCCGGTGGTTTTCAGCCCAGTTTTTGCACGGGGATTGGCATTAATGTGGGATGAAAGCAGGAGTTATAATATTGCTGAATATCGTCGATTCTGCGCTTATCTTTGATGAAACGGCGGGTAAACAGCACGAGATTGACCGCCAGAACACCGATTAACAGTAACAGTAATAAGCTGGTGCCCAGATAGCGCCAGAGCGTTGAGATATCCGGCTCGCTGTGCAACGAAATGTGACGGGTTCCGTTAGCATCAATGCTGATACTGGTGATCACGCCCTGCGCACTGAACGGTGTATGTAGCAGGAGTGTCGATAATTGTTGCAGTTGCTTCCACTGCTCCTGAGGCGGGTTAGCAAACACGCTGACCGGAGGCGTGGGCATTTCAATCAACTGGCGTCCTTCATCGTTACTGATCAAGAATCCGCCCGGTGGCGGGCTGTTAAGGCTGTCAGCGGCGCGACGGGTTTCCTGAACAAAGAAAGAAGCCGTTGCGTTATTCACCAGTTCACTCAGCGATTGCGCGCTGACCGGACGCAGCAGAACGTTAATCCCCTGCAATGTGCCTGCTTTTGCCCGCTTCACCAGCGAATTCCAGTTGCTCGAATTGCCCAGATTCACCAGCGCATTTTTCAGACGAACACAATCGTTACTGTTTCCGCATAGCGTTTCGGTTTTCAGCACGATATCCGCGAAATCATCAAGCAGGATCATCCCGGATTTCTCGATGGCGGTGGCCAGTTGCGGGTTAATGTTTTGCTCGGGGGTTTGGTTCTGGCCGGGATGCAACTGGTTGTTCACCGTGGTTTGCAGCGCTGTAGCTGCATCAATAATTTCTGACTGCGGCACCGGCAGCGGCGTCGCGGTATTCCAGTAAATCGCGGAACAATCAAAAGGCATAAAACCGGATGCAGAACGGCTGGCCGCCGGTGGCACATAACACATGCCGGTACCCTGAACTTTCAGGGTGTCGCCGACGCGCAGGGCAGCCTTTTCCAGTTCCTGTACGCTGTTAACCTGCGAACTTTGTGCACCTTGCAGCCAGGCTACGCTGAGTTTGAGCGGCAGGCCAAGCGGCACATAAACCAGTAACGCCAGCAGCAAGAGGAAAGCGCTGGTGGCGAGCACCAGGTTTCTTCCCCACTGCTGGAGCGGGAATCTTTTCACTTCCTCGTGCAGTGTCAGATAGCTTCCCTGGCGGACAACGTGGCTGTTCATATAGACTTCCACGTCCGTTGGCTGTCCGAGATCACGACCAATATAGGGCTGCCAGTGAGGCGGATAAATCAGGTCTACCGCACCGAGCGAAATATTGCTGATATCACCTTGTTTGGATTCACCGAACAAACCCCAGCGTTTAGGTAAGCCGCGCAGGCAATGAATTTCCTTACGATTTTTACCTAAACGTTCAGACACAAACCGCCAGATAACCCAGGCGGCTAATCCTGCCGAAATCACCAGCAACCAGGGCAGAAATATCACCGGACTTTGCAGTGTGATGAAAAGCAGAAGCAGAATAGCGGAAACAGCCAGCGCTTCTTTTACACCATTCGAACGGGTCAGCGCATGCTCTTCACGTGTTTCGCGACGCACTTTGACCAGTTCAATATGCTCGCTTTCTTCATGACGGATAGACGCATTTTGCGGCTGAGAAGGTATCACCGCCGAAACCGGCGCCGGGCCTTCGTAAACGTGCTCGGTCAGCGTATGACCGTTGAGTGAAATCACCAGCGGCAGAGTCTGTGTTTTGATCAGCTCGACCTGGTTTTCCTGAGCAATGTATTGCTCCCAGAATGGCGGCAGGTGAATTTCAGTAGAATCGAGGAAGTAACGCCATTTGTTAGGATCTTCGCTCGCCACCCCATAACGGGTGATCGCGCGGGTCAGGCTATAAACATTTTCGCTTTTGGTGGTCAGCGTCAGTTTATCTCGCAGGATAATCAGATTATTGCGGTGGGTGATCGGTGTCTGGCCGAGGCCTTCATTTTGTCGCAGATAGCGTTCTACTGCGTCGCGTTCTTTCTGGGAGAGTTTGCGCTGACTGGGTGTGGAAAAACGCACGACTGACTCGCCGCGTTGGCGGCGACGCAATACGAGCCAAAAATAAGACGCTGTGGCAATAATTGCGATACACAACAACACCAGTGTCACGACTACTGTGCTCATCCGATCCCCGTTCAGACGTGGGTGACTTACGTCAACTCTGTGAAAGTATTATACATATAACGAAATGCACATTCTGCGCATGGGTGCTTTTTGATAGGAATTTTATTATTGTTAACCTGAATCGCGTGCACAAAAATACCACGCTAGAGGATACCTGCATTTGGGAATTAACGGGTATCGGTATAATCCTATTTTTAAGTGAGAGTGTTTTTGTTAAAGCAAAAATGTGACAGCCATGAGTCAACGTGTTTTTTTTGCGCGATTAACGGCGATTATTTAGTGACATTTTGAACGGGAAACAGGCAGGACAAAGACAGTTTTTCAGTAAAGATTGCGATGCTGACGCTCCTTAACGCACAATGACTACCGGTAGCGGCTTTTGAACAGACAAACGAACCCATTAGAACACCTCTGGTCAGGTGAATAATAAGTTGGGGATGAGATGACACAACACCTGCAAAAACCGAAAATTACGAAGGTGGAAACCGTAGCCCGTTCGCGATTATTCACCATCGAATCTGTTGATCTGACATTCAGCAATGGCGCTGAACGCGTGTATGAACGCATGCGTCCTTCCGATCGCGAAGCGGTGATGATTGTACCGATCATTGATGATGAGCTGTTGTTAATTCAGGAATATGCCGTTGGGATTGAAAGCTACGAGCTGGGTTTCCCCAAGGGCCTGATTGATCCGGGTGAAGGTGTGCTTGAGGCGGCGAACCGGGAACTGATGGAAGAAGTGGGCTACGGTGCACGGCACTTTGACGTGCTGGCAAAACTGACCATGGCACCTTCTTACTTCTCCAGTCGCATGAATATCGTCATTGCTAAAGATTTGTATATGAAAAGCCTGGAAGGTGATGAGCCGGAACCTTTGCCACAAACGCGCTGGCCGGTGTCACGCATGATGGAACTGCTGCAACATCCCGATTTTTGCGAAGCCCGCAACGTGAGTGCGTTATTTCTGGCGCATGAGTTTCTGATGCGCAATGCCCGCTGAGCCTGCGATAAAACATCATTAAAAAAGCCGGTCATGCATTACGCAGACCGGCTTTTTGCTTTACAGCTCAGGCATCAGAACAGTTCGTGTTCCTGACCGTTATCCATGATGGTTGTTCCGACCTCATGCACAGCATGTTCTGTCGGCTGAGTCCCGTCGATAAAGTATTCCGGGCGACTGTTACCGCCGCCGTCAGAAAGCTTACCGGTACTCTTATCGATAGTGACGGTCACCACACCCGGAGGCGGAGTCTGTGGCTGTTCCGGCACTCCTTCCAGCACGGCTTTCATGTAATCATCCCAGGCTGGCTGAGCACTTTTCGCGCCGCCTTCGGCACCGGAGATTTGATCCGGGATGACACCGGAAGCCGTCGAACGACCCAAATCACGACGGTGATCGTCAAAGCCAATCCAGACTGATGTCACCACGTCAGGGCCATATCCGGAGAACCAGGCATCTTTCGAGCTGTTGGTTGTCCCGGTTTTGCCGCCAATGTCGTGACGTTTCAGGTCGCGTCCTGCGCGCCAGCCCGTCCCCATCCAGCCCGGTTCCCCGAAGATGTTGGAGTTCAGTGCATCACTGATCAGGAATGACAGAGGAGTACTGATCACATGCGGTGCGTATTGCTGTGCGGCATCAACCTGTGGCGAGTTCGGCGGAACCTGCTCAAGTTGTGGCGTTGGCACACTGGTATTGTTATTGATGGTGGACGTAGCAACATTTTCTACGTTGTCATCCGACAGCACGGCAGATTTCTGCGTATCCCCATAAATAACCGGAATATTACAGGTACGGCAGGCGATTTTAGGTTTAGCTTCAAACTGAACCTGGCCGGATTCATCCACGATTTTGGTGATGAAATACGGGTCAACCAGATAACCGCCGTTGGTCAGTGTGGCGTAACCGCGCACCACCTGTAACGGAGTGAATGAAGCAGAACCCAATGCCAGTGATTCGGAATGAACAATGTTCGCCGCCGGGAAGCCAAAACGCTGCAGATATTCAGCCGCGTAATCCACACCCATCGCACGCATCGCACGCACCATCACCACGTTTTTAGACTCGCCCAGACCCTGACGTAAACGGATCGGACCGTAATACGTTGGCGGGGAGTTCTTCGGCCGCCAGTCGGTACCGGCACCGGCATCCCAGCGGGTGATTGGCATGTCATTCAGGATAGTCGCCAGCGTCAGGCCTTTATCCATTGCTGCGGTATACAGGAAAGGTTTGATGTTCGAACCGAGCTGACGAACCGCCTGATTGGCGCGGTTAAACTTACTCTGGTTGAAGTCAAAGCCGCCGACCAGTGCTTCAATGGCACCGTCGTTTGGATTGAGTGAAACGATGGCTGAGTTGACATCAGGCACCTGCGCCAGCCACCAGTCATCACCCACTTTACGTACCCAAACTTGCTGACCAGGGCGCACCACGTCAGTGACTTTTTTCGGTGTCGGGCCCTGAGCATTGTCATTACGGTAAGGTCGCGCCCAGCGCATGCCGCTGAATGGCAGGCTGATGACCGCGCGGTTGGACATCGTTGCCGTCGCCTGAGCGTCGTCCGTTGCGGTGATAACGGCCGGGAACAGCGGGCCATACACCGGCAGGGTTTTCAGCGACTGAACAATCTTGTCCTGATCCCACGCAGGTTCACCCACTTTCCATAACTGATTTGACGGGCCACGGTAACCGTGGCGCATATCGTAATTGAGCACGTTGGTGCGCAGGGCTTCCTGCGCGGCCAGCTGGGTTTTCTTGGTAATGGTGGTGTAAACCATGTAGCCATCGTTATAAGCGTTGTCGCCATAACGTTTCACCATCTCCTGACGCACCATTTCGGTCAGATACGGCGCAGAAAACTCGATATGTGGAGCATGATAATTCGCCACCAGCGGCTCAGCACGCGCCTGATCGTACTGGGCCTGCGTGATGTATTTCTCATCCAGCATACGCGCCAGTACGGTGTTGCGACGCGCCAGAGAACGATCGTGAGAATACAGCGGATTGAAGGTTGACGGTGCTTTTGGCAGACCGGCAATCACCGCCATTTCACTGAGTGTCAGTTGGTTGACATTTTTCCCGAAGTAAACCTGTGCAGCGGCACCCACGCCATAAGCGCGATAACCGAGATAGATCTTATTCAGATACAGCTCAAGGATTTCATCTTTGGACATCATCTGCTCAATGCGGATGGCCAGAAATGCTTCCTTGATTTTACGGGTCAGCGTGCGTTCAGGACTCAGGAAGAAGTTACGGGCCAGTTGCTGAGTAATGGTACTCGCGCCCTGTGAGGCGTGGCCGGACACCAGCGCAACGGAAGCCGCACGGAAAATACCGATCGGGTCCACGCCGTGATGTTCATAGAAACGACTGTCTTCTGTCGCGATAAACGCATGCACCAGTTCCGGTGGGATCTGGTCGAGTTTCAGTGGGATACGGCGCTTTTCACCATATTGAGCGATTAAATCACCCTCGGCACTGAAAACTTGCATCGGTGTTTGCAAGCGCACGTCTTTAAGCGTGGCGACATCGGGTAGCTGTGGCTCGATATATTTATACAAACCGAAGATCGAGGCGGCTCCCAGCAAAATGCAACACACTGCAAGAATCAATAAATACTTTACGAACTTCACCTGAGATTTCCCATTAAGTGTCAATTGGGCAGTTTATAAACAACCGCGCGGTAGTATAAAGGCAAGCCAGCAACATGGATACGTTCTTTTATTTACCTGACGATATGGAGATTGGGCGAAAATGCGACTACAAGCATGGCAGGTAGGTCTGGATATTCAAGCCGGTTTTGCCCGTGCGATCGCCGTTCAGCGGCGGCGTCATGGCTGGCAATTACGTCACTGGTGGCAGCATCCTTTGCCTCCTTTCACATTGCGGGAGGGGATATTACATGAGACCGCGCCGCTGATCGCCCTTTTATCGTGCTGGCGAAAAACGCTGCCGACGTCTTTTTCATTACGAATAAGCCTTCCTGCACAACGTATTATGCAACAGCGAATGGCCGCGCCCGATGCCCG
Source organism: Rahnella sp. RcJ3 (assembly GCF_009498575.1). Lineage (NCBI taxonomy): Bacteria > Pseudomonadati > Pseudomonadota > Gammaproteobacteria > Enterobacterales > Yersiniaceae > Rahnella > Rahnella sp. RcJ3. The sequence goes on from NZ_QSNX01000014.1 coordinate 76,437, forward strand.
GTTGGGTGAGCCGCAGCGCAGTGCGTTTATTTTCGCTAACGCCGCGAAACAATTCCCCCTCGGCATGGAACATCTGGTGATGGACTACCGGGCTGATCCTCATGGAGATAATCAGTTGGTGGTTACAGCCGCAAGGCAGCAGGAAATTGAACAGTGGGTGCGATGCATGGCGCAGGCACGGTTGTTCCCGGATGCTATTGAACTGGCCCCTTGCGCACTTCAGATGGCGGCCTGTGCTGCCGGCGTTCCGGGTGATGCATTGCTGATTCATCCCCTTGACGATGCCTTTCTCTGGGCTTCGCCGCACAGCTTGCCGTTCCAGTTTGGCTTGCTGGATCACGCAGAGGCCATGACTGAAACCTCAATTTCTCAGAAGATCCGCACACAGTATCGCGCGGCCGCATTATGCCACGCGGAGGACTATTTCAGTGGCGAATCGCCATCTGCGGTAATGCAATGCTGGTCGCCATTAAGCGCAATCGCGCAATTGTCCGCGCCTTTGCCTGCGAATCCCGGTGCATTTGCGCCCGCCGTCGGGCTGGCTATTCGTCAGGCGGATTACTGATGCTCCAGGTCAATTTATTACCGTGGCGAAAGCTGCGCCGTCAAAAGCGGATGCGTTGCTGGCTGAAGATTTTCGTTTCGTTTCCGGTCTCTGTGGTGGTCTGTGCCTGGCTTCTGGCCGCTTTCATTGTGCAGGAGCGGACGTTATTGCAGGTGAAGCTGTCAGCGCTAAATTCAGGCATTCAAAAGATTATGCTTCAGCAGCGTCGTGTGGAGGCCGCATCAGCACAGGTAAAGGTTCTGACTGAAGCACGTCTTTTGAGCCACCAGCGTGTGCAGCGGAGCCGGGACTATCTGCAATTATTGGAGCTGCTGGCGTTAAAAATGCCCGAAGAACTGTGGCTGACTGAGCTGACAGAACATCAGGGAATGCTGACGTTAAAAGGTGAAGGGCGGTTGTACCACGACATTCTGGCATTGAGCGACATGCTGTCGGCAGGAGACTTGCTCAGCAAGGTCAGTCTTTCTGATGTACAGCAACAGCCCAACCAGAATCTGAGCTTCGTGATGAAAACGCAGTTTCGCGCTGAAAGGCCACTGCCTGCGCCGGAAGTACCGCAATGACCGGTTTTCTATCAGAGCGTATTGAACCGCTGATGGAAAAACCCGGCTGGCAGCGGGTATTCATTCTGACCGCATGTTTAGTGATGATGGTTTTAACGCTGTATCAGTTCGGATTGCGCGGATTATGGCAGCAACAGGAAACCCTGAAACGGGAGATTGACATCGCACAACAGACCCTTTCCCTGGCTCAGGTGACGCTAATGCGCATGATTCCACTGGAAAGACTGGAGCAGGAACTGGCCGGTAATGCGACATCACTGCGCAAAAGCCTGCCTCTTGAGCAAGCGTTTTCCCGGCCACTGAAAGACTCTCAGGCGGTGCTGATTCGCTGGCAACCCGTTTCGCAACCGAAACAAGAACCGCAGGGTGAGTTGCAGTTGCAGGTGACTTTTACCGAACTGATGCATTTTCTTCATGCGCTGTTGCAACGTCCCGAACAGCCTGCGTTTAGCGAGCTGAATCTGCATACCACCGGTGGTGGTGGGATGAAAGCATCAGTGTTACTGACACAAACCGCGCCAGCGGCGGAGTTTGTTAGCAGTGTCGTCGCGTCGAAAGCCGTGCGTGATCCGTTTAATACGCCACAGACACCCGACTGTGCTGGTGTTTCTCCGTTATCTGAATGGCTGTTAAGCGGGATTTCAGATGTCGGAGGGCAACGTTATGGCTGGCTGCTTTCTCCGCAGGGGCGCTGGAATAAAGTCGAAACAGGTTCACTCGTTGGGATGCCGCAATGGACGGTTGAAGTGCTCAGCAGTGTGCAGGTTGAACTTAGCCTCAGTGACGCACGTTGCGGCTTACAGCGTCAGATTATCAGGCTGGGTAAAGGTAATGATTCTCCAGGGAAAGGAAAATAATGAAATACGTAAATAAACGGATTGTGCTGTTTTTGCTGTGTTTATGTCTTAGCCCGGTGAAAGCCGGTACGCCACCGCTGATTTCGCTGGAGTTTCAGTCCTCGCCGGTCGGCTTGGTATTGCAGGCGCTGGCGGATGCCCGGCAACTGAATCTGGTCACCGCACCGGGTTTGGACGGGCAGATGAGTGTGAAACTCAAAGATGTGCCGTGGCAGCAGGCGCTCGACATCATTCTGCAAATGAACCATCTCACCAGTCAGTTGCAGGGCAACGTTTTATTGGTGTCGCCTGAAGAAGACCCGCAGGTTGTACAACAGCGGATAAAAGATGCCGCCGATCAGCAGGCGCTGCAAAGCCCGCTGATCAGCCTCACCGTCCCTTTGCAATATGCGGATGCGAAAGAGACGGCGCTTAGCCTGAACGCTCAGAAAGGATCGCTGTTGTCGCAAAAAGGCAATGCTTCTGCAGATACCCGCACCAATACGCTATTGTTACGTGACACGCAGGCGGCGCTGGATGTGGTGGCACCGTGGGTAAAGGAGATGGATTTGCCCCTCCAGCAGGTCCAGCTGGCGGCGCATATCGTCACCATGAACAGCGAAAGCCTGCGCGAACTTGGAGTGCGCTGGGGATTTACCGGGGAGGAACCCATTACAAAAGCGGTGCGCATGAACAATTTCAGTATGGGAATGCCGGTCGAAAATCCGATATTTACTGCCGGCTTCAATCTTGCACACATCAGCGGGCGGATCCTTGATCTCGAACTGACGGCGCTTGAGCAGGAAGATAAGGTCGATATTATTGCCAGCCCGCGGCTGCTGACGGCGCATATGCAGACTGCCAGTATTAAACAGGGAACGGAAATCCCGTATCAGGTTTCCAGCGGGGCGAGTGGCAGCACGTCGATCGAATTCAAAGAAGCGGTGCTGGGAATGGAAGTCATGCCGAAAATTCAGCGTGACGGGCGTATTCAACTGGCGTTGCAGATTAGCCAGAACATGCCGGGGCGAAGTATCAAACAGTCCGAAGGCGAGGCGCTGGCGATCGATAAGCAGGAAATAAAAACCCAGGTGACGGTAAAAAACGGGGAAACGATCGTACTCGGCGGGATATTCCAGCGTAAAAACCAAAAAACGGATACGAAAGTCCCTGTCCTGGGTGACATTCCGGTGGTCGGTTCTTTGTTTAAACACCAATACACCAATGAACAGCGGCGTGAGTTGGTGATTTTCATCACTCCGACCTTAATCCTCACCCGTTAAATGGGTATTCTTACCCCTTGTAAATGACTTAATAACGTTGAGCGCATGCAACTTTTTGTGTTGCAAGAGGCTTCTGAGTTTGACGCTGCCGTCGATTTAGCTTACAAGGGTTACCGAATTGAGCACCGTGATCTTTTTATTACGACAGACACGCCGATAAAAACGTACGGTTTCCCTCCTGCGGCGTGCAAAGTGATTTATTCGGTTGCCAAACTACCAAGAGTGTTGAGATAATTTTTTTCTGATCTCGCACTATATCGCTCATGAGGTTTCAGTTTAGGTCCCGCCGCTAATTTGATTGGCGGGGCGGGTTATCATCAACGAATTGTCTTAGTAATACCGAAAAACATGGCAGAGAAACGCAATATCTTTCTGGTTGGGCCTATGGGTGCCGGCAAAAGCACTATTGGTCGACAGTTAGCTCAGCAACTCAATATGGAGTTTTTCGACTCCGATCACGAAATTGAGCGACGTACCGGAGCTGATGTGGGCTGGGTATTTGATTTGGAAGGCGAAGACGGATTCCGCGACCGCGAAGAAAAAGTGATCAACGAACTGACCGAAAAACAAGGCATTGTTCTGGCGACAGGTGGCGGTTCCGTGAAATCACGTGAAACCCGTAACCGTTTGTCAGCGCGTGGCGTTGTCGTCTATCTTGAAACTACCATCGAAAAACAACTGGCGCGTACACAACGCGACAAAAAACGTCCATTATTACAAGTGAGTGCTCCGCCGCGTGAAGTGCTTGAAGCACTGGCGAGAGAGCGCAATCCTTTGTATGAAGAGATTGCCGACGTCACTATTCGTACCGATGATCAAAGTGCCAAAGTCGTTGCTAACCAGATTATCAATATGCTGGAAAGTAACTGATTATTGGTGTCCATCATTGCCTGAGGGTGTCAGTTAAAGAAGGTCACAGAGCACGACATGGAGAGGATTACCGTAACGTTAGGGGAGCGTAGCTACCCCATTACGATTGCTGCCGGATTGTTCCACGATCCGGCTTCTTTTATGCCGGTAAAGGCAGGCGATCAGGTCATGATAGTGACCAATGAAACCCTTGCCCCTCTCTATCTGGATGCAATTCGTTCAGTGCTGGAGCAGGCAGGCGTTCGTGTTGATCAGGTCATTTTGCCTGATGGTGAACAATACAAATCCCTGACTGTTCTAAATGACGTGTTCTCCGCGCTACTCGAAAAGCCGCACGGACGTGATACGACTCTGATCGCTCTTGGTGGTGGCGTAGTCGGTGATTTAACCGGCTTCGCTGCAGCCAGTTATCAGCGCGGTGTACGCTTTGTTCAGGTGCCAACCACGCTGCTTTCTCAGGTTGATTCCTCCGTTGGCGGTAAAACAGCGGTAAACCATCCGCTCGGAAAAAACATGATCGGCGCTTTTTATCAGCCTGCGTCGGTGGTGGTTGATCTCGACTGTCTGCGAACTCTGCCTGCCCGTGAAATGTCATCGGGTCTTGCGGAAGTTATCAAATACGGCATTATTTTGGATGCTGATTTCTTTGTGTGGCTTGAAGACAACATGGATGCTTTACTGGCGCTGGATATGAATGCGCTGGCGTATTGCATCCGTCGTTGCTGCGAGCTGAAAGCCGAGGTTGTGGCTGCCGATGAACGTGAAAACGGACTGCGCGCCTTGCTGAATCTGGGCCATACTTACGGCCATGCTATTGAAGCAGAAATGGGTTACGGTAACTGGTTACATGGCGAAGCTGTGGCAGCTGGAATGGTGATGGCGTGTTATACAGCTCATCGCCTGGGGCAGTTCAGTCTGGGTGATATCGCCCGGGTGAAAGCCCTGCTGACCCGCGCAGGTTTGCCTGTGACGGGCCCCGAAGTTATGGACGCGCAGTCTTATCTGCCGCACATGATGCGTGATAAGAAAGTACTGGCTGGCGAGCTGCGTCTGGTTTTACCGAAAGCAATTGGTCAGTCTGAAGTACGCTCCGGCGTATCGCATGAAATGGTGCTGGCTTCGATTGAAGATTGCCGTTAAGACTGTGGCCATAATGATGGCCAGATAACGACCGATTTTACGTTTGCCAGCAAAGCTTTATATTTTTAGTCAGGATAGTTGCTCCGCGTAAAGCCTCTTGAGGCTTTTGCCGGGTTGGAGGTTTTAGATGGATGATTTAACACCGGAAGACGATCTCAAACCAGACACCAGCGATCGCCGCCCACCGCGCGCGCGCAAACCGTCTCCTTCCATTCCAAAAGTCGCTGTATCCCGTCAGTACGTGATGATCGGCATCGGGATTGTGGTGCTGGTATTGCTGATTGTCGGTATCGGCTCAGCCATGAAGTCACCTTCCTCCAGCCAGCCTGCTCAGCAGACCAATGGTCCGAAAGACATCAGTCTCTCAGGTAACGATGCGGCGGCACCTGCTCAACCTTCTGCTCAGGCTCAGGCTAATACGGCGCAAGCCGTAGACGGTCAACAGCCAGCTGATGGCCAGCAACCGAAGAGTATCGGTTTACCGCCAGTTTCCCCGACACCAACCGAAGCCGAGCCTGTTCCCAATAATGGTCAGGCGAAAGAACGTGTCGATTTGCCGGGTGATATGAGCGATGCGCTTTCTTCCCAGCAAAATCAGGTCGATGGCGTGGCACAAGGCAGTATGGCACCTGCGGCTCAGTCACTGACTTCTTTGCCGACCGCACCAGCGACCGTCAACGGTTCAGCTCATACTCAGGCGCCGGCAGGTTCTCAGCCGTCAGCCACCCATGTACGTCCGGCACAGTCTTCGCGTAATGCGCAGCCTGCTCATACCTCGAAACAGGCTGAGCATAAGACATCAGCAACGGCGTCGCATACCGCGAAAACGCCGGCAACCAAATCCTCCGCGTCACCTGCTCCGGTTGCCTCTGCACCGGCAACAGCTTCTGGCAGCACATCTGCCATTAAGTCTGCGCCAGGTACGCACTTTACCCTGCAACTGAGCGGCGCTTCTCAGTCCAATACACTGAATGCGTTTGCAAAACAGCAGGGCCTGAAAAATTATCTGGTTTATCAGACCGCCCGCGACGGGAAGCCGTGGTTTGTACTGGTGAGTGGTAACTACGCTTCTTCTGCAGAAGCCAAACGTGCTATTTCCAGCTTGCCTGCGGAAGTTCAGGCGAAAAAACCGTGGGTCAAGCCTGTACATCAGGTACAGCAAGACCTGAAAAAATGAAACTGATCTCAACGCGATTTGCTGTCTAAAAACAGGATACAATCCGCGGCTGTGAATTGTATATAAGTAGCTAACTGACGGCATGAAGAAGAACCGCGCGTTTTTGAAGTGGGCTGGCGGCAAATACCCGCTGATTGATGACATCAAACGTCATCTTCCGGTGGGAGATTGTCTGATTGAGCCTTTTGTTGGCGCGGGCTCCGTATTTTTGAATACCGAGTATGACGCTTATATTCTGGCGGACATCAATAGCGACCTGATCAATCTCTACAACATTGTGAAGACACGCACTGAAGAATTTGTGCGTGATGCTCACGTGCTTTTTACGCCAGAGTTTAACGAATCAGATCGTTTTTACGGCCTGAGGGCTGAGTTTAATGCCAGCAGCGATACTTATCGTCGCTCGGTACTTTTCCTCTATCTTAACCGCCATTGTTACAACGGCCTGTGTCGTTATAATCTCAGTGGCGCGTTTAATGTGCCTTTCGGGCGTTATAAAAAGCCTTATTTTCCTGAAGAAGAACTCTACTGGTTTGCTGAAAAAGCGAAGAATGCAGTATTCGTGTGTGAGCATTATCAGGACACGTTGCTGAAAGCGCAGTCTGGCTCGGTGGTTTATTGTGATCCGCCTTATGCCCCGCTTTCTGCGACAGCAAATTTTACGGCGTACCACACCAACAGTTTTAGCATGGATGATCAGCGTAATCTGGCTCGTCTGGCGTATCAGCTTTCCAATGAGAACGATGTGCCGGTGCTGATTTCCAACCACGAAACACCACTTACGCTGGAATGGTATGCACAGGCGAAACAGCTGCACCGCGTGTCAGCGCGTCGCACTATCAGCAGTAAAGTTGCCCAGCGCAGCATGGTGAATGAACTTTTAGCGCTATATCGCTGATTACCGGCCAAGCGGTGATCATCGGATAAACCTATCGTTTGGAGAAGCGGATGAAACAGTTTTTGATTGCACCGTCCATTCTGTCTGCTGACTTTGCCCGTTTGGGCGAAGACACAGCGAAAGCTCTGGAAGCGGGCGGAGATGTGGTCCATTTTGATGTGATGGACAACCACTACGTCCCCAATCTGACGATGGGGCCAGCCATTCTTAAATCACTGCGTAACTACGGCATTACCGCGCCGATCGATGTTCACCTGATGGTCAAACCGGTTGATCGTCTGATCCCGGATTTTGCCGAAGCCGGTGCCTCTTACATTACTTTCCATCCCGAAGCGTCCGAGCATGTTGACCGCTCCCTGCAGCTGATTAAAAGCCATGGCTGTAAAGCCGGTCTGGTGTTTAACCCGGCAACCTCCCTGAGCTATCTCGAATACGTGATGGATAAACTCGACGTGATCCTGCTGATGTCGGTGAATCCTGGCTTCGGCGGGCAGTCGTTTATTCCGGGCACACTGGATAAACTGCATCAGGTTCGCAAGATTATTGATGCCAGCGGTTATGACATTCGTCTGGAAGTAGACGGTGGTGTGAAAGCCGACAATATCGGCGAAATCGCCGCTGCCGGTGCAGATATGTTTGTCGCCGGTTCCGCTATCTTCAATCAGCCGGATTACCGCACGGTGATTGACCATATGCGCAGTGAACTGGCTAAGGTCTCACATGACTGAAATTCTCGCCGCCCGCGGTTTAGGTTTTGACCTCGACGGTACGCTGGTCGACAGCGCGCCGGGTCTCTCTGAAGCCATGGATATGGCGCTGCGTGATTTCAATTTACCTGTCGCAGGCGTTGAGCGTCTCAGTACCTGGATTGGCAATGGTGCTGACGTGATGGTTGAACGTGCCGTTCGCTGGGCCGAAGGTGATTTGTCGCCAGAGTTTCTGCAGAAAGTGCGCGATAAATTCGATCACTATTATGCCGATACTGCCGCAGGTGGCAGCCGTTTATACCCGCAAGTCAAAGAGACGCTGGCTGCACTGGCCGCAGCCGGGCTGCCAATGGGGCTGGTGACCAACAAACCCACGCCTTTCATCGCGCCTTTGTTGCAATCGTTGGGTATCGACAGCTATTTCACGGTCGTGATTGGCGGCGACGATGTCGTGGCGAAAAAACCGCATCCGGCACCGGTCTACATGACCCTGGCACTGCTCGGATTGCGCGCCAGTGAAATGGTTTTTGTCGGTGATTCTCGCAATGATATTCATGCTGCGCAGGCCGCTGGTTGTCCGTGTGTGGGCATGACTTACGGCTATAACTACGGTGAAACTATCGCGCTGACCAAACCCGATCGCGTACTGGATAATTTCGCCGACCTTTTGCCCACTTTAGGGCTGTTATCTTTAAAAGATCAGGAAGCATAAAATGAGTAAACCCATCGTATTTAGTGGCGCACAGCCCTCAGGCGAATTGACCATTGGCAACTACATGGGTGCGCTGCGTCAATGGGTCAAAATGCAGGACGATTACGAATGCATTTACTGCATCGTCGATTTGCACGCGATCACCGTGCGTCAGGATGCGGAAAAGCTGCGCAAAGCGACGCTGGACACGCTGGCGCTGTATCTGGCGGTCGGCATTGATCCGAAGAAAAGTACCATCTTCGTGCAGTCTCATGTTCCTGAACATAGTCAGCTAAGCTGGGCGCTGAATTGCTACACCTATTTCGGTGAGCTGGGTCGTATGACGCAGTTTAAAGACAAATCAGCGCGCTATGAAACCTCCAACAGCGAAAGCATCACCGCTGGCCTGTTTGATTATCCGGTGCTGATGGCGGCGGATATTCTGCTGTACCAGACCAATCAGGTGCCGGTGGGTGAAGACCAGAAACAACATCTGGAACTGAGCCGCGATATCGCCGCACGTTTCAACGCGCTTTATGGTGATGTGTTTACCGTGCCGGAGCCGTTCATTCCGAAATCCGGTGCACGCGTGATGTCATTGCAGGAACCGACCAAGAAGATGTCAAAGTCGGATGACAACCGTAAAAACGTGATTGGCCTGCTGGAAGATCCGAAAGCGGTGACCAAAAAAATTAAAAGCGCGATGACGGATTCTGAAGAGCCGCCAGTCATCCGTTACGATATTAAAAACAAGCCGGGCGTTTCTAACCTGCTGGATATCCTTTCTGGTGTGACGGGCAAAGCCATTCCTGAGCTGGAAGCTGAATTTGAAGGCCAGATGTATGGTCATCTGAAAGGTGCCGTTGCTGAAGCGGTTTCAGGCATGCTCACTGAAGTGCAGGAACGTTTTAACCGCTTCCGCAGTGACGAAGCTTACCTGCAACAGGTCATGAAAGAAGGGGCTGAGAAAGCCCGTGCCCGTGCCAGCGTGACGCTGAAGAAGGCCTACGAAGCTATTGGCTTCGTCACTCTTCCCTAATTTCTGCTTTGGCCGTTAAATCAAAACCACGTCTTTGGACGTGGTTTTTTGCTTTCAGATCCTCAGTAAACCGCTGTGCTCAATCCGATGGCATCGCTACGGTTTCGCTGGCAAACCAGTTGAGTTTCTGACGTAAGCTTACCACGCTGCCGACAATAATCAGACTGGGGCTTTGCACCTTTTTCGCCAGATTTTCGAGCTCTGTGAGCTTCCCTGTCACCACTCGTTGTTGCTGGCTGGTGCCGTTTTCTACCAGTGCGACAGGCGTTTCTGCTGCCAGGCCATTCTCCAGCAACCGGCGCTGGATCTCTCCGGCCTGCGTAAGCCCCATATAAAACACCAGTGTTTGCTGAGTTTGCGCCATGCAGGCCCAGTCTAAAACTCCATCCTGCTTCGCATGGCCGGTGATCAGCCGCACGCTTTGCGCGTGATCGCGGTGGGTCAGCGGAATACCGCTGTAAGCGGAACAACCGGAGGCCGCCGTGATGCCCGGCACCACGGAGAACGCGATGCCTGCGGCTTTCAGTGCTTCCAGTTCTTCGCCGCCACGACCAAAGATAAACGGATCGCCCCCTTTGAGACGGACAACGCGTTTGCCCATCTGCGCCTGTTCCAGCAGGATTTCATTGATGCGCTCCTGCGGCACACAATGGTGTCCGGCACGTTTGCCCACGAAAATCCGCTCCGCGTCGCGACGTGCCAGATTAAGCACGCTGTCAGAAACCAGCCGGTCGTAAACCACCACGTCGGCCAGTTGCATCTGTTGCAAGCCTTTGAGCGTCAGTAATCCGGCATCGCCCGGTCCGGCACCGACCAGAATCACTTCGCCATGTTTATCCACGGGCTCGCGGAATAACCCTTCAAGATATTCGTGGCTTTGCGCGTTGTCATTGTTCGCCAGCGACTGCGCCAGGCGATGATGATTAAACAGTTTTTCCCACCAGCGACGACGCTCAGAAGCATCAGGAAAATGTGTTTTTACCCGCGCCCGCAATCCGCCCGCGACCTGTGCCAGTTTGCCCAGATGCTGCGGCAGAATGGATTCCAGACGTTCGCGCAGCAAACGCGCGAGTACCGGCGCATTACCGCCGGAAGACACCGCGATCATCAGCGGAGAACGGTCAATGATCGACGGCATGATCACGCTGGCACTTTCCGGCGCATCGACCACGTTGCAGAACACGCGGCGGTGATCTGCGGCTTCGCTGACTTCCTGATTCACCAGATCGGAATCGGTCGCAGCGATCACCAGCCATTTTTCATCCACCAGCAGCGGTGAAAATTCACCGCGTAACAGGCGGACTTTGCCTTCATCTGCCCAGATCTGAAATTGCGGCGTAAAGGTGAGGGCGTTCACCGTTAGTTTTGCGCCAGCTTCCAGCAGCAAACGCGCTTTACGCTCTGCAACATCACCGGCACCGACCAGTAAGCAGGCTCTGTTTTTTAACTGACAAAAAAGGGGCAGGTAATCCATAGATAATATTCTCTGAGGCGGCGTTCTTTGAAATAGCGTTCTTTGGAATGAATAATAACGCCGCCCGGAGGCGGCGTGGAAGGCGCGGCGTTTAGCCGATTTCAGCCCGAAGCCTGGCGGTGTTGATTTCCACATTTCCGTCCTGTACGCGGACCTCGTAAGCCGGAATCGAATACTGCTCGTCTTCCATGCAGACACCGTCGGTCAGGCGGAAATGCTGTTTTTTCAGCGGACTGGCTACCCAAAGCTCGCCCTGATGTTCAGCGATAATCCCGCGTGACAGCACGCTGGCCTGTGCGAAAGGGTCGATGTTCGACAGCGCAAAAATCTGCTCATCAGCATAAGGACGAAACAGCGCGACCTGCTGATCGCCTGCCAGTGCGCAAACACCGCATGCAGGCAGGATCTGGTCGACAGAACAAAGCGTTAACCATTGGCTCATAATACTTCCTCCCCGTCGGCGATTTGTCTTACCGGGATACGTTCGTCAGGACGCGCCGGACGATGTTGCTGACGCTCACCGACGAACTGCACGTTCGGGTCACGCTGGCTGCTGTTGATAAAGTGACTGAAGCGGGTTTGCGCCGCCGGATCGTTCAGCGTTTCCTGCCATTCACAAACCGCTGAGTCACGCAGGCGTGTCAGTTCGGCTTCAAGCTGGTCGTTAAGTCCCAGTTTGTTATCGATGATGACTTTACGCAGGTAGTCGATGCCGCCTTCGAGATTGTCCATCCAGACCGAGGTACGTTGCAGTTTATCGGCAGTGCGGATGTAGAACATCATGAAGCGGTCGAGGTAACGCAACAGGGTATCGTTATCCAGATCGGCCGCCAGTAAATCGCCATGACGAGGTTTCATGCCGCCGTTGCCGCAGACATACAGGTTCCAGCCGTTTTCCGTGGCGATAATCCCCACGTCTTTGCCCTGTGCTTCCGAGCATTCACGGGTACAACCGGACACGCCAAATTTCATTTTGTGGGGCGTGCGGATGCCTTTGTAGCGGTTTTCCAGGCTGATGCCGAAACCGAGGCTGTCGCCCACGCCGTAACGGCACCAGGTGCTGCCGACGCAGGTTTTTGCCATACGCAGGGCTTTGGCGTAGGCCTGACCGGTTTCGAAGCCGGCGTTAATCAGTTTCTGCCAGATGGCGGGTAAATCGTCCTTTTGCGCGCCGAACATGCCGATACGCTGCGAGCCGGTAATTTTGGTGTAGAGATTGTATTCAGCTGCGATTTCACCAATTGCCTGCAAGCCTTGCGGTGTGATTTCACCGCCCGGCGAGCGCGGTATAACGGAATAGGTACCGTCTTTTTGCATGTTAGCAAGGAACACATCGTTGGTATCCTGCAATGGCGTGTGCTGCGGTTTCAGCACGTAATCGTTCCAGCAGGAAGCCAGCAGCGATCCGACGGTCGGTTTACAGACTTCACAACCGTAGCCTTTGCCGTATTTATTCAGCAAGTCGTCGAATGAGCGGATACCTTCCACGCGGATCAGGTGATAAAGCTCCTGGCGCGAATAGGCGAAGTGTTCGCACAGATGATGGTTAACTTCGATGCCTTGTTTGCTGAGTTCAGCATTTAGCACCTGCGTTACCAGCGGGATACAGCCGCCGCAACCGGTACCGGCTTTGGTCGCCGATTTCAGTGCCGCCACGGTGTGACAACCGCCCTGAACCGCTTTGATGATATCGCCTTTGGTGACGTCAAAACACGAACAGATTTGCGCGCTTTCCGGCAGGGCATCGGTGCCAATCACCGCGCCACCGCTGCCTGCGTGAGCGGGCAGGATCAGCGCATCGGGATTTTCCGGCAGTGGAATACTGTTCAGCACCAGTTGCAGCAGATTGCCGTAATCGCTGGTATCACCGACCAGCACGGCACCGAGCAGCGTTTTATTGTCTTCGCTGACCACCAGGCGTTTGTACAACGCTTTGGTTTCATCCAGATAAACGTAGCTGCGTGCGCCCGGCGTGCGGGCATGCGCGTCGCCGATACCGGCCACATCCACGCCTAACAGTTTCAGTTTGGCGCTCATGTCTGCGCCGGTGAAGGCGTTATCGCGACCGAGTAAATGATCAGCGGTGACCTGCGCCATTTTGTAGCCCGGTGCCACCAGACCGAAAGTACGCTGATTCCACGAAGCACATTCGCCGATGGCGTACACATCCGGGTCACTGGTCTGGCACTGGTCGTTAATCACAATGCCACCGCGCGGAGCGATCTCTAAATCACACTGGCGCGCCAGTTTGTCCTGCGGACGGATACCGGTGGAGAATACGATGAAATCGACTTCAAGGAAGGTGCCGTCGGCGAACTCCATCGTTTTACGGGCAGACGTGCCGCCCTGAACAATCTGTTGAGTATTTTTGGCGGTGTGGACGCGTACGCCCATGCTTTCGATTTTCTGGCGTAGCTGGCTGCCGCCCTGCGTATCGAGTTGTTCCGCCATCAGGCCGGGGGCGAATTCTACCACGTGGGTTTCAACCCCGAGGTTTTTCAATGCACCGGCGGCTTCGAGGCCGAGTAAACCGCCGCCGACCACGGCACCGCGTTTGCTACGACGGGCGCAGGATTCGATGGCATGTAAGTCTTCAATGGTGCGGTAAACGAAGCAATCCTGACTGTCAGAACCCGCGATCGGCGGCACCCACGGGTAGGAGCCGGTGGCGATAATCAGTTTGTCGTAATACACCGTGCGGCCGCTGCTGGAATGAATGACTTTTTCACTGCGGTTGAGCGTAATCGCCCGTTCGCCAATCAGCACATTGACGTTATGTTTTTCGTAGAATCCTTCGCGAACCAGCGACAGTTCTTCGGCAGTATGATGTGAAAAATAAGAGGAAAGATGGACGCGGTCATAGGCCACGCGCGGCTCTTCACAAAATACCGTGATATCGAACTGGCCCGGTTCTGCTTTATCCAGTAAATCTTCGATAAAGCGATGGCCGACCATGCCGTTGCCAATAATCGCGATTCTGACTTTGCTCATAATTGCCTCAATATTGATTTTCTGAGGCTAAACATAACCCGCGCGTAACAGGGGGTATTGATGCAAATCAAGCCAGTTCCAATATACTCCTTAGGGGGTATTTGACTGATTTTATTGGGTTTTTGCGTAACCTTTCGATTTATAAACACTTTCAGGCTATTGTTCTAAGATTGGCTTTAACATCACCGACAACGCAGTCTTACTAAAAATGATGAGGTAACGCGTGACGAAAACTCTTTTGCGTACCGTGAAAAATGTACGGTTGCCTGACCGGGAAGGGTTGTGGCAGATAGATATCGAAGGCGGCGTGATACGCCAGATTGTCCCTCAATGGGATAATGCCGACTATGGCGAGCATATCCTGGATGCTGAAGGGGGGTTGGCAATCCCTCCTTTTATCGAGCCGCACATTCATCTCGATACCACTCAAACCGCCGGTCAGCCAGCATGGAATCAGTCCGGTACGTTATTTGAAGGCATTGAACGCTGGGCAGAACGCAAGGCGCTGTTGTCGCATGAAGACGTCAAACAGCGCGCCTGGCAGACGCTAAAGTGGCAGATAGCCAACGGCATCCAGCATGTGCGCACCCATGTGGATGTGTCTGATCCGACGCTGACGGCACTCAAAGCCATGCTGGAAGTGAAAGCTGAAGTCGCGCCGTGGGTCACGCTGCAAATTGTGGCGTTTCCGCAGGAAGGCATCATGTCGTACCCGAACGGCGAAGCCTTGCTGGAAGAGGCGCTGAAGCTGGGCGCTGACGTCGTCGGTGCGATTCCCCATTTCGAGTTCACCCGCGAATACGGTGTGGAATCGCTGCATAAAACCTTCGAACTGGCGAAAAAATACGACAAGCTGATCGACGTCCATTGCGATGAAATTGACGATGAGCAGTCGCGTTTTGTCGAAACTGTGGCCGCGCTGGCCTTGCGTGAAAACATGGGGGCGCGCGTTACCGCCAGCCATACCACGGCGATGCACTCCTATAACGGCGCGTACACTTCGCGTTTATTCCGCTTGCTGAAAATGTCAGGTATCAACTTTGTCGCCAATCCGCTGGTCAATATCCACCTGCAGGGACGGTTTGACACCTATCCGAAACGCCGCGGTATTACGCGTGTGAAAGAAATGCTGGAGGCGGGGATCAACGTCTGTTTCGGCCATGATGATGTGTTTGACCCGTGGTATCCGCTCGGCACCGCCAATATGTTGCAGGTACTGCACATGGGGCTGCATGTCTGTCAGCTGATGGGATATCAGCAAATTAATGACGGGCTGAAGCTCATCACCACCTACAGCGCCCGCACGATGAATCTGCAAGGTTACGGTCTGGAAAGTGGCTATGCTGCCAGCCTGGTGATCCTGCCTGCACAAAATGGTTTCGACGCGGTGCGCCGCCAGACACCGGTACAATATTCTCTGCGCGAGGGCGTACTGATCGCGCAAACACAGCTGGCAAAAACCCTCATCCATCTTGATGAAGATCACCCTGTGGATTTCAACAGCTAAGGCAGTGAAAAATATGATGTAATATTCTGAAATAATTGGAATATTTATTCCCAAGCGTAAATAAAGGTAAAGGTCTGGCGCTAAGCGTAAAGCCTCTTTAGAATCAGTGGGATCTGTTGTTTGTATTCTGAAGAAAGGAACCGTCATGTTTAAACGTACTTTAGTGGCCCTGACTGCGCTGCTATCCCTGACTGCAATGGAGCCTGTTCTTGCGGCCGCCCAAACCCATGTCATGCTGACCACTTCAGCGGGGAATATCGAATTGGAACTCGACAGTGCGAAGGCACCGGTTTCTGTGAAGAATTTCGTTGATTACGCTCAGAGCGGCTATTACAACAACACCATTTTCCACCGCGTGATCCCGGGCTTCATGGTGCAGGGTGGCGGTTTTACGGCTGACATGCAGCAAAAAGCGCCCAAAGAGCCGATCAAGAACGAAGCGGACAATGGCCTGCGTAACCTGCGCGGCACCATCGCCATGGCGCGTACTGCCGATAAAGACAGCGCGACCAGCCAGTTCTTCATCAACGTGGCAGATAACGCCTTCCTCGATCACGGTCAGCGTGATTTCGGCTATGCCGTATTCGGTAAAGTCATTAAAGGCATGGATGTGGTAGACAAAATGTCTCAGGTCAAAACGGATAATGTCGGGCCTTACCAGAACGTGCCGACGACGCCGATTGTGATCCTGTCTGCGAAAGTGCTGCCTTAATTTTTCAGCCCTTCCTCCAGAATACTGTTTTTCTAAGCCTCCGGTTCCGGGGGCTTTTTATTGCCTATTTATTGACGCCCCTTTGATGAGACTTATAGTTTTATAGAAAGCTCCCCGCCTGCCACTTTCAAGGACAATGAAATGAGTGAAGCCCGTCTGATTGCCAAAGCCATGAATGAAGGTAAACCGGTACAGGATCTGGTGATCCTTCCTGCGCTGGCGAACCGACATGGACTGATTACCGGCGCGACCGGTACCGGTAAAACCGTCACGCTGCAACGAATGGCCGAGCAGTTTTCCCGTATCGGTATTCCGGTTTTTCTGGCCGATGTGAAAGGGGATTTATCCGGTATTGGTGCTGAAGGTGTGGCGTCGGAAAAACTCGCCGCGCGGTTGAATGATATTGGCGTGACGGACTGGCAGCCGCAGGCATGCAGCATTATCCCGTGGGATATCTTTGGTGAAAAAGGCCATCCGATCCGCGCGACGATTTCTGACCTCGGGCCGCTGCTGCTGGCGCGATTGCTCGATCTTAATGACGTGCAAAGCGGCGTGCTGCAACTGGTGTTTAAGATTGCCGACGACAACGGCTTGTTGCTGCTCGATATGAAAGATTTGCGTGCCATGGTGCAGTTTACCGGTGATAACGCTAAACAGTTCCAGACGCAGTACGGCAATATTTCTTCCGCTTCCATCGGCGCCATTCAGCGAGGCTTGCTGACGCTGGAAGGTCAGGGCGCAAATCAGTTCTTCGGTGAGCCGATGCTGGATATTAATGACCTGATGAAAACCGACAAGAAAGGCCACGGTATTATCAACCTGCTGGCCGCGGATAAGCTGATTAATCAGCCTAAACTCTACTCCGTTTTCCTGCTGTGGCTGCTGGCTGAACTTTTTGAGCATCTGCCGGAAGTCGGTGACCCTGAGCAGCCCAAACTGGTGTTCTTCTTTGACGAAGCTCATCTGCTGTTCAATGACGCCCCGCAGGCGCTGCTGACAAAAATTGAACAGGTCGTGCGGCTGATCCGCTCCAAAGGCGTGGGTATTTACTTCGTGACGCAAAACCCGCTGGATATTCCTGACAGCGTGCTCGGGCAGCTCGGTAACCGCGTACAGCATGCCTTACGCGCCTTTACGCCGCGTGATCAGAAAGCGGTCAAAGCGGCGGCGCAAACACTGCGCGCGAATCCGGCTTTCGACGCTGAAACGGCGATCACTGAACTGGGCGTTGGCGAGGCGCTGGTGTCATTTCTGGATGAAAAGGGGCGTCCTGAAATCGTTGAGCGGGCGATGGTGATAGCGCCGGAATCGAAAATGGGCATGACTGGCGACGACGAACGTAACAAAGCGATCAACCAGTCGCCTCTGTATGGTCGCTATGAAGACAGCATAGACCGTGAATCGGCCTACGAAAAAATCACCGCACAAGGTTTCGGCACGATCAACACGCCGCAATCCACAGGCCCGGCCAAACCGGCGGCGCAAACCCCTTCCGGCGGTGGGCTGATGGGTGGACTGAATGAAATATTGTTCGGCAGCACCGGACCACGGGGGGGTAAATGTGACGGTGTGGTACAGGTTGCGGCAAAAAGCATGGCGCGTGATTTAGGTCGTCAGATCCTGCGTGGGGTTCTCGGTTCCATTATGGGAGGCCGTAAAAAGTAACATCCTTCTGCTAACGCGCATAAGCTGAAACGCATCAGCTTATGCGCGTCTCTTCCTGCCTGAGATCTCAGTTTCATTTGCAATTTCTCTCTGAAATTACGATTTTTTGCGAGGTCTGGCACGTTACTGCCTGTCATTTAGCATAAAAACCGCTCAACTTGAAGGCTGTCACGTTTTTCGCCTGCCGGACTTTGTAGGCTGAATTGCTTTTGGGCTAAATCAATTCAGCAAAAAGGGGTTATTGTGAAAAAATTACTCGTTACCGGGATCGTTCTGGGGCTTTTTTCGTGGCAGGCCACTGCACAAACCATCGTGCTGACGGATGCTGAAGCCGGTACAGAACTGGGAAACTGGAAGACTGACAACAAAAAGCTGAACATCGCGGGCGCGGATTTCAGCATCGAACAAAAAGTGCTTCACGGTGGCAAACAGGAAGGGTCAAAAGTCATCACTATTACCAGCAAAGGGCTGACGATTGCACTGAGCCCGACGCGCGGGATGGATTTACTGCACGTGACCGGCGATAACATCCGCTTAGGTTGGGATTCTCCGGTTCAGGAGGTGGTGAATCCGGCCTATATCAACCTTGAAAGCCGTAACGGCGTGGGCTGGCTGGAAGGTTTCAACGAAATGATGGTGCGTTGCGGCTTTGAATGGACCGGACATCCTGTTACTGCTGACGGCATGATTTACACGCTGCACGGTCGGGCGGGCAATACACCAGCCTCGAAAGTGGTGGTTGATATTGCCGATAAAGCCCCTTATGAAATCACGGTGCGCGGCTTGCTGAAAGAAGACACCTTTAAGAAAGCCAAGCTGGAAACCTGGACTGAGCTGCGTTACGTGCCGGGTAGTCATTCGTGGACCATCCACGACACCCTGACTAACCAGTCGGATTATCCGCACGACTACCAGATTATTTATCACAGTAATTTCGGTCAGCCGATCCTTGAGCAGGGCGCCCGTTTCATTGCGCCGCTGAAATCAATTTCTCCGTTCAATGATTACGCCAAAAAAGGTTTAGCAGACTGGCAGACTTACGCCGGGCCAACCAAAGGCTTCGACGAGATGGTCTTTAACATGGTTCCGCTGGCGGATGCACAGGGTAAAACCATTGCTGGCGTAGTGAACAAAGCGGGCAACAAAGGAGCATCGATTGAATTCGATACCCATCAGTTGCCGCTGCTGACGCTGTGGAAAAACACCGACACTCTGAAGCAGGGTTACGTTACGGGTATTGAACCGGGCACCAACTATGCGTATCCGGTCACTATCGAACGTAAACAAGGCCGCGTGAAACAACTGCAACCCGGCCAGAGCACGGTGTTTGAACTGAAATATTCACTTCTGCCGGATGCGCAGGCGGTGAAACAGCTTGAGGATCGCGTGAAAACGCTTCAGGCAGATCATAAAACAGACGTGAACGAGACCCCTATCGCTGTTGAATAATCCGAGTTTAGGGCGCTGAAGCTGGCGCCCTTTTTTCTCTGTCTATACTTAACTCCACAAGGTATGTGCCCGAATGGCTGTACCCAGGGAGGAAATAATGGCGAAGAAACTGACACTCAGGCAGCAGGAAAAACTTTTTCGCGAACGTCAGCGGCAGAACTTTCAGGCCAGTAGCGCGCTGGATGGTTTGCAGGTTGAGGTTATCACGTTAGACAACGAACAAATTTCACAACGCCTCACCGAACTGAGGAAGCACTATGAACGATAAACTCGTGCCCGGTGCCGACCCTTACTATTATACCGGCATCAATGTGCTGAAAAACCGGCTGGAAATCCGTGAAGAACATCGTCTGTTGCAGGCCGAACTCGCATTTACTGCCCTGCGCGCGTCAGCGATGCCGCTTGGGCCTGCGGTGATGGGACTGCCGCATCTATGTGCGGTGCATCTGTCTTTGTTCGAGGATATTTACGCCTGGGCAGGCGAGTTCCGTGAAATCGATATCTACAAGGATGACACTCAGTTTTGCCATTTCGAATACATCGAAAAAGAGGGCAACGCGCTGATGCAGGAGCTTGAAGAAGAAGCGTTTCTGGTCGGGTTACCCCTGGATAATCTCGCTGAGCGTCTGGCTCACTATTACACCGGCCTGAATCTGCTGCATCCGTTCCGCGAAGGTAACGGACGTGCGCTGCGGATCTTCATCGAGCAACTGGTCATTCATGCTGGCTACGATATTGACTGGTCCAAAGTGGATCGTGAGCGCTGGCTGGCGGCCAATAAAACGGCGGTGTTTGGTGATGAATCCGAGCTGGTGGCAATTTTTAATACTGTTGTCAGTGAAATCCCGGAAGAACATTGATCGACAAAATACTGAGCCCGAGCTGAAAAATGCGTAGAATTGCCCGGTAAATTTTCCGACTTTTACCGGGTACACTATGCTGCTGCTGATCGACAACTACGATTCCTTCACCTACAACCTCTATCAATATTTTTGCGAGTTAGGTGCAGAGGTGAAAGTGATGCGTAATGATCAGCTGACGCTCACCGACATTGAACAGCTTTCCCCCTCACATCTGGTGATTTCTCCCGGCCCGTGTACGCCTGATCAGGCTGGCATTTCCCTGCAAGCGATTGCCCATTTCTCCGACCGTTTACCGATACTTGGCGTGTGCCTCGGGCATCAGGCGATGGCGCAGGCGTTCGGCGCGAGCATCGTCCGCGCCCGGCAGGCCATTCACGGCAAAACATCCCCTGTCCGCCATACCGGCAGGAGTGTCTTTACCGGGCTGAATAATCCGCTGACCGTGACGCGCTACCATTCGCTGGTGGTCGCGCCACAGACGCTGCCCGATTGTTTCGAGGTTACTGCATGGACAGAACGGGATGGTGGTCGTGACGACATTATGGGCATCATGCACAAAACCTTGCCGCTGCATGGCGTTCAGTTCCATCCTGAAAGCATTTTGAGCGAGCAGGGGCATCAGCTTTTGGATAATTTCCTTAAAATCTAATCAGTTAATATTGCTGAAAAAATTACTTACCCATCAGATGCGATTTCTGTTTGCCTGTGTGTGATTTTTTATGCATATTTTGTGATTATATTTTCATATCAATGGTCGTGAGGGAGAAGGGTAATGGCGGAAAAATCATCGGTAGATCGGGGCACATTCGATAAAGTTATTTTGCCGGTTTATTCACCTGCGAAATTCATTCCCGTGAAAGGTAAAGGCAGTCGCGTGTGGGATCAGCAAGGGAACGAGTATGTTGATTTCGCCGGGGGTATCGCTGTGACGGCGCTTGGACATTGCCATCCGGCACTGGTGAAAGCGTTGCACGAGCAGGGCGAAACCCTGTGGCATGTCAGTAACGTATTTACCAATGAACCCGCCCTTCGACTGGCGCAGAAGCTGATCGACGCCACCTTTGCCGACCGCGTATTCTTCGCCAACTCCGGCGCTGAAGCCAACGAAGCGGCCTTTAAACTGGCGCGCTATTACGCTTCGCACCGTCACAGCCCGTACAAAAGTAAGATCATCGCTTTCCATAATGCCTTCCACGGTCGCACGCTGTTCACGGTTTCCGTGGGTGGCCAGCCGAAATACTCCGACGGCTTCGGCCCGAAACCCGCTGATATTGTGCACGTGCCGTTCAACGATCTGGATGCCGTAAAAGCGGTGATCGACGACCACACCTGCGCCATTGTTGTCGAGCCTGTGCAAGGGGAGGGCGGTGTCACACCTGCGACCAAAGCGTTTCTGCAAGGTCTGCGTGAGCTTTGTGACAAACATCAGGCGCTGCTGGTGCTGGATGAAGTACAAAGCGGCATGGGGCGCAGCGGCAAGTTGTTCAGCTACATGCATTACGGCGTGACGCCGGACATCCTGACCACTGCTAAAGCGCTCGGCGGCGGTTTCCCGGTTTCCGCCATGCTGGCAACCGAAGACGTGGCCTCGGTGATGGAACCGGGCAAACATGGCACCACCTACGGCGGTAACCCGCTGGCCTGCGCCGTCGCTGAAGCCGCGCTGGATATCATCAATACGCCAGACGTGCTGGCCGGGATCAACGAGCGCCGCGAGAAATTCATCAGCGCGCTGGAGGCCATCAACCAGAAATATCACATCTTCAGCGAGTTCCGCGGTCAGGGCTTGCTGATCGGCGCCGAGCTTTCTGATGCGTATAAAAACCGCGCCGGAGAATTCCATGCCGCCGCGGCAGAATTCGGATTGATGATGCTGGTCGCCGGACCAAACGTGATGCGGTTTGCGCCATCGCTTGTTATCGACTTCGCGGATATTGAAGAAGGGATGGAAAGGTTTGAGAAAGCCGTGGGGAAAGTTTGCGGGGGGTGAGCCCCACGCCTTCGTCTTTAAACGCTTGATCGAGACAATTTCGGTTTCTCACTAACATTTATCACATGGCCTCTCGCGCCGAAACCGACCAAGAGGGAAAAGTGCTTTTTCCCTCTTGGATCTCCCTTCGCTTTTTCACTGCGCGCTGTCGCGGGCACGGCGGACATGTTCTGGCGCATTAGTGTGTGGCGCAAAATGTCATCGCTGCGCGATTCCCGAATTTCAGGCTTCGAGCCATAGGTCTCGAACCGTTCATTCGGTGCCATTTTTGAGCACGCCAATCGACATTTCTAAAAGATAAAACCCTTCTGCTTTTGAATTTAGAATCCTGCGGGCGATTCAGAAATCTTGCTGAACGGAGCGGCTTCGAGACCAGTGGCTCGAAGACCGAGAGAAGGAACCGCAACGCGGCAAGATTTCCAGCCTGTCGCTGTGGTTGCTGGAACATAGCCTACGAGCGAAGCGCGCAGTTTAAGACGTGGAGATTCCAAAGAGGGCTCGTCTTAGCCCTCTTTGGTCGGTTTCGGCTCGGTGAGTTAAGCGAACACGGCAATTGAAAAACCGAAACTTTCTCAATCCGTTTAAAAGAACGTCAGTACACGGCATCCGTACTTGAGAAACCGAGATATTCGCAATTTCAAAAAGCAGTCTGGCTGCAAGCCAGTAAAAAGGGGATTTGAAAGGGGTCTCCCCCTTCACGCCCGCCGCGTCAGCCAGATCCCATGATGCGGCCTCTGCTTCCACGCCAGTGACGAGATGGTATGCATCACGCTGAGATGTGAAATTACGCGCCGCAGATGGCGTTCCATTTCTGTCAGTGGCATATCCGGGTGAAGTTCCGGCGCATTAAACAGGTTGTTCTCGCTGCCCGGCCCGTCGTAGAGCAGTCGTTGCTGACAGCTTTGCAGCGCGATTTCGCAGGTCTGTAAATACTCCGTCGCCAGTTTTTCCGGCAGCATGTAATGCTCGCGGGCGAGGATCGTCATCGCGTTGATATGCTCAACCACAAACTGACTGTGCGTCACCCACAAACGCATATCCGCCAGATAATGTGAGTTAAAACCCGGCTCCTGCATCGCCTGATTTAGCGAAGTGAACAGCTTATTGTGCGCCTGATTGACCTGCATACGGGTGTACGCCAGTTTGGCGGTGTCGGGGCTTTCCTCGAGCAGCAGGCGGATAGCGTCCTGATAGATTTCCAGCGCCTGGTGTGCATTCTGGCGCAGCAAACCGCTTTGCCATTGCGGCCACAACCAGATAGTGCCACCAAAGGCCAGCGCGCAGCCGATCAGGGTATCGACCAGTCGTGGTACCAGAAAATGCACGCCGTTCATCGCCAGCAATTGCAGGGTATACACTGCAGTCACCGTCATGCCGACCATCGCCAGTCCGTAGTTTTTGCGCAGAACGGTATAGGACAACAGGGTGATCAGCAACATGCACAGCAGCGTGGTGCCTTCCGGCAGTTCCAGTTTGAGCAAGCCTGAGGCAATCAGCAATCCAGCCAGCGTACCGAGTGCACGGTGCTGGATCCTCACCCGCGTGGCGTTATAACCGTTCTGGCTGACCAACATGATAGTCAGCAAGATCCAGTAGGGTTTGGGCAAATTGAAGAACAGACCCAGACTGCTGCCAATCGCCAGAATAATGCCCAAACGTGCGGCATTACGCAGTGCCACGGATTTGAAGGAAAGATAGCTTTTCAGCGCGGGCCAGAAGGGCAAACGCGGCTGGGTGTTCATCAGGTCACGTTTGTACAACGGCCGCTGTGTGCGTAACAGACGGGCAATGCGGCTGAAATGGTAATAACAAAACTGACCTACCGGATTGTCCGGGTTGCGCGCGGCGATTTTCTCCAGCGCGGTCAGCTCATTGGCCATCGTAAAGCGCCCGGATAAACGGTGATAAAGAATATCGTCGGCAATCACCCGAAGACGGGTGGAAATCACCTGTGCATTTCGGCGGATAACCGCTTCGGCATGGCTTTCCTCCACCAGTTTCTGCACTTCTTCCGGCTGATGCAGGCTCACTGTAATGTGCTCCTGCAAATCGAGCGCCACCTGAAAACGCTGAAACAGCCGCTTATGGTGATGATGATGTCCGTGCTGGGGCAACATGTGTAATTGCTGATAAAGCAGGGCAATCAGGTCGATAACCTGCTGCTGGCGGGCTAGCAGTGGGGGTAACGCGGTTTCGGGATCGGTGTGTTGCGTCAGCAGGCTGTACTTGGCTTCGAAATAATCCGCGAGTTGCAGATAGAGCTGGCTGAGTGTTTCGCGCATCGGCTGTTCTTCCGAAATACGAAACCACGCCCAGTTAAACAATCCGTACCAGGCTGTGCCAGCGGCGAACAACACCGGGGCCTGCCACATCGGGCGCACGCCCACCATACTCAGCGTGAAGATAGTCGCCACCAGCGCACCGGGCAGCAGGCGCGCATGCAGCGGGCTGATTTCACCGGTGACGCCGAGCAGTAACGCCAGCGACAGCATGATCAGCGGCAGCGGTATATGCCAGCTTTCGAGCATCAGTTGCAGCAGAAGGCTGCTCACGGCAAAGAGTGAACCGCCGACGAGCAGGCGTTTGAAAAAGCGTTTATGCGGGGTATCCAGACCGGCGATGTTACAACAGGCCGGGCAGAGGGAAAACAGCAGGCCCATTTGCAAATTGCCAAACAGCCAGCAAATGCCAACAGGTAAGCACAACACCAGCGTCTGGCGCAGCGCGTAGTTCACTTCAGGATGGTAAAACAGTCTTCGCCATAGCGTCATGGGTAAAGCTTAGCCCATAAAAAAGGCGCGACAGTGTTTTGCCGCGCCAATTTTTGAGGGATTAACGTGTGCCGTAAACGACAATCGTTTTACCGTGTGCGGAGATCAGGCTTTGATCTTCCAGCATTTTGAGAATGCGTCCGACTGTTTCACGTGAACAACCGACGATTTGGCCAATTTCCTGGCGGGTAATCTTGATTTGCATCCCGTCCGGATGGGTCATTGCATCAGGCTGTTTAGCCAGATTGAGCAAGGTTTGAGCGATACGACCGGTAACGTCAAGGAAGGCAAGGTTGCCGACTTTCTCTGACGTCACTTGCAGACGGTTGGCCATCTGCGCGGAGAGACGCATCAGAATATCCGGGTTAACCTGAATCAGCTGGCGGAATTTTTTATATGAAATTTCAGCCACTTCACAGGCAGTTTTAGCACGTACCCAGGCACTGCGTTCCTGACCTTCTTCGAAGAGTCCCAGCTCACCGATGAAGTCACCTTGGTTAAGGTAGGACAGTATCATTTCCTTGCCTTCTTCATCTTTAATCAGGACAGCAACTGACCCTTTCACGATGTAGTAAAGCGTTTCGGCTTTTTCACCCTGGTGAATCAGCGTACTTTTAGAAGGATACTTATGTATATGACAGTGAGACAGGAACCATTCAAGAGTCGGGTCTGTTTGTGGCTTGCCGAGAACCATTTGCTATTATCCTCTGTTGTTATCGCTGCCCAAAATCACAGGGCTCAGAGTTCCCTGTACGGCACTTCAAATCCAAAGCGCCCTTTCAGCATATAACTCTCCAGAAATGCTGCAAGCGGATGTCGGAGTGCAACAGCCTGTTTATTGCTGTCATCACCGTGGGTTCTGTACTTAAACCGCAAAAACCGTCACCGCAATTTACTGGAAAGTATGTTTCGGCTTTGTTTGTAGCACAGGTTTGAGATGCTGTCTTCTGTTGTCTCGCTTCAGCATGATGGCGATCGGGTTACGTTGCCAGATTTTAGGTGAAAGGGTACTCTGAGAGCAGATTTCGACAAGTTTATTCACCGGGAGAATAGTTCATGCATGCACGTGTCAAATGGGTTGAAGGACTGACATTTTTAGGTGAGTCTGCATCGGGTCATCAGATTTCAATGGATGGAAACGCGGGTGATAAAGCCCCAAGCCCGATGGAAATGTTACTGATGTCCGCAGGGGGGTGTAGTGCAATCGACGTGGTGTCAATTTTGCAAAAAGGTCGTAATGACGTGCGTGATTGTGAAGTGAAGCTGACCTCACAACGCCGCGAAGAAGCGCCGCGTCTGTTCACTCACATCAATCTGCATTTTATCGTCACCGGTAAGGATCTGACCGATAAGATTGTTGAACGTGCGGTCAGCCTGTCTGCCGAAAAATACTGTTCTGTGTCTCTGATGCTGGGGAAAGCAGCCACAATCACCCACAGCTTTGAAGTGATTGCAGCCGAATAAAGTTTACTCGATCTTCTTGCCTTCCATCAGGCGCTGCACCAGCGGCGCCATGATCAGCTCCATCGCCAGCCCCATTTTGCCGCCCGGCACCACCAGTGTTTTGATGTGCGAGATAAACGACCCTTGCAGCATGGCCAGCAGATACGGGAAATCGATGTCATCCAGTCCCTGAAAATGAATCACCACAAAGCTTTCATCCAGTGACGGAATGGCTTTGGCGGCAAACGGGTTCGAGGTGTCGATGGTGGGTACCCGCTGGAAATTGATGTGTGTGCGGGAAAACTGCGGCGTAATGTAATTGATATAGTCATCCATCGAACGCACGACGGAATCCATCACCGCTTCACGGGAATGCCCGCGCTCGCCGGTATCGCGCACCAGTTTCTGGATCCATTCGAGGTTGACGATAGGCACTACGCCGACCAGCAGGTCGACCTGCGCGGCAACGTCAATTTTGTCCGCCACCACACCACCGTGTAACCCTTCGTAAAACAAAATATCCGTCGGTTCCGGCAACGCCTGCCACGGCGTAAAGGTACCCGGCACCTGATTGTAGGGAACGGCTTCGTCATAAGTATGCAGATACTTACGTGAACGGCCAGTGCCTGTTTTACCGTATTCGATAAAGCTTTTTTCCAGCAAACCAAAGTCATTGGCTTCCGGCCCGAAGTAGCTGATATGACGTCCCAGATCGCGCGCCTTGCGTATTGCCGCATCCATTTCAGGACGGGTGAAATGATGAAAACTGTCGCCTTCCAGTTCCGCCGCACGCAAACCAAGCTGCTGAAATATTTTACGAAATGCCACGCTGGTGGTCGTGGTGCCTGCACCGCTCGAACCGGTCACGGCAATAACAGGATGTTTGGCTGACATAATGCGCTGTTCTCCATAAAGGTGATGCAGGCAGGCGAGACGCGGTCTTTTCTGTGGTCGAAGATCTGGCGTCAAGGCTGCGCATAATTAAGCCTATTGTTACCATATTTATTCGCGAAGCCAAAGAGGGCATCACTATTCTAAACCC
The DNA here is from genome assembly GCF_009498575.1 of Rahnella sp. RcJ3. Taxonomy (NCBI): domain Bacteria; kingdom Pseudomonadati; phylum Pseudomonadota; class Gammaproteobacteria; order Enterobacterales; family Yersiniaceae; genus Rahnella; species Rahnella sp. RcJ3. The sequence continues at coordinate 104,113 of NZ_QSNX01000014.1, forward strand.
GCCAGCAACGGTTGGATCAGCGGGTCTTTCTGGTGGAACAGAGAAACAATGTCATGCAGCGCCTTGCCTGTGTACTCCTTTTTCCACGCCAGACTGAGCGGGGAAGGGGCGCGCGGATAGCGGATTTGCCGGGCGATCAGCTCGCCGCTGTCGAGATACGGCTGGCACAGATGGCGCGGCAGAAAACCGATACCCATGCCCTTCAGGTGACAGGCCAGTTTAGTCGCCACATCTGCCACGATGATCTGCCGTTGCCCGGTCAGCAACCAGGCTACCCGCTTGTTCAGATGGCGCGAGGTGTCTTCCACATTGATGGCAATGTACTGACGCAACACCGCTTCTTCCAGCATGCCAGTGATGTGTTGCAGCGGATGAAAGGGCGCATGAACAAAAACCCAGTCCACTTCACCCAGCGGCAGCAGATTCACGGCGTTAGAAAGGGATTCGGTGCCGGTGACGCCAATCGCCAGCTGAAAATCTTCGTACAGCAGCGTATCCCATACCCCCATGTAAATCTGCCGTGTGAAAGTGAACTGCGTGAACGGGTAGCGCTGCGTCAGACAGCTTAATAACGCCGCCAGAGTTTCAGGGCAGTACATCAGATTGTTCACCACCACATTCAGCTGGCGCTCAATGCCGTCGTTAATCTGCTGCAGTTCTGCCGGTACACCCTCCAGCCAGGTTAGCCACTGGCGACATCGTTCAAGCAGATGCTGTCCGGCGGGCGTCAGCGACACCGTGCGGGTCGTGCGGTTGAGCAATAACGTCCCGGCACTGTCTTCCAGCATCTTAATTCGATAGCTGATGGTCGCAGGCGTTTTATGCAGCATCTCTGCCGCGCGGGAAAAGCTGCCTGTTTGTGCGACGTGCATAAAGGTTTTAATCGACTCCTCATCCAGCATAGGTCACCTGAAGTAATGTTAATGCATTGAATGAAAAAGATTTTATAGATTTAACCTGATGAGAATTGTGGACTTCATCAATTTTATGGAATCTTTTTCCATATTTCGATTGAGCAAGTTGGAAAAAGTTTCTACAGTAATTGCATTGAGGATAAATCCGCCAATCTGGCGGGCTTATCTCACCGGTTTTATTTTAAATGCAGGGATGAATGCCATGGAACTTCCGGTTTACCCGCTGACCCAGGCGGCCTTCGCGGTTTACGGCGATGTGATTGAGACGACAGGTCGCGATTTTTTTCATATCAACGACGGCAAGGTTGAGCGGTACCACGATCTGACCAACGTGGAAATCCTCGGGCAGGATCGCCCGCTGGTGAGCATCAACCGCGCCCAGCCAGCACCGTTGCCCATTGTGGTGACGCAACTCGAAAAACACCCGCTCGGTTCACAGGCGTTTGTGCCGATGCAGGGCGAGCGCTTTATCGTGATTGTTGCGGCAGGGGGCGAGACGCCGGACATCTCCACGCTGAAAGCCTTTATCACCAACGGCCTGCAGGGCGTGAATTATCACCGGAATGTCTGGCACCATCCGCTGTTTGCGTTTGAGACGGTGACGAATTTTCTCACCGTCGATCGTGGCGGCGCAGACAACTGTGATATCAGTCAGTTACCTCAGGGCTATCAGCTTATTTTACCCGTTGCGGCGGGATTAAAGTCGTGACGCTATAAAGCATCTTGCATAAGATACAAGCATCTGAAAACAAGCGAAACGCGGGCGCTCAGCGCCTGATGCTGGAGAAATGTGAGATGGCCGAAGTAAAAAAACGGGGGCGTCCTAGCCAGCCTGGTTCTGGTTCGCAAAAGGGCGCTCAGGCCTTAGAACGCGGCATTGCGGTGTTGAATTATCTGGCGCAGTCCGGCGGCAGTTCTTCTGTCAGCAACATTGCAGAGAATTTGTCGCTGCCCCTTTCCACCACCTTTCGACTGCTGAAAGTGCTGGAAGAGGCCGATTTTGTTTATCAGGATGCGCAACTGAGCTGGTGGCACATTGGCTTACAGGCGTTTACGGTCGGATCGTCTTATATCCATAACCGGGATGTATTGTCAGTCGCCGCGCCTTATATGCAGCGCCTGATGTTGTTGTCGGGCGAAACGGCCAATCTGGCGATCCGCAACGGTTTCGAAGCGGTACTGATCGGCCAGCGGGAATGCCAGTCGATGGTGCGGATGTGCGCGCCGCTTGGCAGCCGTCTGCCACTGCATGCCTCCGGTGCCGGGAAAGCGTTGCTGTATTCGCTGGATGACGAGGCGCTGATGAGCCTGATGATGCAGGCGGGGTTGAAGAACTTTACGACGCACACGCTGGATAATCTGAATGCGTTGAAAAAGGATCTGCAACACGCGCGTCAGCAGGGTTTTGCACAGGACAGCGAAGAGCATGTGACAGGGCTGAACTGTCTGGCCTCGGCGATTTTTGACAGCAATAACAATGCGGTGGCGGCGATTTCGATCTCCGGCCCCAGCTCCCGCTTAACGACGGAGCGTTTTACCGATTTAGGCGAACTGGTGCGGGATACCGCGCGTGACATCAGTCTGGCCCTGGGCCAGCGCCACTAACCGGTTCGTCCTGCGATCCCCGCTCTGTCGTGAGCGGGATTTTTTTCAGTTAAATTAAAGTTGGAAACTTTTTCCGTTATTTTATGCAAAGCGGAATTACCTGAGGATTTAGCTATGGCTCGTATGACAGCTGCACAGGCAGCAATGTATGTGTTGGAAAAAGAAGGGATCACCACCGCGTTTGGTGTACCGGGCGCAGCGATTAACCCGTTTTATAACGCCATGCGCCTGCATGGAAAAATCCGTCATGTGTTAGCCCGTCATGTGGAAGGTGCATCGCATATGGCCGAAGGTTATACCCGTGCGAAAGCCGGGAACATCGGCGTTTGCCTGGGGACGTCTGGCCCGGCGGGTACCGACATGATCACCGCGCTGTATTCCGCCTCGGCGGATTCCATTCCGATCCTGTGTATTACCGGTCAGGCACCGCGCGCCCGTCTGCATAAAGAGGATTTTCAGGCGGTGGATATTCAGGCGATTGCCGGGCCGGTGAGCAAAATGGCGGTGACCGTGCTGGAACCTGCGCTGGTGCCGCGTGTTCTGCAACAGGCGTTTCATCTGATGCGCTCCGGTCGCCCCGGTCCGGTACTGGTCGATCTGCCGTATGACGTGCAGACCGCCGAAATCGAATTCGATCCGGAAACTTATGAATCGCTGCCCGCTTACAAGCCTGCCGCCACCGTCGCTCAGGCCGTCAAAGCGATGGAAATGCTCAACGCCTGTGAGCGTCCGCTGATTGTGGCCGGTGGCGGTGTGATTAACGCTGATGCCGCCGCGCTGTTGCAGCGCTTTGCTGAAATAACCCAAGTGCCGGTGATCCCGACGCTGATGGGCTGGGGCGTGATCCCGGACGATCACCGCCTGATGGCTGGCATGGTCGGATTGCAGACCGCGCACCGCTACGGTAACGCCTCACTGCTGGCGTCGGATCTGGTATTTGGCATCGGTAACCGTTTTGCCAACCGTCATACCGGCTCGGTAGAGAAATACACCGCAGGCCGCAAAATCATCCACGTTGATATCGAACCGACACAAATCGGCCGCGTACTTTGTCCTGATTTAGGCATTGTGTCTGACGCCGGTGAAGCCCTGAAACTGCTGATTGAAGTGGCAGAAGAACAGAGAAAAGCCGGCAAACTGCCGTGCCGCGAAAGCTGGATCCAGGAATGTGAAGAACGCAAACGCACCATGCTGCGCAAAACCCACTTCAACGATGTGCCGGTCAAACCGCAACGCGTCTATGAAGAAATGAGCAAAGCCTTTGGCCGCAATGTGAATTACGTAACCACGATCGGCCTGTCGCAAATTGCGGCGGCGCAGATGCTGCACGTGTTTGAGCCGCGCCACTGGATCAACTGCGGCCAGGCGGGCCCGCTGGGCTGGACCATTCCTGCGGCACTCGGCGTCTGCATTGCTGCGCCGGAACGTCAGGTGGTCGGGATTTCAGGCGATTACGATTTCCAGTTCATGATCGAAGAGCTGGCGGTCGGTGCGCAGTTCAACATTCCTTACATCCACGTCCTGGTGAACAACGCTTATCTTGGCCTGATCCGCCAGTCGCAGCGCGCCTTTGATATGGATTACTGCGTCCAACTGGCGTTCGAAAATATCAACTCTGAAGACGTGAAAGGTTACGGCGTCGATCACGTGAAAGTGGTGGAAGGGTTGGGATGTAAAGCGATACGCGTCTTCAAGCCGGAAGATATCGCCCCGGCGTTTGCAGAAGCTAAACGTCTGATGAAAAAACATCAGGTGCCGGTGGTGGTGGAAATCATGCTGGAACGCGTCACCAATATTTCCATGGGCGGCGAAATTGACAGCGTGAATGAGTTTGAGCCGGTTTTCGCCCGTATCCCGTTGAGCATCAGCAGCGCCGTGTTGCTGGTGTCTTATCTGCCTCTGCTCAGTTCGTCGCTGTCATTTCTGCCCCACATCAGGCTCAGCAGCCGCAATGTTTACCGTCTGGCGATCCCGCTGTTTGCCGGGATTTTCCTGATGGGGCTGCCTGCCGGATATGTGCAGCAGGTGCCGCTGTGGCTGCGTCCGCTGCTGAGTAATGGTTTGCTGACCGGCGTGATGCTGGCGATTGTGCTGGAAAATTTATTGCCCTGGGACCGGGTTCACTGAGTCCCCATTACCGAAGGATTGAAGATGAAAATTATTATTGCGCCCGATTCATTCAAGGAAAGTTTAAGTGCGGAATGTGCGGCGATGGCGATTGAAGACGGGTTTCGCGCTGTGTTCCCGGAACTCGAGGCTGTCCGTCTGCCGGTTGCTGACGGCGGCGAAGGCACGGTGGATGCGCTGATTGCCGCGACCGGCGGGCATCGCATTGATATTGAAGTGACAGACCCGCAGGGACATCGCGTGCGTGGTTTTTACGGCGTGAACGGCAAAGGTGATTGTGCGGTGATTGAAATGGCCGCCGCCAGCGGTCTGATGCTGGTGCCCGCCGGACAGCGTGACCCGCTCGCGGCCACCAGTTTCGGCACCGGTGAGTTAATCCGTCATGCACTGGACGGCGGTATCCGCCATATCATTTTAGGCATTGGTGGCAGCGCGACCGTTGATGGCGGCATTGGCATGGTACAGGCGCTCGGCGGCCGTTTTACCGATGCGCAGGGCATTGATCTGCCGTGGGGCGGCGCCGCGCTGGCGCAACTGGCGGCTATTGATCTGAGTCAGTTGGATCCGCGTTTAGCGCAGTGCCGGATTGAAGTGGCGTGCGATGTGGAAAATCCGCTGACCGGTCCGTGCGGTGCGGCGGCAGTATTCGGCCCGCAAAAAGGCGCATCGGTGCAAGATGTTCAGGTTCTGGACGCGGCGCTGGCCCATCTGGCGGCGGTTATTTTCCGCCATCTCGGGGTTAACGTGCTTGAGTGGCCAGGCGGTGGCGCAGCGGGCGGAATGGGTGTGGCGGCTCGGTTGTTCCTGCGTGGCAACATGCGTTCCGGTATCGACATTATTATGGATGCCATCGGGCTGGATGAGGCGATGCAAGGTGCTACGCTGGTGATCACCGGCGAAGGGCGGCTGGATCAGCAGACCATTAACGGCAAAGCACCGGTCGGTGTGGCGCGGCTGGCACAACGCCACCATGTGCCGGTGATCGGGCTGGCGGGCATTCTGGGCGAAGGAGTGGAAGTCGTGCATCAGCACGGGCTGGATGCCGTATTCAGTATTCTCCCACGCCTCGCGCCACTGGAAACGGTGCTGGAGCAGGGGGAGGAAAACCTGCGCTACGCTGCGCAAAATCTTGCCCGTGTTTACCGGCTGGGCATGAAGGCCTCTTCCTGACGTTATCGGTTTCTCAAAACACAAAAACCGCCAGCGATGGCGGTTTTCTTATTACATTCACGAACCGTTAAAGTTCGACGTCGCGGTTACAGTCTTTCGAATAGATATAGCTCAGCGGCTCATCGCGCCCCACGGCATAACAGGCCTGCGGGCAGTACGCACCCATAAAGATATAGTCGTTTTTCTTCACCGGGATCCAGTGGTTATCCAGGTTATACATGCCTTCACCGCTGAGGATCAGCGCACCATGCTCCTGCACGTGCGTCTCCACATAGCCGTGGCAGGCACCTGGCGCAAACGTCAGAATATGAATGTTCATATCGAACCCCAGATCCGCAGGGAGTAAATCCTGCACAATCACATCCGACATGCCTTCGTAGTGGATTTTTTCCAGCTGATGCACGTTGTTGCTCACCACATGCGGCTGGAAACCACTGACTGGCGTATAGCGTTTTTTATAGAGGAATAAGCGGCTGTTCTGGCCGCCGTTGGCATTCACCAGCGTCATGCTCACGCCCGGCGGGCAGTAAAGATATCCGCCGCTTTCCAGCCGGTAATCCTGACCTTCGGCATTCGCAGTGATGTTACCGTCGATCACGTAGACGAAGGTTTCGATATGCGCGTCGCCGCCGAAGCCCACCAGGTTTTTCCCCCCTTCCAGCATGTTGACCAGATAATCCACAAAGGTCGCGCCCAGTTTCGGCGTCGCCAGAATGGTGATTTCACAGCGCTCAAAACCGGGCAGGGTATTTTTGACCAGACCGTCGGGTTCAATCAGCGCATAATTCCCGCGTTTGATGATGGAACGGTTAGAAAGTAAATCATTGATATAGCCTGTGTTTTGGTTGATATAACCCATTGTAAACTCCCTTTAAGACAGATTAATAAGCCAGTTGATGCAGCATTTTCGCCAGCATTTCCACGCCCGCGGCCAGATCGGCAACAGCGGTGTTTTCTGCCGGGTTGTGGCTGATACCCGCAATGCTGGGAACGAACAGCAGGCAGGTCGGTACGCAGGCGGCGAAAATCTGCGCGTCGTGCCCGGCGCCGCTGTGCATCACGCGGTAACGGCTGTTTTGTTCACGGCACAGGGCGTCGAGTTGCGCCACCAGTTGTTTGTCCATGGGCACCGGCGCTTCATCCATCCATAAATCAATGTCGATGCCGATGCCGCGTTCCTGGCAAATCCGCCGCATGGTGGCGTCCAGTTCTGTGGTAAACGCCAGCAGCGCCTGCTGATCGGTGTGGCGGCAATCAATGCTGAACACGGTTTTACCCGGCACGACATTAACGGTACCCGGCACCGGCACCACTTTGCCGAAGGTCAGCACCAGCGGATCGCCGTGCGCTTCGGCGCTTTCGGTAGCCGTCACGCAAATCTGACTGAATGCCTGAAGGGTATCTTTGCGGTAACTCATCGGCGTAGTGCCCGCGTGATTGGCGGTGCCGGTCAGGGTCACGGTATAGCGGCGCTGACCGACAATCGCATGCACCACGCCAAGTTGCTGCTGATTGCGTTCGAGCACGCTGCCCTGCTCGATATGCAGTTCGACAAAGGCTTTGATGTCGCGGCGGGCGGGCAACGGAGAACCGGGCAGCGTGAAACCGCATTGCTGCATCGCATCGGTAAATTTCACGCCCTGCGCATCGGTGATGTTGCGCACATCGGCAGGATCGGCCTGTCCGACGATGTTTTTACTGCCCCAGAAAACATAGGGAAAACGGCTGCCTTCTTCTTCGGCCAGCGACACCACTTCCAGCGTGCGGCGCGGCGTGCCAAAGGTGTCTTTCAGATAGCGCATGGCGATAAAGGCGGCGAGCACACCGAACTGTCCGTCGAGATGGCCACCGCTGACCACCGTATCGATATGCGAGCCGGAGAGAATGACCTCGTCTTTGCGGTCACTGCCTTCGATGCGGCCATATAAATTGCCGACGGCGTCGAAACGGGTGGCAAACCCATTCTGCGTCATCCGCTGTTTTAACTGATTTTGCGTTTCCAGCCATTCGGGGGAATAAAGCAGGCGGGAAATACCGCCAGCCGGATCTGCGCCAAATACCGATAACCAGTCGAGCTGACTTTCTACGTGCTGATAAAAGGGCGACATAGCATATTCACCTTTAAATAAATAATTAATGTGCGAAAGGAGATTGTGTTTGATAAGTGTGGGTATAAAGCTCATCGGAAATTAAATAACGATAAATATCATCTATCAGTTCTATTCCATTGTCTTTCGTATGCTCTTCATAAATATCCAGGTTCTGGCCCGGATACAGCACTTTTTCAAAACCCGGCGCCGGACGAAGTGCCACTAATTCGGCCAGCATCTGGCTGATATTTTTTCTGAATATCTGAGAAGAGGTAAAGAACGCCGGATTAATCACAATGTGCAACTGGCCGAGGTCACGACCGGCGGTGAGGTCTTCATACATCGAGCTGACGGAGCGCCCGAACGGCAGGCCGAGCAAAATACCGGACAACACATCGACCATCATCATCAGACCGTAGCCTTTCGGGCCGGACATCGGCAGAAGCGCTTCGACGGCATAAGGATCGGTGGTGGGATTGCCTGCGCCATCTACCGCCCAGGTGTCAGGGATTTTTTCATTGCGCGCCCGGGCATCAAGGATTTTCCCCCACGCCTGCACGGTGGTCGCCATGTCAAAGGTGATGATTTGCTCCCCTTCGCCGGGTGCGGCAAAGGCAATCGGGTTGGTGCCGTAATAGATGTCGGCGGAACCAAACGGCACCACCATCGGGTCAGACTGGCAAACGGAAACCGCGATCAGACCGGCTTTGGCCGCGCGGTGAACGAAATAAGACAGCGCGCCGCAATGCCCCATCTGACGGATTCCCACCACGGCGACGCCTTTGGTTTTTGCCATGTCGATGGCATGTTCCATCGCCAGGTTTGCTGCGACATGGCCAGGTCCGTTATCGGCATGCAGAATGCCGCTGCACGGCCCGGTTTCTTCCCACTGCAACGCCGGAGAGGTGTTGGTGCCGCCTCTGGCAATACGTTCGGCATAATATTCAACCCGCACCGCGCCGTGAGAATGGATGCCTCTGGCATCAGCATAAGAGAGCACGTCGGCCACCACGGCGGCATGTTCCGGCGTTAAACCGGCGGTGGTGAGTTTGCGGGCAATAAGCTGGTGTAATTCTTCGCGACTGACCTTCATCTGGCGTTCCTTATTTGCAGCGAATGAGGCGTTGAATAGCGAAGAAAATACGGGATATCCCGCGTGAGAATGTGATCTGAATAACTAATCAGGGATAGCGAAAATCAATTTGCTAATGCGCATTTTTTCTTATTAATTTTTTATTTAATCGTTATTCATTATTTAATTTTTTCACATGTAAATCAGCGTGGTTATTTAATTAAACCTGACAATAAATCAAGTGTGAGCCAGTTCACCTTGCGAGGTTTTATTTCTGCGTAGCCTGCGTCTCACCGTCTGAAAATATAAGGGAAGCAGATGATCCACGCCTGTATTAAAAAAGGAAGTTTTCAGGATTCCGTCAGCCTGATGATTATTTCCCGCCAGCTCAGTGAATCACCGGACGTTGACGATGTATCGGTGATGATGGGGACACCCGCCAATAAAGCGTTATTAGAAGCCACCGGTTTCTGGCATGCCTGTTTTGAACAGGCGACGCCGAATGATATCTGCGTGGCGGTGCGTAGCGAAAGTCGCGAAGCAGGCATTATTGCTGCGATTACCGCACAGCTTGAAGACGCCTTAAAAGCCATGTCAGCCGGGCAACGCGGCGGGCGATCTCTGCCGGTAGCGCGCCGTTTTTCCAGCGCGGAACAACGCCTTCCTGACGCTAATCTGATGCTGATTTCCATTGCGGGCGAGTATGCCGCCGGGCTGGCGCATCAGGCGCTCGACAGTGGCCGCAACGTGATGATTTTCTCTGATAACGTCACGCTGGAAGACGAAATCGCGCTTAAACAAAAAGCCTGTGAGAAAGGGCTGCTGGTGATGGGGCCGGATTGCGGCACCGCCATTATTGCCGGTGCACCGCTGGCGTTTGCCAATGTGTTGCCGCAAGGCGTGATTGGCGTGACCGGCGCATCCGGTACCGGCATTCAGGAACTGACGTCGCAAATTGCGCTGAACGGACAGGGCATTTCGCAGGCTATCGGCCTCGGAGGACGCGATCTTTCCGCGCAGGTCGGCGGCATCAGTGCGCTGACGTCGCTGAAGATGCTGGCGGAGGATCCGCAAAGTCAGGTGCTGGCCTTTGTCTCCAAACCCCCGGCAGACGCCGTTCGCCTGAAAGTGATGGCGGCGATGAAAGCTATTCGTAAGCCAGTGGTGGCGCTGTTTCTCGGTGCGCCGGTCAGCCAGGCGCGTGACGGCAATGTCTGGCTGGCATCGACCCTCGATGAAGCGGCACGCATCGCCTGCCTGCTGGCGCGGGTGGTTCAGGTTGCCGCATCGCAGCCTGATGTCACGGGTAAAAAAATCGCCGGATTGTTTACCGGTGGCACGCTGGCCGCCGAGGCCGCAATGGTGCTGGCCGGTCTGCTGGACGTGGAAGCCGATCATGTCCATCGGCACGGCACCATGCTTGACCACAACGGACACCGCATCATTGATTTGGGCGACGATTTCTACACCGTTGGCAAACCGCATCCGATGATTGACCCGACCTCGCGGGAACAGCTGATTCTCGGGCTGGCCGGTAAATCTGAAACCGGCGTGCTGCTGCTGGATGTGGTCATTGGTTATGGTGCGCAGCGCGATCCGGCCGGTTCGGTGGCAACGGCTGTCAGGCAACTGATGACGCAGCGCGCCCGACATGCGCCGCTGGTGGTGATCGCCATGGTGACGGGCAGTGAGCAGGATCCGCAGTGCCGTTCGCAGCAAATCGCCCTATTGCGCGAGGCGGGCATTTTGGTGGTGCAAACCCTGCCGGAAGCCACGCTGCTGGCACACACCTTATGTACCCAAACTGCCGTGACACCTGCGGCATCAACTTGCCCGCTGTTGTCGCAGGTCGCGGTGATCAACGCCGGACTGCGCAGTTTTGCGCTGGATTTGCAATCGGCTTCGGTGCCGGTCGTGCACTACCCATGGTCGCCCGTTGCGGGTGGCAATCTCCGGCTGGCCAGCTTGTTAAAACAACTGGGCTGAGCCGCTTCCCCTCTTCGGATAACGAGACATCTTATGAAAAATACCCTCGAACAGGCCAATACCGCCGTTATCGAACGCATTCGTCAGGCGCGCCCGCACTGGCTTGATGTTCAGCCCGCCCGTCAGGTGATCCCGGTGCTGAATCAGGGAAAAACCCTGCTGCATGCAGGCCCGCCTGTCTGCTGGGAAGACATGACCGGCCCGGTGCGCGGTGCCTGCATCGGCGCCTGTCTGTTTGAAGGCTGGGCGCAGGATGAACAACGTGCGTTGCAATTGCTGAATAGTGGCGAAATCCGGTTTGTGCCTTGTCATCACGTCAGTGCGGTCGGGCCGATGGGCGGTATCACGTCGGCGAACATGCCGGTGCTGGTGATCGGCAATCTCACTGACGGCAACCGTGCTTTCTGCAACATGAACGAAGGTATCGGCAAGGTGATGCGTTTCGGTGCCTATGGCCCGGATGTTCAGATGCGTTTGCGCTGGATGCGCGACGTGCTGGCACCGGCACTGAGTGGCGCGTTGCATCGTCTCGAGCGCGGTATCGATTTAACGGCGATGATGGCGCAGGGCATTACGATGGGCGATGAATTCCATCAGCGCAATATCGCCACTTCGGCGTTACTGATGCGTACGCTGGCACCGCAACTGGCGGCAGGCAATCTGGATAAAACCACGCTGACTGACGTTTTGCATTTTCTGAGTACGACCGATCAGTTCTTCCTCAATCTGGCGATGGCTTACTGCAAAGCGGCGATGGATGCCGGTGCGGCCATCGGCAAAGGCAGTATCGTCACCGCCATGACCCGCAACGGCAAAGAGTTTGGTATCCGCGTCAGCGGCCTCGGCGATCGCTGGTTTACCGCACCGGTGAATATGCCGCAGGGATTGTTCTTCAGCGGCTACAGCCAGGAGGATGCCAACCCGGATATGGGTGACAGCGCCATCACGGAAACCTTTGGCGTCGGCGGCGCAGCGATGATTGCCGCGCCGGGTGTGACCCGTTTTGTCGGCGCGGGCGGGATGGATGCCGCCATCACCGTGTCTGAAGAGATGGCGGAAATCTTCCTCGAACGCAACATGATGCTGCAAATTCCCGGCTGGGATTTTCAGGGCGCCTGCCTTGGACTGGATGTGCGGCGTGTGGTGGAAACCGGCATCACGCCGCTGATTAACACCGGCATTGCTCACCGCGAACCGGGGATTGGTCAGATTGGTGCCGGCACGGTACGTGCGCCGCTGGCCTGCTTCGAACAGGCGCTGGAGGCTCTGGCGGAACACCTCGGGGTGCATCCTCAGGTATGAATATTCCCGCACCGCTGGCGGTCAGCGCTCACGCACCGGTATGTCCCGGTGACTGGCAGGTTGTTGGTTTGTTTTCCCGCGCCATCAACCTGAGCAATGAGCGGGGCGAATGGCTGACACTGCATCGATACGGCAAAGGGTTGAGCCCGATGGGATGGCTGTTGCGGGCGCGGGATTTTGAAGGGCTACTCAGTCGTCTGACGTTGGGCGATGTGATGCGGGCGGGTGCTGAAAACCCGCCCGCGCGCAGGCTGGATTTGCACGTAACACAAGGCGCGCGGCCGCTTTACGACTATGTGCACGGTTTTCTGACCGGATGCCCGCAGCTTACGGGGCTGTTCGGTGAGCTTCGTCAGGTTGTCCTTGAACCGCCCGGCGGAGAACTGGCGCATATTCAGCATCAGTTATTGCGGCAGTTGCAGGGGCATCGCGTTGACTGGCAGAACGTAGTGGGCAAAGGCGCGGGGCTGACACCGAGCCACGACGACACGCTGACCGGCATGTTGCTGGTGTGTGCGGTGCACGGGTTGCCGGTCGGTGACTTTTTTGATCATACACCGGACCTGCGCACGCTCACGTCATCGGTCAGTTGCGCCTATCTGCATCATGCGGTGAGAAGACAATTTTCCACCCCATTGCTGCATCTGATTCGTGCCCGGCGCGCAGAGCAGGTTCTGGCGCTGGGGCACACGTCGGGTGCCGATACGCTGCTTGGCGTCTGGCTGGCATTGACGCTTTTCAGGGAACACTTTCTTTAAGGAGGAAACATGGAAACTTTAGTGGTCGCACTGGGCGGTAATGCGCTTTTACAACGTGGCGAATGCCTGTCGGCTGAAAATCAGTATCGCAATATTGCGACGGTGGCCGATGCGCTGGCGCGGCTGGCGACGCGCTACCGTCTGGCGATTGTTCACGGCAACGGACCCCAGGTCGGATTGTTGTCATTACAAAATCAGGCGTATACGGAGGTGCCCGCCTATCCGCTGGATATTCTGGTCGCAGAAACACAGGGCATGATCGGGTTTATGCTGGCGCAAATGCTCGGGCAGCAGACGGGCATGCCAGAGGTGTCCACCGTGCTGACGCGCATTGAAGTCGACAGCCGCGATCCGGCGTTTGCCTCTCCCGAAAAATTTATCGGGCCGGTGTACCCGCCGGGATCTCAGCAGGAACTGGAAAATCTGCATGGCTGGAAAATGAAAGCCGACGGGGCTTATTTGCGCCGCGTGGTGGCGTCACCCGTGCCTAAGCGGATTGTGGATATCGACGCTATTCAGCAATTGCTGGCGCGCGGGCACGTGGTGATTTGTAATGGCGGTGGCGGTATTCCGGTGTTTGAAGATGGCAACGGCGCGCAGGCGGTAATCGACAAGGATTTGTCGGCAGCGCTGCTGGCGCGTCAACTGAAGGCGCAAAAGCTGGTGATCCTGACCGATGCCGATGCGGTGTATGAACACTGGGGCACGCCGCAGCAACGGGCGATCCGTCGTGCGACGCCCGCGCAGCTCGCGCCTTTTGCGCAAAACGACGGTTCGATGGGCCCCAAAGTCGCGGCGGTCAGCGCGTTTGTGAATTACAGCGGCTATCCGGCCTATATCGGCGCGCTGGATCAGATCGAGGCGGTGCTGGCGGGAGACGCCGGAACCTGTATTTCGGCAACGGCGTAAGAAAACGGCTCCGCATCGACGGAGCCGTGAGTTACCAGTCCTGCGGGGTTTCTTCCTGCCCGGCGCGGAACTGACCACGCGGCATAATGTTCAGCGTTTCATGCAGTTCTGACCAGACCAGCACAACCTCGCCACTTTTCAGCTGACGTTTCACGTCATCGACTTTTTGTTCCAGCGATCGTTCCTGCTCGCCGTAATCGGTGCCTTCGCGCAATACGAAGGATTCCACCACGCTGGTGAGCAGTTCAGCGTCCAGTTCCTGCCAGGGAATAATCACTCTGTTGTTTCCTTAGTCTTATTTTCTAAATACGGGGCGATCCAGGCCGGAATGCGTTGCTCCAGCCACATCTGCGGATGACGTAAGCTGCCGGAAACAAACCCGACATGTCCGCCATGTTCTGTTAACTGATATTCCACGCAATCCGGTAAATCTTCTGCTTTCGGGATGACCTCCGGCGTCATAAACGGGTCGTCTTTGGCGTGGATAATCAGCAACGGCGTTCTGATCTGCGCCAGTAACGGCAGGCCGCTGCACCGGCGGTAATAATCCAGCGCGTCGGTAAATCCGTGTGCTTTTGAGGTGATGGCGTCGTCGAATTCACGAAGGTAACGCATGGCTTTTAGCTGCTCCAGCGTGACGGGCAATGTGCCCGGATATTTCGCCAGTTTGCGCGAGGCATTGCCTTTGAGCTGATCGAGCAGATAGCGCTGATAAATCCGTGATGAACCTTGTTCCAGCCGGTAAGCGCAAGGTTCCAGCATCAGCGGCGCGGAGACCACCACGGCGGCGCTCAGCGTACACGTTTCCCCTTCCTGCCCGAGATAACAGGCCAGCATATTGCCGCCGAGCGACACGCCCACCGCGCCGGTCGGGACTTCGCCATAAGTTTCATTGAGCCAGCGAATGAAAAAACGGGCGTCTTCGGTTTCACCGGAATGGTAAATACGCAGCAGTTTATTGGGTTCACCGCTGCATCCGCGAAAATGCATGACGACGCCGAGCCAGCCTTTGTCTTTCCAGGCCTGCAATAGACCGTGGGCATAAGGGCTGAAGAAACTGCCTTCCAGTCCGTGAAACAGGATCATGCGCGGTTTATGTCGCGCCTGTTCCGGGTCTTCAGTCCAGGCTAAATCCAGAAAATCCCCGTCCGGCGTATCCAGCCTTTGCCAGTGAGGTTTGAGTTTTGCGTGCCGCCGAACCAGCCGCGGTAACAGCGTCTGGATGTGAGGATTACTGGCTCCGCGCAGGGGGCGAAAGGATTCAAACATAAGATGAATAAATTTCTCTTAAGAGACTCTTGTGCGATCAATATCACGCTGTTAGCTTCAATGCTATCGCACATCTTTCGGGTCGGAGAACCCAAATTAAATGGAACCTGGTTTATTTTTCTCGATGCTTGGATTTTTATGGGTCGCCGCTATCACCCCTGGCCCGAACAATATGTTGTTAACCACGTCTGGCGCTAACTTCGGGTTCTTCCGCTCACTCTGGCTGATGGTCGGCATTATGCTTGGCATGCAAAGTATTTTGCTGCTGGTGGCGTTTGGGGTCGGCGGGCTCATCACGATTTATCCTGCGTTACATCTGTTCCTCAAAATTGCCGGTAGCCTGTATCTGCTGTGGCTGGCGTGGAAGATTGCGACATCTGCCTATGAAAAACTGGAAACCGGCGCACCGCCACCCAGGCCGATCCGCTTGTATCAGGGCTGGTTGCTGCAATTCCTCAACCCGAAAGCGTGGCTGATGGGGCTGGGCGCGGTCGCGAGCTTCAGTCTGGCCGGTGCCGCCTATAACCACTCTATTGCTGGTATCAGCCTCGGGATGTTCCTGGTCAATCTGGTGTCCGGGATCATCTGGCTTGGCTTCGGTACCGTAATTGGCCGCCTGCTGCGCAGCAGGCGTGCGTGGTATACCTTTAATATCGCGATGGGGATCCTGACCGCCGCCTGCGTATTGCTGATCTGGCACTGATTTGCAGACAAAAGAAAGGCGCCGTCGTGGCGCCTTTCTCATTTCTTACCGAACGATCTTCTAGTCGAGATCAAAGGCCTTCGACATGTCTTCCAGTTGTTCCTGTGCATCGAGCCAGGTCATTTCGGTCTCTTCCAGCGCGCCTTTCACTTTGGTCTGCTGTTGCAGACATTCGGTGAGATCGGCTTTACGGCTGTTGTCGTAAATCGCGGAATCAGCCAGACGCTCTTCAATGGTCGCCAGTTCTGTACTTAATTTTTCCATCTGCGCTTCAAGTTTGGTGATTTGCTTACGCAGCGGCTGGGTCTGATTGCGGAAATCGGCTTCGCGACGTTTCTGGTCTTTACGCGACTGCGCGCTGTTAACGCCGCCGTCTTTGGCCGGTGCGTCCTGCTGGCTTTCCTGACGCTGAATGTCCACCAGCCATTGCTGATAATCTTCCAGATCGCCGTCGAACTGTTCCACTTTGCCGCCGTGTACCAGATACAAATCGTCAGTGGTGGAGCGCAGTAAGTGGCGGTCATGCGACACGACAACCATCGCGCCCTCGAAGTCGATCAGCGCTTCGGTCAGCGCCTGACGCATATCGAGATCCAGGTGGTTGGTCGGTTCATCGAGCAACAGCAGGTTAGGGCGCTGCCAGACAATCAGTGCCAGCACCAGACGCGCTTTTTCACCGCCGGAGAATCGCCCGGTAGGATCCGTCACTTTATCGCCGTGGAAACCAAATCCACCGAGATAATCGCGCAACTGCTGTTCGGTTTCTTTGTTCGCCAGGCGCACCAGATGTTGCAGCGGCGAATCTTCTGCGCGCAGGAACTCCAGCTGATGCTGCGCGAAGTAACCGAGTTTGACGCCTTTCGCCAGACCAATGTCACCGTGAAGCGGCGGCATGGTGCCAGCCAGCAGTTTGATCAGCGTGGACTTCCCGGCCCCGTTACGGCCCAGTAAGCCGATACGTGAACCCGGCACCAGATTCAGTTTGATCGACTCCAGAATCGTGGTGTCGCCATAACCGGCGCTGACTTTTTCCATCCGCAACAGCGGATCGGGCAAACTTTCCGGCGAGCGGAAGCTAAAATGAAAAGGATTGTCGACGTGCGCCGGGGCTATCAGCTCCATGCGTTCCAGCATTTTAATACGGCTTTGCGCCTGCTTGGCTTTGGTCGCCTGCGCACGGAAACGGTCAATATAACTTTGCAGATGCGCCACTTTCTCCTGCTGACTTTCAAACAATGCCTGCTGTTGCGACAGTTTGGTCGCACGCTGGCGTTCGAAAGACGAGTAGTTACCGGTGTATTCGTTCAGCGTCTGCTGTTCGATATGCAGTATTTTATCGATGATCGGATCGAGAAAGTCCCGGTCATGGGAAATCAGCACCAGCGTGCCGGTGTAGCTTTTCAGCCATTTCTCCAGCCAGATGACGGCGTCGAGATCCAGGTGGTTAGTCGGTTCATCGAGCAGCAGTAAATCAGAACGGCAAATCAGCGCCTGCGCAAGGTTGAGACGCATGCGCCACCCGCCGGAGAACGATTTGACTGGCTGCTGCAACTGATTCTGAGTAAAGCCCAATCCGCTGAGCAGGCTCGCCGCGCGCGCCGGAATGGTCCAGGCGTTGATGGCGTCGAGTTTACCGTGCAGCGTGGCGATAGCGTGGCCGTCATCACGCTCGTTAGCGTGCTGCAATTGCGCTTCCAGTTGGCGAAATTCGCGGTCACCGTCGATAACATACTCTATCGCAGGCTGGTCCAGAGCGGGTGTTTCCTGATTGACCCAGGCCAGCGCCCAGTTGGACGGAAACGTCAGGTTGCCTGCATCGGCGCTCATTTCACCTTTAAGCAGCGAAATCAGGGTGGATTTACCGCAGCCATTTTTGCCCACCAGCCCGACTTTCTGGCCGGGATTGATGGTCGCAGACGCGTTGTCCAGCAGCACGTTAGTGCCGCGTCGGATTTGTAAGGAGGAGAAAACAATCATAAAGCGCCGTGTTGAGAGTATGTTAAATTGTCATGATAATGATTTAAACAAGACGTATCGCGTCCCATTTTGTCTTTGCGAAGCATGGTAACGGAAAAACCGCACCCTGACGACGCTTTGGAGGTATTGATGTCGCAGCCACCAAAGGTTTTGCTGCTGTACGCCCACCCGGAATCACCCGATTCAGTCGCCAACCGCGTTTTGTTACAGCAGGCACAGCAACTTGAGCATGTCACCGTGCATGATTTGTACGCCCACTATCCTGATTTTTTTATTGATATCCACCGCGAACAACAACTGCTGCGTGAACACAAAGTGATTGTCTTCCAGCATCCTCTTTATACCTATAGTTGCCCGGCTTTATTAAAGGAATGGATGGATCGCGTGCTGGCCCGGGGGTTTGCCAGCGGTGCTGGCGGGAATGCGCTTAACGGCAAATACTGGCGTTCGGTCGTTACCACCGGCGAGCCGGAAGGCGCTTACCGTGCGGGCGGTTATAACCGTTATCCGATGTCCGATATTATGCGTCCGTTCGAGCTGACGTCGGCGATGTGCCATATGCACTGGATGACGCCAATCGTTATTTACTGGGCGCGACGTCAGAAACCTGATGTGTTGCAGAGCCATGCCGAAGCGTACGGCGAATGGCTGCAATCCCCGTTGCCGCATGGGGGGATCGTCTGATGGACGTTTCAAGTATTCCTACGGCAATCCTGCTGTTTTTATTCGCTGCGGTGGTCGCCGTGCCTCTGGCGCAACGTTTAGGTATCGGCGCGGTACTCGGCTATTTGCTGGCGGGGATTGCCATCGGCCCGTGGGGCTTAGGTTTTATCCGTGACGTGGATGAGATCCTGCACTTCTCCGAACTGGGCGTGGTTTTCCTGATGTTTATCATCGGGCTGGAACTGAATCCCGGTAAGTTGTGGGCGCTGCGGCGGCAAATCTTTGGCGTCGGTGCCGGGCAGGTGATCCTGACCGCGCTGGTGCTTGGCGGTTTGTTGTATCTCACGAAGTTTTCCTGGCAGGCGGCGGTGATTGGCGGTATCGGGCTGGCGATGTCATCCACGGCGATGGCACTGCAACTGATGCGCGATAAAGGCATGACGCGTAACGAAGGCGGCCAGTTGGGTTTTGCCGTGCTGCTGTTCCAGGATATCGCGGTGATCCCGGCACTGGCGCTGATCCCGATTCTGGCGGGGGGCTCCGAAGGCAGCAATAACTGGGAAATGATCGGCCTGAAAGTGCTGGCCTTTGGCGGGATGTTGATTGGCGGACGCTATCTGCTGCGGCCGATTTTCCGGCTGATTGTGGCCTCCGGCGTGCGTGAAGTGTTTACCGCCGCCGCGTTGCTGGTGGTGCTCGGCTCGGCGCTGTTTATGGATACGCTGGGCTTTTCGATGGCACTCGGGACGTTCATCGCCGGGATTTTACTGGCTGAAAGTGAATATCAGCACGAACTGGAAATCGCTATCGAGCCATTTAAGGGTTTACTGCTCGGGCTGTTCTTTATTTCTGTCGGCATGGCGCTGAATCTGGGTGTGCTTTATACCCATATTTTGCTGGTGCTGGCGGGCGTGATTGTTCTGGTGACTGTCAAAGGTGCCTTGTTGTACGGGCTGTCCCGTGTATTTGGCTTGCGTACTTCGGTCCGGCTGCAATTTTCCGCCGTGCTCAGTCAGGGCGGTGAATTTGCTTTCGTGCTGTTCTCGGCGGCGGGCGCGCAGAAAGTGATTTCTTCGTCGCAGCTTTCGCTGTTGCTGGTGGTGGTGACGTTATCAATGATGACCACGCCGCTGCTGATGCAGTGGGTTGACCGGATTTTGGTGCGACGCTACAACGACGGCGAAGAAAGCGACGAAAAGCATTTTGTTCAGGATGACGAACCGCAGGTGATTATTGTCGGGTTCGGGCGCTTCGGGCAGGTGATCGGACGTTTGCTGATGGCGAACAAAATGCGCATTACGGTGCTGGAGCGTGATATCAGCGCCGTCGGGTTGATGCGGACTTACGGCTACAAAGTCTATTACGGCGATGCAACCGAACTGGAGTTACTCAGGGCGTCCGGCGCGGAAAAGGCAAAGTCGATCGTTATTACCTCCAATGAGCCGGAAGATACGATGGCTATCGTGCATTTATGCCAGCAGCATTTTCCCCATCTGAATATTCTGGCGCGTGCCCGTGGCCGTGTGGAAGCGCATGAGCTTTTGCAGGCCGGCGTAGTGAATTTTTCCCGCGAGACGTTTTCTAGTGCGCTGGAGCTTGGGAAGAAAGCACTCGTGACGCTGGGCATGCATCCGCACAGTGCGTATCGCGCGCAGCAACATTTTCGTCGGCTCGACATGCGGATGTTGCGTGAACTGGTGCCGCAAAACCGCGGCGACGTTGCGCAGATTTCCCGCGTGAAAGAGGCCCGGCGAGAGCTGGAAGACATCTTTCAGAGTGAAATGCATAACGAACGTCGCCAGCTTGATGGCTGGGACGATGACGAATAGCCCGGTAGCAGAAAAATAATTTCGGTGGTTGATCGAAAACTGACCGGACGCAATATCGGAAATTTCAGGAGAAGTAACATGGCTACAACCCGTAAACGGTTCATCGCTGGTGCGGTGTGTCCGAAATGTAAGGCGATGGATACACTGGCTTTATGGCAGGAAGATCAGGTTGAAGTGGTGGAGTGTGTAAAGTGCGGACACCATCAGCGTCAGACTGACGCGCAGGTCAGCAAGAAGCTTCGCCCGGAAGAGCAGGTGATTGGTATTTTCGATCCGAAGTAGCGTTATGGCTCGTGTTTTTTTATGCTGGTAGTACAGAGACGCGGATTTCCGCTACACTCTTCGCCAAATTTATCCGATCGCGCTTTTCAGGATGATCTCATCGAAAAGTGGCCGTCACTGAATTAGCCTTAAGCGAAGTTGCGTGCGTTATGCAACGCCCGCAGACAAAAAATTGAGTTTCCAACGGTAGGAGTTATCATGAAAGTAGCAAAAGACCTGGTCGTCAGCGTGGCATATCAGGTACGTACAGAAGACGGTGTGTTGGTTGATGAATCTCCGGTGAGCGCACCGTTGGATTACCTGCACGGCCATGGTTCCCTGATCTCCGGTCTGGAAACTGCACTTGATGGTCATGCAATTGGTGACGTATTTGACGTACATGTTGGCGCGAACGATGCTTACGGCAACTACGACGACAACCTGGTTCAGCGCGTGCCTAAAGACGTGTTCATGGGTGTTGATGAGCTGGAAGTCGGTATGCGTTTCCTGGCTGATACCGATCAGGGCCCGGTTCCTGTCGAAATCACTGAAGTTGATGGCGACCACGTTGTGGTTGATGGCAACCACATGCTGGCTGGCCAGAACCTGAACTTCCACGTTGAAGTGGTGGCAATCCGTGAAGCGACCGAAGAAGAACTGGCTCATGGCCACGTTCATGGCGAACACGGCCACGATCATGGTCACGACCATGAACACGGTGACGGTTGCTGCGGTGGTCACGGCCACGACCATGATCACGACCACGGTCATGATCACGGCAAAAAAGGCGGTTGCGGCGGTAACGGCGGCTGCGGTTGTCATTAATCGCCCGCACAGTGATATAACAGTGATATAAACGAAAGGCGCCGCAAGGGCGCCTTTTTGTTGCGTCGCAATCCGTATCAATAATGCGGTGGCGGCGTTTCTTCCGACTGATCGGCAATCATTGATGGCTGGCTGGCACGCAGTTTGTCTGTCAGCAGGCGCAGGTGATCGTGCAGTCTGCTCATTTCCAACTGATGCTGTGTGACAATCATGTTCAGCTCTTCAATGGTAATTTCCTGAAAAGCCAGTTTGTTTTCCAGCATCTCCAGACGTTGTTCAATGGTATTTGAGTTCATCATCATTACCTCACTGTATGGCTCGTGTTGATCATGTTGTGCACTGACCTGAACCTCATCCTGTATTGTAGACCGGCGATTCTACCCGTAAAGCCGCAGGATTACCTGACCTCCCTGACGCTTTATCCGTATATCCCGATCGTGTGACGAAACTTATTGATGTAAAAAAGGTCGGAATAAGACGCTAATGGCGTGTATAGAGATTGTTTTGTCGTGAGACGGACAGTTATAGTAACCGCCGAACTTTCGTAATTATTACCAGAGGTCACAGATTTCTGGTCCTGGAGAAATGGATGAAATCACTGTTTAAAGTAACTCTGCTGGCAACCACCATGGCTATCGCCCTGAATGCCACTCAGGTTATGGCTGCTGAAGCCACAGCACCGGCCGCTGCTGCAACTGCGCCAGCCGCTGCCCCTGCTGCAACTGCTCCGGCAGCAACAGATACGGCCAAATTCAAAAGTGATGATGAGCAGGCTGCGTATGCTCTGGGTGCATCGCTGGGTCGCTACATGGACAACTCCCTGAAAGAGCAAGAAAAGCTGGGCATCAAACTGGATAAAGACCAGTTGATCGCCGGTGTTCAGGACGCGTTCGCGAACAAAAGCAAACTGTCTGATCAGGAAATCGAGCAGACTCTGCAAACCTTCGAAGGCCGTGTGAAAGCATCAGCACAGGCTAAGATGGAGCAGGACGCGAAAGCTAACGCTGACAAAGGCGACAAATTCCGTGCTGATTTCACCAAAGAAAAAGGCGTGAAGAAAACTGAGTCAGGTCTGTTGTATCAGGTTGAAAAACCAGGTGCCGGCGCAGCGCCTAAAGACAGCGATACCGTTGTCGTTAACTACAAAGGTACCCTGACCGACGGTACAGAGTTTGATAATTCTTATACCCGCGGTGAGCCGCTGTCCTTCCGTCTTGACGGTGTAATTCCTGGCTGGACTGAAGGCCTGAAACACATCAAGAAAGGCGGCAAAATCAAGCTGGTCATCCCACCGGCACTGGCCTACGGTAAAACTGGCGTTCCGGGGATCCCGGCTAACTCCACTCTGGTGTTCGATGTTGAACTGCTGGATGTGAAAGCGGCACCTAAGGCTGACCCGAAAGCAGCTGAAAAACCTGCTGAAGCAGCACCAAAAGCAAACTAAGTTGCTGCTGAGCTGTTGCAGAAAACCGTCGCTAAATGCGGCGGTTTTTTTTCGCCTCTCACTTTTCTTGCCGCCCGTCCTTCATTTTATTGAGGTTACTCTATGATGATAACTTGACGCTTTTGTTTCCCCGGCATAACGTCACAGATCCATATAATCGTAAGGCCGTTTTTTCTGTGTCTTTGATACAGTAACGACCGTGGAATGATGAATAATGCGTCCTGACTCCCGTTGGAAGGCGCGATAGAGAGGGTGGTAGCTTCGATGTCTAATTCGCTTATAACTGGCGAAACCGGTGAACTGGATTTGCTGGACCAACGTCCGTTCAGCCAGGTCGATCATGAGATTTTGTCTTCATACGAGGCCGTGGTGGACGGGCTTGCGATGCTGATCGGTGAGCATTGCGAAATTGTTCTGCATTCACTGGAAGACCTGAAATGTTCAGCGGTCCGTATTGCTAATGGTGAGCATACTGGTCGTAAAATCGGCTCGCCAATTACGGATTTAGCGCTGCGTATGTTGCATGACATGACCGGTGCGGACAGTAATGTGTCCAAAGCTTATTTCACCCGCGCGAAAAGTGGTGTGCTGATGAAGTCAGTCACCATCGCTATTCGCAACCGTGAGCAACGCGTGATTGGCTTGCTGTGCATCAACATGAATCTTGACGTACCTTTCTCGCAAATCATTCAGACCTTTATGCCGCCTGAGACGCAGGAAGTGGCATCGTCCGTGAACTTCGCGTCATCCGTAGATGATCTGGTGGCTCAGACGCTGGAATTCACCATTGAAGAAGTCAACGCTGACCGCAACGTATCTAACAATGCGAAGAACCGTCAGGTGGTTCTGAATCTTTATGAAAAGGGTATTTTTGATATCAAAGACGCGATTAATCAGGTTGCGGATCGCCTCAACATTTCTAAGCACACGGTCTACCTGTATATCCGCCAGTTTAAAAGCGGTGATCTGGTGGGGAACGAACGTTGAAACTGCGTTACTGCCTGCTGGTCACCGGCCCTGCATACGGCACTCAGCAAGCCAGTGCCGCGTATCAGTTTGCACTGGCGCTGATCGCCAGCGGTCATCATCTCGACAGCGTGTTTTTTTATCGTGAAGGTGTGCTCAATGGTAATTTGCTTTCCGCGCCGGCATCCGATGAATTCGATTTAGTCCGATCCTGGCAGCGCATGGCGGCAGATTACCAGGTGGCACTCAATGTGTGCGTAGCTGCCGCATTACGCCGCGGTGTGATAGATGAAACAGAAGCCCATAATCAGGGGCACGGGCAGACTAACTTGCAGCCGGGTTTTACCCTGACCGGACTGGGCAGTCTGGCTGAAGCTTCGTTGACCTGTGATCGTCTGGTGCAGTTCTGATGTGTGAATGCAGGGAGCAATAATGAAGAAGATCGCGTTTGTATTCACCCAGGGTCCGCACGGTACGTCTGCAGGACGGGAAGGGCTGGATGCGTTGCTGGCAACGTCAGCGCTGACCGAAGATATTGGTGTATTTTTCATAGCTGATGGTGTTTTCCAGTTAATGCCAGCGCAGCAGCCGGAAAAAATTTTGGCGCGTAATTATATTGCCACGTTCGGCGTGTTATCTCTTTACGATGTCGATCAGTGTTTCGTTTGTGAAGAGTCATTAAAGACACGGGGCCTGTCGGCTGGCCATGAATGGGTTCTGGATGTTGAGCCGTTGCCCGTGACTGAAATTCGCCAGCGACTGGCCGAATATGATGTGGTAATGACGTTTTAAATCAGGAAACTCCATGCTTTTTACTCTTGCCAATTCCCCGCAACATTGTGATTTTTCATTGCTTATTCACATGATCGCCCAGGACGATGCGCTTCTGCTGATGCAGGATGGCGTGCTGGCTGCACTTGATGGCAGTGAGGCATGCAACCTGATGAGTCAGCATGTGCAGTCCATTTATGTTTTAAGCGAAGATTTGGCGGCTCGTGGTCTGGTTGGTCAAATTTCACACAGAATCACATTGATCGACTATACTGGTTTCGTCGCGCTGACTGAGAAACATACCCAGCAAACAGCATGGTGAAACAACGATGTGCTGTATATTTCTTGACACCCTCTTAGGTCAGCCCTAAAATTCTGCGTCCCCATATTAGCTAATGCTTTTTATGGGGCGATTTATCACGCGTTTACAAAGTAGTTTATGAACCAAAATCCAGGAGCTTTTTAATGGCAACAATTAATCAGCTGGTACGCAAACCACGCTCTACGAAGGTTGCTAAAAGCAACGTTCCAGCGCTGGAAGCTTGCCCGCAGAAACGTGGCGTATGTACTCGTGTATATACCACCACTCCTAAAAAACCAAACTCCGCACTGCGTAAAGTCTGCCGTGTGCGTTTGACTAACGGTTTTGAAGTTACCTCCTACATCGGCGGTGAAGGTCACAACCTGCAGGAACACTCCGTGATCCTGATCCGTGGCGGTCGTGTAAAAGACTTGCCAGGTGTGCGTTATCACACCGTCCGTGGCGCACTGGACTGTTCAGGCGTTAAGGATCGTAAGCAATCTCGTTCTAAATACGGCGTTAAAAAGCCGAAGTCTTAATGGTTCTCCGTTAAGTAAGGCCAAACATTTTCACTTTACTGTCAAAATAAACTCTTAGAGTTTTGGACAATCCTGAATTAACAACGGAGTATTTCCATGCCACGTCGTCGCGTCATTGGTCAACGTAAAATCCTGCCAGATCCTAAGTTCGGATCCGAACTGCTGGCAAAATTCGTCAACATTCTGATGGTAGATGGTAAAAAATCTACTGCAGAAGCAATCGTCTACACTGCTCTTGAGACCCTGGCTCAACGTAGCGGTAAAGGCCACCTGGAAGCTTTCGAAGTCGCACTGGACAACGTTCGTCCGACTGTCGAAGTTAAGTCCCGCCGCGTAGGTGGTTCTACTTATCAGGTTCCAGTTGAAGTCCGTCCGGTTCGTCGTAATGCTCTGGCAATGCGTTGGATCGTTGAAGCTGCTCGTAAACGCGGTGATAAATCCATGGCTCTCCGCCTGGCGAACGAACTTTCTGATGCTGCAGAGAACAAAGGTACTGCAGTTAAGAAACGTGAAGACGTTCACCGTATGGCTGAAGCCAACAAGGCGTTCGCCCACTACCGCTGGTAATCACTTCGCAGTAGTTATGCTAACCAAGCGGGCGCTTCAAGAAGCCAACCCGCTTGGGTTAACTGAACTTGAACGTCCTAGTTATAGAGGAATCAAATGGCTCGTAAAACACCCATTGAGCGCTACCGTAACATTGGTATCAGTGCTCACATCGACGCCGGTAAGACAACCACTACCGAACGTGTTCTGTTCTACACCGGTGTAAACCACAAAATCGGTGAAGTTCATGATGGCGCAGCCACCATGGACTGGATGGAACAGGAACAGGAACGTGGTATTACCATCACGTCTGCTGCCACCACCTGTTTCTGGTCTGGTATGGCTAAGCAGTTCGAACCACACCACATCAACATCATTGACACCCCAGGGCACGTTGACTTCACCATCGAAGTAGAACGTTCCATGCGTGTTCTTGATGGCGCGGTAATGGTTTACTGTGCTGTTGGCGGTGTTCAGCCACAGTCTGAGACCGTATGGCGTCAGGCAAACAAATATAAAGTTCCTCGTATCGCGTTCGTTAACAAAATGGACCGTATGGGTGCTAACTTCCTGAAAGTTGTTGACCAGATTGAAAAACGTCTGGGCGCAACTCCGGTGCCACTGCAACTGGCAATCGGCGCGGAAGAGAAATTCACCGGTGTTGTTGACCTGGTGAAGATGAAAGCTATCAACTGGAACGAAGCTGATCAGGGCGTTACCTTCGAATACGAAGAAATCCCTGCCAACATGCAAGAACTGGCTGAAGAATGGCGTCAGAAACTGGTTGAAGCCGCTGCTGAAGGCTCTGATGAGCTGATGGAGAAATTCTTTGGTGGCGAAGAGCTGACTGAAGAAGAGATCAAAACTTCTCTGCGTAAGCGCGTTCTGAACAACGAAATAATCCTGGTTACCTGTGGTTCTGCGTTTAAAAACAAAGGCGTACAGGCAATGCTGGATGCTGTTGTTGAGTATCTGCCAGCACCAACTGACGTTGAAGCTATCAACGGCCTGTTGGACGACGGTAAAGACACTCCGGCAGTTCGCCATTCTGACGATTCAGAGCCGTTCTCTGCTCTGGCGTTCAAAATCGCTACTGACCCATTCGTGGGTAACTTGACGTTCTTCCGTGTTTATTCCGGTCTCGTCAATTCAGGTGACACTGTATTTAACCCAGTGAAATCTCAGCGTGAACGTCTGGGTCGTATCGTTCAGATGCACGCTAACAAGCGTGAAGAAATCAAAGAAGTTCGTGCGGGCGATATCGCTGCTGCGATCGGTCTGAAAGACGTGACTACAGGTGATACCCTGTGTGATCCGGATAACGTGATTATCCTGGAACGCATGGAATTCCCTGAGCCGGTAATCTCCGTTGCGGTAGAACCAAAAACCAAAGCTGACCAGGAAAAAATGGGTCTGGCTCTGGGCCGTCTGGCAAAAGAAGACCCATCATTCCGCGTTTGGACTGATGAAGAGTCTGGCCAGACAATCATCGCAGGTATGGGTGAACTTCACCTGGATATCCTGGTTGACCGTATGCGTCGTGAATTTAACGTTGAAGCTAACGTCGGTAAGCCGCAGGTTGCATACCGTGAAGCTATCCGCGCTAAAGTTACCGATGTTGAAGGTAAACACGCTAAGCAGTCTGGTGGTCGCGGTCAGTATGGTCACGTTGTGATCGACATGTACCCATTAGAACCTGGCACAAATCCGAAAGGGTATGAGTTTGTCAACGAAATCAAAGGTGGTGTAATTCCTGGTGAATTCATCGGCGCGATTGACAAAGGCATCCAGGAACAGCTGAAGTCTGGTCCACTGGCCGGTTACCCGGTAGTCGATCTGGGCGTGCGTCTGCACTTCGGTTCTTACCATGACGTTGACTCCTCCGAGCTGGCGTTTAAACTGGCCGCTTCTATTGCCTTTAAAGATGGCTTTAAGAAAGCGAAACCAGTCCTGCTTGAGCCGATCATGAAGGTTGAAGTAGAGACTCCGGAAGAGAACACTGGTGACGTCATCGGTGACCTTAGCCGCCGTCGTGGTATGCTGAAAGGCCAAGAATCTAACGCTACTGGCGTTGTGATTCATGCTGAAGTTCCGCTTTCCGAAATGTTCGGTTATGCAACTCAGCTGCGTTCACTGACCAAAGGCCGTGCATCTTACTCCATGGAATTCCTGAAGTACGATGATGCGCCGAATAACGTGGCCCTGGCCGTTATTGAAGCTCGTGGCAAATAAGCCACTGGTTTAAACACAATGATCCCGTGCTCTCTCTTTGAAGGGAGAGCACAAGAGTAAGGAATATAGCCGTGTCTAAAGAAAAATTTGAACGTAACAAACCGCACGTTAACGTTGGTACTATCGGCCACGTTGACCACGGTAAAACTACCCTGACTGCAGCAATCACTACCGTTCTGGCTAAAACCTACGGCGGTTCTGCACGCGC
>NZ_QSNX01000015.1:0-112140 GCF_009498575.1 Rahnella sp. RcJ3
GAGGGAAGTGAGAGAAAAAAGGTCGAAATATCCCTTAAAAAACAATGCCGGTCACCTTAAGTGACCGGCATTAGCCTGAGGCGCCTTATTTTTTAGAACGTTCGGCGCGTATACGCCGTAACTCTTTCGGATCTGCAATCAGGGGCCGGTAGATTTCAATGCGATCACCGTCGCTGACCACGTCGGCAAGCTTCACCGGCCGGCTATAGATACCTAATTTATTCTGTTTTAAATCGATATCCTGACGCAACTCAAGTAAACCGGAAGCCTTCACTGCCTGTTCGACACTGCTCCCCTCCGCCAGTTTTACCGTTCGCAGATACTGACGTTCCGGCAACGCGTAGACCACTTCAACGCGGATCTCAGACACTGTAGACCTCTTTCGCGCGTAGAGTGAATGCCTGAACCATGCTGCCAGCAAGTTCTTTGAAGATTTTACCGAATGCTAATTCAATCAATTTATTTGTAAATTCAAAATCAAGACTGAGCTGAACTTTACAGGCATCCGGGCTAAGTTCGATGAAATCCCATCCTCCGGTCAGCTTACGGAACGGACCATCCACCAGTTGCATATCAATGCGTTTGTTGCTGATTAACGTATTTTTGGTGGTAAAAGTTTTACTGATGCCCGCTTTGGAAACATCAACCGCTGCGGTCATCGACGTATCGCTGTTTTCCAGGATACGGCTGCCGGTACAACCAGGCAGAAATTGCGGGTAGGCGTCGACATCATTCACTAAGGTGTACATCTGCTCCACGCTGAACGGCACAAGCGCAGAACGACTTATCTGTGGCATATCATTTTCCAGGTGTCATAAAACGTACAGATAATACCATTTATCCGCGCGGTAATAAAAACAACGAAGCACAGGCTGCCACAAACAGGAAAAACTCCCGACTCTCACTGCGTGGGGATTTCAATCGGCATCGCTTACAGTATAATAAGTATCACTATGACAAAGAAAAAAGCACATAAACCCGGTTCCGCGACTATCGCGATGAACAAACGCGCTCGCCACGAATATATCATCGAAGATGAATTTGAGGCGGGGCTTGCTTTGCAGGGATGGGAAGTCAAATCGATGCGCGCTGGTAAAGCAAACATCACTGACAGCTACGTCACATTCCGCGACGGTGAAGCCTTTTTGTTTGGCGCAACCATTCAACCTCTTAACGTGGCGTCCACTCATATTGTGTGTGACCCGACCCGTACAAGAAAATTACTGCTCAACAAGCGTGAGTTAGAAACGCTGTTCGGTAAAGTCAGTCGCGATGGTTACACCGTCGTCGCGCTTTCCATGTACTGGAAAAATGCCTGGTCGAAAGTGAAGATCGGTCTGGCTAAAGGTAAGAAAGAGCACGACAAGCGCGATGACATTAAAGATCGTGAATGGAAAGTAGACAAAGCACGTATCATGAAGCACGCAAATCGCTAAGCCTCTGGCTTAGCTTGGTGTTTTGCTGGTATACTACGAAATAGTACTTGGGGCTGATTCTGGATTCGACAGGATTTGCGAAGCCCAAGGAGCATGCCGAGGGGCGGTTGGCCTCGTAAAAAGCCGCAAAAAAATAGTCGCAAACGACGAAAACTACGCCCTAGCAGCTTAATACCCTGCTTAGAGCCCTCTCTCCCTAGCCTCCGCTCTTAGGACGGGGATCAAGAGAGGTCAAACCCAAAAGAGATCGCGTGGACACCTTGCCTGGGGTGAAAGCGTTAAACCCAATCAGGATAGTTTGTTAGTGGCGTGTCCATCCGCAGCTAACCGGCGAATGTAAAGATTGGACTAAGCATGTAGTGCCGACGGTGTAGTAATTCTGGACGGGGGTTCAAATCCCCCCAGCTCCACCAATTTAGATAGGACAGTGACAGGACAAGCTCTTAGAAACCAGCAACATATGAGCATAGTTAGGACTCAGCACTGACACCATCAAGACAGAAAAGGATACGTAAAAGATACGCGGATCCTGTACGAAAACTTTAAAACCCGCTTTTTGCGGGTTTTTTTTTGTCGAGGAAATCACATGGCGTCGGCTATTCAGCAGTTGATAAAGGATAGAAAGGAAAGCATTGAAATCATTAACAAAGCTTTTGCGAACAAATTGCAATGCTATGTTATCCATTATTCGTGTGAATCTTTCTACAATCAGGCCAGTGGCAATTCTACGCGTATAACTTCCATAGCTCTTCGTAACCTTGGAAATGCTCAGACACACCATTGGGCTTTAAACAGGTCTGCAGAGTTACTGAAGCTAGATGTTAACGATCCTGTAAATTTGGATGCCTTGGAGATTCATCTACTTACTAACTATTTTGATTTTATCAAGCAAAACAGCAACCTTACATACTTGCACTGGAACATGCGCGATAATAACTACGGCTTCCAGGCTTTGCAGCATCGTTACGCCGTTTTAGGTGGAATCCCGTTTATACTTCAAGATGATCATAAAGTTGATTTAGCGAGACTAGTTGTATCCATATACGGCCGAAACTATATCGGGCATATGGCAAAAAATGGCAGAAAGGGACGAATGTTAGCTCTTGTCGAGAAAAATAACATCGCGGACAAAGATGTTATGACGGGAGAGGAAGAAGCTGCCGCTTATACACAATCTAAGTACCGTGAGTTAGAGATGTCGACGATGCGTAAAGTTGATATCTTATGCAACATTGCTGAACGAGTTAATGATAAGTCACTAAAAACAAACAACAAATGGTATAAATTCAGAAGTTACCATCCATTATGGATTTTATCTTCTGTGAAAGAACATTGGTTGCTCACGCTTATGAGCATCCTTGTAATTGTCATTGGTTGTTATCTGAAAACAAGTGATTTGATCTCCCATTTTACTGCTTCTAATTGATTGAGTTTGGCTGAGTCGGCTCAATATTCATATTCGGTACTGAGCCTCTTTTTCAAACAATGCACATCAATGCACATGCGTTACTTTTCAGTGACTTAGAAAAATTGATTTACTGCTACTGCTCACCACAATGCACCTCCGTGAAATATCTATGTCCCATTGGTGCCCATGCATTTCAGATGCACGGTGTATCATCAAACACCTGGTTACCAGCATCATTGATAATGAACGTCACCACACCTTCAACAACAATCCCGTCATCTAAAAATTCATCACCGAAAGCAATGAAGTCATCTTTATCGATCAGCGACTCCAGCCCGCTCCGGACAATTGTCACCAGCCTGTAAACCTCATGCTTACCATCGATCTGGATAAGCAGTATGTGGCCGTCTACGGGTTTTATTGCACTATCAACAAGCAGCATTGTTCCTGAATTTATGTGCTCACCGTGGTAATGCTCAGCTGTAAATATGCGCACAGATGGACCACCGAAGGAGCACACCTTATTCAGGTCAATGCGAGACTCGACGTAATCACTCGCTGGACTTGGAAATCCCATACTCCCCTCCTCACATCACATAACCCATGTTCATCATGAAAAAACACTTATCGTCGCCGTGGTGATCCGAGTAATCACGAAAGCACGTTTGATAGCGCACTATCCAGTCGTTCGCCTCCTGCTTTGACCAGAAGTGATTGACCTTTGCCAGTTCCTGAACGAAACGAACCGTGGTGACTACATTCCCTCTCTTCGGAACTCGCGTAATACTGTTGCGAAAAGCGACATTGATGTCTGAATTTCTTGCCATATAGACCTCACGAAACACTGTTCATGCATACAGTATAATCATAAGGTTTTTTGATTGTGAAGTAAGGAAACGGGTGAATGTTTTATGCCGCTGATCGACAAGGAAAGATAGTTATGAGGCCGGTTCGCCGTTGATCCCGAGATTTGTTTCGACCGCTTTCAAACGCTTCAACAAAACCGCGATAAGTTCTGCCTGGTCTTCATTGCGTTTCTTTAATGCTTTAATAGCGGCACCAGAATATGCAGCTGATACCCCTAATGTGTTGAGCGATAATGTATCCTCTTTTGC
The DNA here is from genome assembly GCF_009498575.1 of Rahnella sp. RcJ3. NCBI lineage: Bacteria > Pseudomonadati > Pseudomonadota > Gammaproteobacteria > Enterobacterales > Yersiniaceae > Rahnella > Rahnella sp. RcJ3. Next base: position 3,960 of record NZ_QSNX01000015.1, read on the forward strand.
GAAGAGCTCCCCTTCCTCGTCGATATAAAGCTGCGGGTTTTTAGTCAATGTGACTGCATCAGGACAATCTTTCTGGACGTCCTGCGCAATGAAACCAAAACCTTTAGCGCCCTTTGTTACCGAAATTACTTTTCCGGCTTCGTCGTATTCGCTCGGGACATCGCAGTAATCCCATGAGCAAGTCCGCCACGAGGTGAGAACTGACAGTGCTTTCTCAGGGTCTATCTCCTGCAAATTGTGCTTAACGTCAATGTCAGATACCGCCTGCCATCCTCCGGAGGATTGGCCTACCCCTGCATTGTTCATCGTGAAATCTGCAATAACGGCGGTGTTAGTGTTATTCACAATACGGAAACGGAAGCCGCCATCTCCGAGGCCCCGGTTATTAACAATGTCAGTCCCGCCCGATATGCCTGTTCCGTTCCATCCTACACACGAACCTTGAATGGCTGGGTTGCTTATTCCTTGAGTGTAAAACCCCGCAGGCCCCGCTGTAACTTGCGCTCCCACAGTTAAGTTTCCTGTCACCGATGCGTTACCTGTAAATGCTGGTGATGCTTTGGGCGCGAAGGGAGCCGCTGCGACAGTAGCTGCGCCGGTACCGCCATTTGCCACAGGAATGATGCTCTTGCCTGTGAAAATGGGCCACCAGTCGGACCAGTTAGGCGTCGCAGGAGTAAAATTACCCGTGAGGCCACGAACAAAAGCCTCACCCTGAAACGTGATATACATCTGCTGGCAACCATACGCAGATTTGGTCACGAATAATGTCCCGGCTTTCCCAATTGGATAGCCGTTCGCAATTATCGCGTTAGCATTGGCCGTCTGGTAATAAATATTAAAATCTGTGGTATTCCCGAGATTATTGGGGAAAATTGTCGATCCTAAATTCCCACCGTCTGCATACGCTTTCGCTATATCTGATGTCAGCTTGGAGAAGCTGGAAATGTTAACAACGGTATTATCCGGCGCGACAATAGCGATTGTGCCAGTACCGGTCATGATCTGCTGCCAGCCATCCATCTGGGACTGGTAGTAACCCAGCTGAGCTGCCAGGCGCTTGGAAAAGTCAGGCACGGAGTCCGTATAGAAGCTCATCACCGCATAAGCAGCGCCAGCCGCTACGGTTCCGGCAGATGTAGTTAGCGTCAGGTGGGTGGCATCTTCGACGCTGGCAATCTCATAGATTTTAACGGTACCTGATGCCGGAAGCAGAAAGGCTTGCCCCGGTCCGATGCCGAACTTGGCATCCAAAAAGTTTGTACCGGTGCCGGTAACCTTTGTTGCCGCTACTGCAACCGTGCCTGTTTTATACCAAGCCATTTTTACGTTACTCCAGATAATAAAAAACCCGCCGAAGCGGGTAATGCTGGTCACTTAAGGAAATGAGGCCCGTGAATTTGGGCCTTCGATGAAGAAAAATAGCGCTATAAGCCTGATTCCTTCATTATCCTTTGAAGCACAAAAATGAATTTGTATTCATAAAAATGCTTAAGTGACTGGCATTAGCCGAAGCGGGTCTGTTTAGGTTGGGTAATTTATTTTTCACACGTCGTCGATGTGAAGTTTGATCTGCTGACCCAGCGCCAGCCAAAAGGGTCTCCGGCTTTATATTGGGTCTGACTGGCTACCTTACGGACGCCATAAATTTGCACGGACGTTTCCTGTCCACCGATGAGCGCGGTACCGCTACAAACGGGTTGCTGCTTCTCAAGCACGCCTGAACATCCCGTAAGCACTCCCGCCAGTGCAATCACCAATAAAATCTTTGTCATTTTTATGTCCCTTCGATACTGGATATCGGGACGATAACAACGATGTTTGGAGAGGGATAATTGGTTAAACAGATCAATTACGTGAAATTGATCGTTCAAAACGATCGTTGAATTCAATCCATTGATTAATAAGAAGATACATCTATCACGTATATCAGATCGTTAGAATTCGCATACCCCACATTTTCAAGCTGATCACCGCCCGGGCTGGTTGTTTGAGAAGACGAAACGCGGGTGGTTGCTCCGTTGAAATAAGCATACGTCTGGATCGGAGACTGAAAGGGTCTGGTTGCTCCTCCAGAATGAATAACGCCGACCATGAGGCCCGTCATCTGCGGCATTACCGCGTAGTTACCGCCGAGCGTAGTATCAATGTTATATCCAAGATCAGCAGGGTTACCCGGCGTCCCAACTGCAACGGGCGGATTCATCACTTTGGTTTCATTGGTCAGTATGCACTGGCCCTGCGCGTTATTGATCGCTATTCCCCACGCTGGCTTCGGCTGAGGGATGACGATGCCAAATATATAGACGGTAACATTCCCAACACCTCCGCCGGCCAATGTTCCTACCGTAAGCGTGTACGCTCCACCGTTATTATCCAGCCGTCCATATACGCCGGTTACGTCAGATTTAAAGGCGACAACAAAGGGGCTAGATACTGATACGGCTAAGTTAATCACGCCGCCGCTTCCGCCAAAGTTGTACACATTCTTTGAAACCAGACTCATCGGCGTCGTATCTGGCGTAGAGAACGGTATCCCGAACTCATCGACCAACATTGCCCCATAATTAGCCATGTTATTGCTTCACTAAGTAGACGATCAGCCAGCCTTCTGCCGCCGTGAACGTCCCGGTTGAATAATCGGATCCGGCGTTTGAGAGGGACACGCCGGTCGTCGTCGTGGTGATTTTTCGCCGGGCCGATGAAAGCGCAGCCCCCATGACCGGAGACTGCATCACGGCCACCTTATAACCAGAGGGCACAGCATACGACCATGCCCCTGACACGGTATCAGCCCGCTAACAGCTCACTGGAAAACATGCGTGCCCGTCTCCGTGAAGGCCACACGCTGGAAGAACTGCAACTGGTTATCGAATACAAGCAGGTTCACTGGGGCGACTCTCCAAAAATGGCTGAATATCTGCGCCCGGCAACTCTGTTCCAGCCAGCCAAGTTTGAAGGCTACCTGCTCAGCGCGACCAAATGGGCGAAGAGCGGGCGTCCGGTATGTGTGAACGGAAAATGGACCGCTGAAGGTGGAGTAGAAGTTGATACGGCTGAGCGGGATGCGGCATACCGCCGGTTCATCAGCGGCGTTGCGGCGACTAAAGCACCGAGTGCATTGGAAAAAATGGTGTGTACAGAGGCCAGCAAAGCCAGCGTTCGCAGCATGCGCGCAGATTTCGCCATTACGACGTGGGCCAAGATTTGGAAAGAGTGCGCCCAGCGCCAGCAGGGAGTGAAAGCATGAGCTATCAACTGATTTATGCAGATCCGGCCTGGCAGTATTCCAACAAAGTAAGCAATGGCGCAGCGGGTGACCATTACAGCACTATGCCAACCGAAGAAATGAAGCGCCTGCCGGTTTGGTCAATTGCTGATGAAAACGCGATTCTTGCGATGTGGTACACCGGAAACTTCGCCTCAGAAGCGGTTGAGCTGGCGCAGGCCTGGGGCTTCAAGGTCAAAACCATGAAAGCTTTTACTTGGGTCAAGCTCTACGAGCAGGCGCGCGGACGTATAGAAAGGGCGCTGGCAGATCAGACCATGCTCGATTTTGAAGATTTTCTTGATGCGCTGAGCACCGAAACGGTGATGAACGGCGGCAATTACACCCGTGGCAATAGCGAAGATGTTCTGATCGCCACACGCGGCGCCGGGCTTGAACGCCTCAGCGCCAGCGTTAAGCAGGTCGTTTACAGCTGCCGTGGCGAACATAGCGAAAAGCCTGCCGAAGTTCGCTTCCGTCTTGAAGAGCTTTACGGTCAGGTTTCCCGCATCGAGCTTTTCAGTCGCGGTGAAGCTGCTGGCTGGCATCACTGGGGCAATGAAACCCCGTTCAACGATATCGAGCTGGTACCAGCGACCTTTACCACGATTCCGCCAGCGCGCAATTCTCGCGTGAAGGTTTTGGCAGGTCATTATCTGGCTGTTCCGGCTGGCGCGTTACAACATATCCAACAGCAAAATATTCCAGAAATTATTCCGGTACCGGAAACCAACAACCGCGTATGGCCAGCCGAAGTGAATCATCTCTTTGACCAGGTCGCCGAGTCTTCAAATCTCGACGCGCATTTGCAGAACAAACTTCGTCACCACATCAACCGCCTGAAAATGGACGGAATGCCGGTCGACCAGATCATTGATACCGCCGGCACACTTGCCCGCAAAATGGGAGCAACAGCGTGAAAGAAATCATCGTAGACAATTTTGCAGGCGGCGGCGGTGCGAGTACCGGTATTGAAATGGCAACGGGTCGCAGCGTGGATATCGCGATCAATCATGACGAGAACGCCATTGCTATGCACAGCACCAATCACCCTGAAACTCTTCACTATTGCGAATCAGTGTTTGATGTTGACCCTATCGCGGCAACCGCTGGGCGTCCTGTCGGTCTGGCATGGTTCAGCCCGGATTGCCGTCCGCCACCACTGGCTGGGCTATTCGCGTCCGGCGTATCACCGCTGATTCGACCTCTACCAAACTGATTAACGCCTTCAAGGTATTTTCCTTTGCCGAAGTGATCGACAGCAAGCTGCGCTATCCGAACACGGCGCTGCTTTATATCGAGCTCGACTCCAGCCAGTTTAACGGGAGCGTGCCAAAAACCACCTGCAAGCCTAAGGGCAAACTGATCCGGGTGCCTTCAACCTATAACCCGGATACAAGAACGTACAGCGGGACCTGGGCAGGGGATTTTAAAATTGCCTACAGTAACAACCCTGCGTGGATTTTTTACGACCTGGTGCTCGATGAGATTTATGGCATGGGCGGCCGGGTTGACGCGACCATGATCGATAAATGGGAGCTTTACAGCATTGCGCAGTATTGCGACGAACCGGTTTCCAACGGGGTCGGAGGTACCGAGCCGCGTTTTACTTGTAACGTTTTCATCCAGAGCCAGCAGGATGCTTACACGGTACTCCGGGATCTGGCGGCTGTCTTTCGTGGCATTACCTTCTGGGGTAATGATCAGATATTCGTGCGGGCCGATGTGCCGCAGGATGACGTAGATTTTACTTATCACAGCGCGAACGTAGTCGACGGCCTTTTTACCTACGCTGGCGGCTCCTATAAAAACCGGTTTTCCTCCTGTCTGGTCAGTTGGTCTGATCCGGGAAATCACTTTTCTGACACCCCTGAAAGCGTCTATGAGCCTGATCTGGTTGAGCGATACAACTGGAATGAAACCCAACTTATGGCAATTGGTTGCACGTCGCAGAGTGAGGCACACCGCCGCGGGCGTTGGGTGCTCTTATCCAATGCCAAAGACGGCACGGTTTCTTTTGGTGTCGGTCTCGATGGCTATATCCCGATGCCGGCGGAGATCATTGGCATTGCTGACCCTTTCAGGGCAGGGAAAGCCAACGGCGGCCGCATCAGTGCGGTGAACGGCAGAAATGTCACCCTTGACCGTGTCGCAGATTACGGCATCGGCGATCGTCTTGTGGTGAATCTGCCAGACGGAACCGCGCAGACACGGACAATCAGTGCCGTGAGCGCCGATAAGAAAACGTACACCGTGGCCATGGCATATCGCATGACACCGGTCGCTGGCGCAGTGTGGGCCATCGACAGCGATAACCTGGCTATTCAGTATTATCGCATCACCTCAATTTCCTCTAATGATGACGGTACCTTTACGGTGGCCGGCGTACAGCATGACCCGAATAAGTACCGGTACATCGATGACGGCGTGAAAGTAGATGCAGCACCGATTACTGTCACGCCAACCAACGTGATGAAAGCACCGGCCAATATCCTGATCACCGAAGTTGACCACATTGCGCAGGGCCTCACGGTGGCATCGCTTCAGGCATCCTGGAATAAAGTGGAGGGTGCGATAAATTACACTGCGCAATGGCGTAAAGACAACGGCGACTGGGTAAACGTTGGCAAGACCAGCGCGCAGGGTTTTACCATTCAGGGGATATATGCCGGTGTTTACGACGTCCGCGTCCGTGCGATTAATGCGGTCGATGTGTCATCACCATGGGGGTATGCAGAATCAACCACGCTGAATGGCAAGGTGGGTAAGCCGGGGATGCCGACCAACCTGCTCGCCAGCGATAATATCGTATGGAATATCAACGTAACCTGGGCGTTCCCCGCGGGCAGTGGCGACACGGCTTACACAGAGTTGCAACAGTCAACCACTGACGACCATCAAAACCCGACTTTACTGGTCACCGTCCCTTACCCCGGAGCCTCCTATCAACATGGTCCGATGCCAGCAGGTGTGCGCCGCTGGTACCGCGCCCGACTGGTTGACAGAATTGGCAATGTTGGTGACTGGACCGATTTTGTCATGGGAACCTCATCGGTCGATGTTTCTGAAATTCTCGGTGATATTGCTGAAGAAGTCCTTAATTCTGACTTGGGTAAGCAACTAGTCGCAAGAGTTGACTCAGTTGAAGAATCGGTTAGTGAACTGAATGACTCTGTTGCCGCCGCCGAGAAATCTATCACAGATACCAACGACCATATCAACCAGGTAAATACTGACCTGCAGGGAAAGGTCGATGCCATAACCGACGGTAGCACTTCTTCAATCGCTCAGGTTGTATCTCAGGTCACCATCCTTCAGCAGAATGATGTTAATCAGGCCCAGCAGATCACTGCGGTAACCACCACTGCGAACGGTAATAAAACGGCAATTGCCACCGAAACTACCGCACGCGCAACGGCTGATACTGCGCTGGGCGCCCGGATCGATATAACGAATGCTCAGGTCGGTGAGAATAAAACTGCTATCACGACGGAGACCACAGCCCGTGCAACAGCGGATACCGCGCTGGGTACTCGCATTGATAATCTGACAACAACTGTCGGAAACAATACGACTGCAATCACCAGTGAAACAACGGCGCGCGCAACAGCTGATACGGCGCTGGGTACCCGTATTGATAACCTGACAACTACTGTCGGCAATAACACTACGGCCATCACGTCTGAAGCAACGGCGCGATCCACTGCGGATACCGCACTGGGAACAAGGATTGATAGCGTCAAAACGACAACTGATGGGAATGCAGCATCTATCGGATCATTGCAAACAGCACAGACGACCACTGAACAGGCCCTGGCAAATCTTACCAGCGTAACAGAAGCCTCTTTTGACAGTTTCGCTATTGCCGCCATTGAGAACGCGCTCTCTAACGATAAAGACGCGGCCGGACAACGGGTAGCGTCCGGTTTAATTAGGGCAAGGGTAACCGCCACCGAGACAGCGCAGGCTAATGCAAATAGTGCTTTTGCGGAATATCAGCAAACTGTAGAAGCTCAATTCAACGAAACCAACGCTGTGGTTCAGACAACAGCGAGCGCGATGGCCGACCTTGAAGGCAATGTCTCAGCCCAGTACAGCATCAAATTGGGGGTAACCAGCAACGGCCAGTATTACGCAGCGGGTATGGGGATTGGGCTGGAGAACACACCTGAAGGCATGCAGTCTACGGTGGCCTTTCTGGCGAATAACTTTGTGGTGATGTCAGACGTCAACGGCACGCCGAAAGCATTCTTCGCTATCCGCAGCGGACAGACGTTCATTGATGAGGGCTTCATTCAGGACGGAACAATTACCAACGCCAAGATCGGCAACTTCATTCAGTCCACGAACTACGTGGCTAACGTCTCCGGCTGGAGGCTGGATAAAGGCGGCACCTTTGTTAACTACGGCACGGGGAGCGGCGGCAAGATGAAAACCACCAACACAACGATCAGCGTTGCTGATGGCAATGGCGTGCTGCGCGTGCAGATCGGGGAACTGACGGGGGTATTCTGATTGGCGAACTTTGGTATTCAAACGTGGAGTGCTTCGGGAACCCCCAATAACACGGGGCTGGTCAGGATCCTGATACTGGGCTCTATTTATCTTTCAAAAGACCAGGTGACCGTGAACTGTCTGATGTCGCTGGCACCTCTGATGCTGTAGATGTCCTGTGCCTGTGTCTGGACATCGCCGATCAGGACGGCATCGGCGAGGAAGAAGAAGTCACTCTGAAGAAAATCGCTCAGTCCCTGCAACTGTCTTTAGACCAGTACTTATGATCGGCAAACTCCGTCTGGTCGGTGCTGGCCTGATCTTGTTTCTGGTCGTCGCTGTGGACTTCACCAGCCGCATTATGTCAACCGTCGCCGATGGTTTTCTGGTTGTGGCTCTACTGGTGGTTATCTGGCCGGTGATTAGTAAGAAGTCCTGAGTTTTATAGTGCGGGTTTCGGCCCGCATCAATGGTTCACAAAGTGCATTGTGAAACTGAGGAAATGCAAATGGCTGAAAGTCGTATGACCAACGTCCCGGAGTTTCTCTCCGAACTGGACGCCGGTATTTTCGAAAACAAAATTGCCGCAGCGCTGAATACTGCCGCTCTGGGTGTTCTGAATAACGGCGGTAAAGGCAAAGTGACCATCGAGATTGATGTTTCCCGGATCAGTAATTCGATGGAAGAAAAACGCGTGATGCTGGCTCACAAATTGAAGTTCTCAGCTCCTACGCCTCGCGGGAAAACGTCTGAGGAAGACACCACCGAAACCCCAATGTATGTGGGCAAAGGCGGCAAGCTGACCATCATGCAGGAAGATCAGGGCCAGTTGTTCACCATCGGCGGCGATCCTGACGGCAAGCTCCGCGACGCGCGATAAACATCGTTTAACCTCTCCGATAAAAGGAAATTGTTATGTCTCAAGTTTTAGACGCATCAGCAATCAAAGAAGTCCGGGATATGTCCCTTTCTAATCTGCTGGAAGAACGCCTGTCTTCAGCTGACTGCCCTGCTGTTGCCTTGCCAGAATCAGTACGCATTCATTCGCTGGAAAACCTGCAGGATGGCCGGTTCCGGTTCCGCGGGAAAATGGAAACAGCCAGCATTCAGGATTTCTCCCGCTACTGCAAAGATTATGCAGGAGAAGGCGTCCGCAGCTTCATCAATGCTGACAACATGGCGGCGGTTACCGTGTTTAACCTCGGCACGCTGGCTGCACCAGGTCACGCAGATAACATCGCAGTTTTGAAACTGAAACGCACTGCGCCATTCCAGGCTTTGCTGAACATCAATGGCGATAAAAACTCACAGAAGGACCTGGCCGAGTGGCTCGAAGACTGGTCTGAATTCCTGATGGCTTTCACCGCTGACGGCGAAGTGCTGGACATCAAGAAAGCGATCGGCGGCGTCCGTAAAATCACCATCGAAGCATCCAGTTCTGCGGATCATGAAGACAGTGATTTCGGTGCCAAACGGTCAGTAATGGAAAGCGTGGAAGCGAAAAGCAAAGAAGTCATGCCAGCGGCTTTTGAATTTAAGTGCGTGCCGTATGAAGGTCTGGGTGATCGCCGCTTCCGCCTTCGCTACAGCGTCTTGACCGGCGGCAATGCTCCGGTGCTGGTTCTGCGTATTGTCCAGCTTGAAACCGAAGAAGAGCATATGGCGACCGAGTTCCGCGAACTGCTGGAAGCCAACTTCACCGACGTTGAAGTCGAAACATTCATCGGTGAGTTCAAAGCCTGATAGCGCGGCCTTAAATGCCCTGACCCACCGGGGCATTTAGTGAATCGTTATTACTGAAATTTAATTGCCATCACTGGCAAGGGATTCGCTCACGCCGAAATCTGGAAATTACTTATTTAGGAATGCAGCCATGAAACTTATTCAACCGGTCACACCAGAACGCAATGCCGATAACTTGGGATATTGGACTCACCCTGATTTCTTCGAACCGGCCAACGGTAACGAATACCCAGCGCCAGGCGAATTTGAAGCGTGGGCAAAAGCTCAGGGTGTCGAGGTTTATACCCTGTCACTTGATGCCGATCCAGCAGCTGACGATATTCAGGCCGCCTATGAAGTAGGCGAAGCTGATGTTTCTGCTTGGAACCCTACTCCGCCAATCGGTGAAGGCTGGTTCCTTGCCTCAATTCACGATACCGAGGACGGCCCTTATAGCGTTTGGTTCCGCCGCAATACTGAAGAACAAGCCGAAATTGCGCGCCTTAAAACCGACTTTTTGGAAAAGCACCAGGTGGCGATCACCGCCGCTTATGAATATTTCAAAGCCTGCCCTGTGGGTAATGAACGCACTATCGCACACCAGATTTATCAGGTACTGCGCACGGCTACGAGGGTGGGCTGAAATGAAAGTTTATATTGCCGGGCCAATGACAGGCCTGCCACATTTCAACCGCCCTGCTTTCAAACGGGCAGCTATAAACCTGTCATTTGAAAAGCATGTGCCACTGAATCCGGCGATCCTGCCGGATGGTCTGACGGAAGCTGATTACATGGCTATCGGTCTGACAATGCTGCAGCGCGCCGAAGCAATATACCTGCTGACCGGCTGGCAATTCAGCGCAGGCGCCAGAGCAGAACATGCGCTGGCCTTAAAGTTGGGTTTGGAAGTAATCGAACAGAGGGAAAGAAGCCATGACTGAGACAACCCGTTCACATTTCGTCAGGCGGTTTTGCGTGAAAAGAATGCTGAATCTGTGGTTTGTTCCGGTTGAGTTTGCGCCAGCAGTGCCACCGGGGGAGAAAATGCTCTGGTGGCGAGCTGGGAGATATTACGGCCGATTTCGGGTCAGTCAGTAAACCGGTGTGCAGCCGGATAACAATGTGTGGGGGTTCGCATGATCAGTTTGGACTGTATCCCAGTCAGTGCCTATTGCAGCACTACCGGGGAAACCATTGAAGCCATCAACAAGCGTATTCAGCGCGGCGTCTGGAAGGAAGGTGTTCAGGTGTTAAAAGTTGACGGCGTAAAAGAACGTTGGATTGATCTTGCGGAGGTAACAAAGTGGGCGAGAGGGAACCGGCAAAACTGCCAAGAGGCGTGACATTACGCAGTCACAAATCAGGCCAAACCATCAATATCACATTCACATATAAAGGGGTGAAATGCCGCGAGCCCCTTTCTAATATCGATGTGAACCCAAAAAATATTAAATATGCCGAAAGGCTTCTGGGAGAGATTTACAATAAAATTGAGCGTGGCATTTTTAATTACGCAGATCAGTTCCCGAAATCCACGAGGTTAAAACTTTTTGGAAATAACCAGAGTTCTAAATCTGTAAAAGACTATATGGACGAATATATAACTCTTTGCGAATTAAGGGGGCTCGCTCCATCAACTATCACCGGTTATAAAAAATGCCGGTCCGCGCTAAAGGGCATGCACAAAATGCAGGTCTCTGACATAACCACCGCGATAGTGAAAAGCTGGATCAAGAACCAGACCACAACACTAAAAACTACGCGGAACCGGCTGTCGTTCCTCGGGCTTTCGATAGACGAGGCTGTCACAGATGGTTACCTGGCTACAAACCCGGTCTCTCTGGTGTCAGCATCGCGTTATAAAAACGATACAGAAACAGCCGAGAGTGAATACATTGTTGACCCATTCGAGCCAGCTGAAGTGACGGCCATACTCTCTGCAGCAAGATCACCACAGGAAGAAAACTTGTTCCGTTTTGCATTCAGATCAGGGCTTCGCAGTTCAGAACTGTGCGCGCTACGATGGGATTACATCGACTTTGTAGGCGCAACGGCACACATACAGACGGCCAGTGTTGAGGGTGTGACGAAAGGAACGAAAACGCGGGCGGGTAAAAGGAAAGTGGAACTGGACGGTGAAGCGCTGCGCGCTCTGAAAGAGCAAAAGCCATTTTCCTTTATGCACAGCGAGTTTGTTTTTCTGGATCCGAAAACGGGGGAACCTTGGGCTGGTGCCGATGCAATCAGGAAGAAAGCCTGGTTACCGGCGCTGAAGAAAGCTGGCGTCCGGTACCGCAATCCCTATCAGACCCGCCACACGTTCGCGACCATGCATATCAGCATGAACGCAAACCTGTTTTGGCTGGCCGGACAGATGGGGCATAAGGGGCCAGAAATGCTGTTCAGACATTATGGTGGGTATCTTAAGGAGTATGATACCCAGATTTCTCACAAAGGAAATGAAAAAGTTTAGCAGTTTCCCCCTTTCGCATATGCATAGGGGGAAAGTTAAATTAATGTATTTTGCACAGGACGATTATACATTCCATAATGATGAGAAAGAACTTTCAAGAAATTCTCTTGCGAACTCAGAGCCTCATCTAAGACTTCTCTAAACTTGAGGCTAACATATAAAGCGGCGGATCTAGCTTGGCAGTTTATTGATTTTTCAGGGTTAAATTCTATATCTGTGAACCCAGCAAAAGACACAAGTTGATTTGCAAGAATTTCATTTTGCCTTAGCGCGCTCATATATATCCAGTCGTAAAAAGCAGTTCTTGGCTTCAAATCCCATACCGTGTCATAAAATTTAAAATTAATTAAAGCCCCAGACTCTTTAAGCCTCATATCTCTTTTTGCTGCTAAAGAATCCATACCGAGTAAATCAACATACGGACCACCCATCTCAAAAACTTTACTTGCCTGAAAAGCTGTTTCGACTGTAAAATTTTTTTTCAATTTTTTTGTTTCTATCTTCAAATTAAAAGCACTTAAGGCTATTCCTAATGGGTCTTCGGATTTACTAGATATTTCTAATATCTTTCCACAGCCTTCATTTTTCGCCGATTCGTGAAGTGAACGAACGGATTTTTGCTTTTGAGTTTTTGACATGCCTGGATACCACTGGAACTCGATGTCCTTTGTGACCGAAAAATCAGGTCCTTCAAAAATAGGAATAAACACCGGTCTAGTAGCCATAATTTACCTTAAAAAATAATCTCTTTGAGAAAACAATGTAGCACCCGAGCCTGTAATAGTAGCATAATATTGATGTTTTATGTTTTGTCCTAAGTCGCAGTGATCATCAGCACTTTTTTTATTTGTATAGAAAACACTATTTATGTAGGAAACATCAATATCACTGAAGACTAGCACCTCAGCCTGAACATCGGTTGTATGGCGGGGTTTTAAATTATTGCTTTCTCGGGTGTTGGGCTCAGGGGTCTCGTAGAACATATCTTTAAAAGCCTCTAGACCTGTGAGAGTGGCAGGATCTAAAGAGCTTACGCTCGCAGAAGCAGCATTGCATTTGTAAAATGAGCAGTTTTTTTCCCATAAAATTCGTGGATCTAAGGATAATATCACCCAGTCTCCAGGTCGATTCATACGACATTTGTAAAACATTTTAGAATTTGGGAAACTAATCGATAGACATGTAGCGTCTAAGTGACCATCAAGCCTGACGTCATCATTGAATTTAGCAGGAGGTTCAGTTAAGGAGTCCCTCGTAAGAATTCCATTATCCAAAATAAATGGTAAGTTATCAATATGAGTAAAATGAAAGACTCTAGTTATACCTCTTCTCTCAACTTCTTGCTGTATAGTCATTTCGATATCCAAAATTTAAATTATTTTGTTATGAATTACTTCTACAAAACAATCTAGAATGAATCAAGTTGTTACTTTTTGATATTGATCAACACAACCCGATTATCACTCCCTTTTACTCCCTCAATAAACTTAATTAACATAGAAAATAGAAAGCGCCCCAGAGGGCGCTTAGAGATTAGCAGCGGACCAAGAACGCCCACGCTTCATAACCGTAATCATGCGCATCAAGAACTTTACCTGACTTCCCACGCACTTTCCGATATCGGCAAAAAATCCACCGAAACCCTTTAGGGGCCGCTTTCGAAACTACTGATTTGAGACTCACTCATTAAACACCTCCTTAACCAGAGAGATTTTTGCCTTGAACAATCTCTCCGAAGGTGTTAGTTTCGGGATGCGATTGAGAAGTTCAGGGTGATGACGCTCTTGGTTTCGTCACCTAAATAAGCCTCTTGTCTGGTTGGCGCCAGCAAGAGGCTTTATATTTTGTTTAACTCTTTCAATTGGTAACCTGCTGCTTCAACAGAGATCCCGCAAGCTTCGGACAGTTCCAAAGCACTCATAATCTTCAAGCTGGCCGCATGTGTTGCCGGCACCATTAACTCCCCAGCGAAACACTTTGCTTGCCACTCACTACTTTCAAAAGGCTTTATCTTAAGCTCAGGTTGAGAGCGAGCAAACGCAATGTTTTTATGAAGGAGTAAATGCCCTAATTCATGAGCTACAGTCATCCTGTCCCGCCCATTACCAGCTATTGCCCCTTCATAGACATCTTCTCGGAGTATAATAAGATGCTCACCTGGATAAGTGATTCCATGAGTTCCAGGCATTCGTCCCACTTCTTCTATGTGCAGCTCGAAATTCGGCATGCTCAATGGTAATACCATCTCCATAAATTTCATTATGGGAAAATGGATACTCCGAATACCCGCTATAGAACGCAAGGAGCGAGTAAGGTCCCGAATATTTTTGCGGCTTTGTATTGGAACTCGATAATCTTGACCGCTCACGTGAACCCCTACTTGTCGTTGTTTAAAAGTTGCTTAAGCTTTTGGATGTCTGAATCACTTAACTCTTCAAAGCTTCGGGCAAAAGCAATAGCTACTTCTCGCGCTTTCTCACCACGACCTGCCAGATTGAGTTCAACAGACTGCTGAGAGATTTTCGCTGCTCTAATTAGCTCCACCTTTTGAGTTTCAGAAATGTTCATTCCATTACTGATTCCATCTAAGAGCGGCTTTGTCACAGCTCGTTTCCCAGTTTCAACCGCTGACAGGTATGACGAAGAAACGCCCAGAGAATCAGCCATGCTCTTTAAAGACATGCCTTCATCAATTCGCATTTTCCTTATTGCCTTACCGAACGGCGTTAACATATGTCACCTCATTGCAAAGAACAGACAACCATTTGGTTGCCAGTTAGCATACTACCAAAACCTAGTTCACAATGTCAACTGAATTTAGTTGATTAATTTACACGAATTCTGGATGGCACTCAGGCAACGTCAGAAGTTGGGCATTGAGAAGACCGCAAAGGAGCCGTGAAAGATACGCGTAAAATTAGAAATAAAATTCTCCTCTTTTATTTAGTTAGTTAGAGAATTTAGGACGCGGGTTCAAATCCCCCCAGCTCCACCAAATAATGATCCGGTTATTACCAGATAAGTCCGGAGAAGTCCTGAAAGCCCGCATCCCTTCTAGGTTTGCGGGCTTTTTTGTGTCTGTAGAAGTCCGAGATCGAGAACATTCCTGTTCAGGAGCTGAAAGCATGCACACTTATTCAGGTGTTAGAGCCAATCAAAGCACGTGGAGCGTTAGAAGCTGTCGGAAGGTTAGTTCAGCGCATCAATGAGATAATGATTTATGCGGTGAATGTGGGATTGATTGAGGCGAATCCAGCTTCAGGTATAGGTAATGCTTTCGAACGCCCGAAGAAGCAGCACATGCCTACAATACGCCCTGCAGAAGCCTCAGCAATAGCTTGGTCAGAGACCGATATCGAGAACAAGCAGTAGTGTATTCCAGCGGAACGTATGAAGGCAAAACGTGATCATATAGCCCCTCTCTCAGAACAAGCTTTAGAGCTGCTGGAAATCATGCCTCCAATTAGCGGGAATCGTCAGCACGTTTTCCCTAGCCGAAAGGTCGGGCTGTGCCGCAAACGTTGAAAGAGTATGAGATTGAATTCTTGAAGAAAAAGACCAATCCGGGTCTGCAAACCAATCTGATCTTAAGTGAAGACTGCGAGACAGACTGGTTGCCAATGTGCGAAATCAAGAATGCTTAAAAAGAAACCGGCTCAGGCCGGTTTTTTTCATTGAGAAGTAGTAACTGGTCACTTGAAGTGATGAGTTATGGGCAGTTCAGGGCAAACCAATCACCACATAACATAATGAAATTAAACAAAAAAACAAAAAGTGAACACTGTGAACAGTTTTTATATAAATCTTTTTTCTGATGTTCAAATTTTTGCCTTCTTAGAGGCTCTTCCAGTCAGGCAACTTGTTGGACCGCTTGCGCCAATAGTGGAATAACGCCATGAATAAACCAAACAGCAAACCGGCAAAGAGGGCGATGAATACCGCATGCAATACGCTGAAGCCTTGATTTTTCCAGATAGTGAACCACATGAAAATGCCCCATATAGGGCTGTACCAGGCGGCGAAGAACATCGTATTAAGCCAGAAAGGGGCAAACGGAGGCGGTGGCATTTTACTCCCCATTTTCCAAAACAAGCGTAAGATGGGGGGCGCATAATTGCTCCGCCACATCTTTTTATTTTCCATCAGGTCTATTGCCTTTTTCTTCTTTTCTTCAAATACCATCATCTGACTCCTTTCATTAGATACCAATAAAGACTTTCTAATAATATGCCTTATTCAACGTAAGCCATTAGAGTGAAATAAACTAAACACTCAGCCTCCTATATCAGAATCAGAGCAGCCAAAATCATCGTGAGAAGCACCTCAATAATCGGTTCAAACCGGAATTTTGCATTTTTTGGCCAACGGTTCATTGTAAGTGACCAGTCAGGGCAATCTCATCACCATTTAACCATTTGAAAAATAAAGTAAACACGTAATGGACAGTTTGAACATTTTATTCATAAATATTTTTTTGCTCTATGCCTGCATTTGATTTAGACTTTTCTTAAATTAGATAAGACTAAAATAAAATATGAAAAATACCGACCTTGAATTTTTGCAAGATAGTGCGGCTCAGGCGACCAGGCTTCTCAAGTCCATGAGTAACGTTAACCGACTATTGATTCTTTGTACTCTCATTGACTCACCGGGAACTTCAGCAGGTAATCTAAGTAAACTGACAGGATTAAGTCCTTCAGCCACATCGCAGCACCTGGCGAGAATGAAGGAAGAGGATTTGATTGAATGTTCCATAGATGAGCAACGAAGAAATTATTTCATTAAAAATGAATCGATTAGAAAAGTTATCGCAACGTTAAAGGACATTTACTGCCCTGAGGATTTAAAATGAGCACAAGAACTGTAAGTCCTGCAGAAGCACATGAACTCATGAAAAATGGCAGCACTCTGATCGACATTCGGGAGCCTGCTGAATTTCTTCGAGAGCACGTTCCTGGAGCTATCTCTTTTCCACTATCCGATATTTTGTTGGGGAAAAAAATCAAGGACCTGCCTGTAAATCATCCTGTTATTTTTCACTGTTTGGCGGGTTCACGCACAGCTCAAAATGAAGATGCGCTGGTCAGAACAGCAGACCCGGCAACAGTTTTATTGTTGTCTGGCGGCATTAATGCCTGGAAAAATGCAAATCTTCCGACGATTGAAGACAAGAAATATCCTCTTCCAATCATGAGGCAAGTTCAGATTGTAGCTGGAATACTTATCCTCGCAGGGGTATTGATGGGATACGCAATAGATGAAAGCTTCTTTCTATTGTCGGGATTCGTCGGTGCAGGCCTGCTTTTTGCTGGTGTAAGTGGTTGGTGCGGAATGGCAGTTTTGCTTTCCAAAATGCCATGGAACAAGCTTAAAAATTAAAGATTGGGTATACGTTTAGGTATACAAACAAAAATTGAATTCAATTTTTTACGGAAACCCGGCAATGACTGGACAAGCTGGAGTGAATGAAAGTTACACGCTGAAAAAAGGTCCGTCGGGGTGAATTCATCAGTGAGCTGTTCTGATAAAAGCTGAATATCAGTATTTTCATAGTCCAACATGGACCTCACTGATTCCCATGGCGTATTTTGTACCCAATCTGGTATGATCCCACGTACATCGTCGAAGCTTTTAATCAAAAAACCGTAAGTTCCTTTGAAATTAATTTTCATTAAAATAAAAAATTAAGTACTTGCGGCTTTCAATAAAAAAATGAGAAAGCAAAAATATTTTTAAAAACCACCACATCCCTAATCTTCCTGCATCCAAACCAATATGATTCAGGAGAATAAGCCATGACATCATCTAATGTTAAGGTTCTCCGCTTACCCGCTGTCGCGCTCAAAATGGGTCTTTCCAGATCCACAATTTATGACCGGATGAACCCAAAACCTCCCCGCTTTGGCCCAACGTTTCCAAAAACAAGGTCTTGAGGGAGTCAGTTGGTGGGATGGCGAGAGGCTGATCGTGAGTTCAGCCCCCCCAATAATCACATTTATTTATAATTGGCAGCCAAAACATTTATTTAAATGATGCGAGTACCTTTATTATTTAAATACACATGATTAAGGGTAAGTTTAATTTACTCATTCTTAATATATAATTAAATACTATGCAAATAATGCAAATGATATAAAGGCGCGTATTTCTTGTATCCTTGTTAATAAACGAGTTTATAGACAAATTAGGAAGTCACCTATGCGCTTAAATAAATTAACTAAAGCAATCCTGTTTTCTGCTATTGGATTCCCAATAATTTCGTCTGCCGCCACTGTGACGGCAAGCGATCAGACTAACACCTTCTCCGGCCTCGATTACTCAATGATGATCACCAAAGATGGTGGTCACACCTGGACTGCGTATACCAACGCATCGCAAAACAACTTCCCAGGTACTGTCTTAGCGCAAGTCGCGCCAAAACAGGAACTGGCTATTATTTCTGAGGATTACGATCCAAACCGCACCTATAAAGGCGGCGATACCGTTCGCTTCCTGGGATACTACTGGACTGCACAATGGTGGGTTGACCAGGGTATTAGCCCGGGAACCGATCCAGTATGGGTATCCGGTGATGCTATTAACATCAAGCCTTACATCAGCTTCCAGTTCACGCCGTATACCGGCCAGGACGCTATCGATCTGCAGAACCGTGAAAAAGCCAACGTAGCTGCACAGCGTAAAGTGATTGGTTACTTCCCGGAATGGGGCGTGTATGAAGCCCATAACTTCTTTACCCCTGATAAAGTGGACTACTCTGGTCTGACCCACCTGAACTACGGTTTTGCGGTGGTGAAAAACGGTGTGGTGACCATGCATGACACCGATAAAGCCCCAGGACTGATTAAAGACCTGGATAAACGGACTGAAGCGGCCAACGTGGCGCATATGATTTCTGTCGGTGGCTGGAATAACTCCCAGGAAGGTGTCTTCGAAGCGGCAACCGCCACGGATGCAGGTATTGAGAAACTGGCCAACAGCATGGTCAGCTACATGGCACAATGGCATTTCGACGGCCTCGACATTGACTGGGAATATCCGAATACCGAAGCTGAGAAAAACCAGTTCACTAAACTAATCCAGTCGCTGCGTACCAAACTGGATGCGCAAGGTCTGAAAGATGATAAGTATTATCAACTTTCTGCGGCGGTCACCACTAATCACAACAACATTCAGTTCATCAACCCGGCGGTAACCACGCCATTGCTGGATAGCGTGAACGTGATGGCGTATGACATCCACGGTGCCTTCGATCCGCTAACCGGTCATAACGCACCGCTGTATGAAAACAGCCATGATGAAGATAAAGATCTGAACGTGGCTGACACCATGACGGCCTATGTCGAAACCTGGAATGTGCCGAAAACCAAGCTGATGATGGGAATCCCATATTATGGTCGTGGCTGGGGCCATGTGCCGGGTACAGAACTCATTCCGGGTTTGCCGGGCATGTTTAACACCGGCGCGGCAACCGTAAAAGGTGCATGGGATGATGCGGATCAGTTTACAGGTACCAACCCGTGGTATGTGCTCAAGCAAAAACTGGCCAGTGGCGAATACACGCGCTATTGGGACCCAGAGTCACACGTTCCGTATCTCTACAGCAAAACCAAGCAAGAATTCCTGACCTATGACGATCCGCAGTCCATTGATGAAAAAGTAGATTACATTCTCGATCAGGGCTTCGGTGGTGCGATCCTGTGGGATATCAGTGGCGATACTCCGGAACACGAACTGGGTAATATCGTTAAAGAAGTGAAAAACACGCCGCTTCCGGATGATTCCGATGTCCCAGTACCAGATGAAGATCCGGTTATCGATAAGACCGATCTGAAAGCTATTCTGGTCAGCGTGGATGATGGTCAAACACGTGTTTACATGAATCTCGATTCCAGCAAAATTACGAGTGGCACGGCATATACAGCCTATGTTGACGGGAAATATCTTTTCGGCACAGAAGGCACTCACTATTACTACAGCAACAAGAAAAGTTTAGGTAAAGAAGCTTCATTCCGTACAGGGGATGTTGAAAGCCGCCTGGCAGTAGGTTCTGTCATTTCGGTCAAACGTGAGTACCCGAATCAGGCTGTTCTTGGTCAGATTACGGTCACGCAGGATATGCTCGACGGTAATAACCCGGTGATCTCTGATGGCAGCGTGAAGTCGATGAGTGTGTCGAAAATCAATAACGTGCCGTATATTTTCGTTGATTTTGATAAAGAAAAACTCCACAGCGCAGATGGTTCTTCTTATGTTGCTAAAATCGTTAATGATAGCAAGAGAGGCAACTATATTTTCAACTGCGATAATGGCAAATGTGATTACAGTACCGAGACTGTAGATGGCGCTATTTCACACGTTAAGTCGGATGAAAAAGACATTTCTATCGGTGAAACCATTGTCATTCAGCGTGTGTCACCTAATCCGGCAGTTGTGGCCCAAATGGTGGTCACCAGCTTTGAGCCAGAACCGCAGCCAGAACCGCAGCCAGAGCCTGTGACCGGTCTTAAAGTCACCCTGTTCCAGAACGCTGGTTATACTGGCGATAGCCTGGAAGTCACTGGGGACATCGATTGCTTAAACGGTGTTAAGATGAAAAACGGTACTGACGCCAATGATCAAGTGTCGTCCTTTACGATACCAGAAAGTTCGTTGGGGGTGCGTTTATTCACAGAATGTCAATTCAAAGGAACTTCGAACCTATTTCCATCTTCATCTCAATATGATCTGACCAGGTATCTCAGCGAAATGAACAAAGCAGTCTCCTCTGTTCAGGTCGTTAAAGCAGAAGCTCGTGAAGCAAGCTATGATCGTGGCGGGTTCTTACAGATTTACGGGGATATTCCACGGCTCAGCGCCGAAAAAAGGGGCGATTATAGAGATACTTACGATAATGTCATCTCCCAAATAGAGGTTGCTGAGGGTTATACCGTCCGCCTGTATTCTGAGCGTGACTATCAAGGGTCTTATGTTGATGTGAAATCAGGTCAAAAGATTCCCGACCTTAGCGCAGTGTCATTTGATAACAAAGCCTCTTCATTAAAAGTCTTCATCGATAAAGCCAAGTAATCTTCCATGAACGGTCTTTGACAATGTCATCTTAAGTCAAATGCAGACCTTCAATCGCCTTTACTCCTGTGGGTAAAGGCGATTTTTTTGCCTGATATCTTCAGACATTGGAATATTTATCCTGTTGTTTTTAAGAATAAACGCAGCCCATCTGCCGCTATAGACCCGGTAAAACCCTCACTTACTCTGCCCAAAAACCAATACCCCCTATGTCACGCTAATGACCATTTTGACGATAAGATTGGCGCTTGACCCTAGATATCGCAATCGTCATATTCAAAATATGAATAATTCCTTTACCCTCGCCGCAGCCGGGCGGGGGTTTGTTTTTATTGGGCACCACCGGAGAACAATTGTGAATAAAATCTCCTTGCTGATGCCACCAGCGGGCTGGCACATGCGGAGACGACATTGCGTTTCGGTGTGGATCCGTCATTTCCACCTTTTGAATCAAAAGCGCCAGATGGCAAGCTGGTCGGTTTTGATATCGATTTAGGTAACGCCATTTGTCAGCAGGCAAAAGTGAAATGTGAGTGGGTCGAAACCGCCTATGACGGCATTATCCCGGCGCTGAATGCTAAAAAGTTTGATGCGGTACTTTCTGCAATGTCCATGACACCAAAACGTAAAACGCAGGTCACTTTCTCCGACATGCTTTACCACGTGCCAAGTGTGCTGATCGCGAAGAAAGGGAGCGGCCTGCAACCCACAGCCGATTCACTGAAAGGAAAAACGGTGGGTGTTGCTCAGGGCACTACGCAGGAAGCCTACGCCCAGGGCGAATGGCAGAAAAAAGGCGTGGATGTGGTTTCCTATCAGAATCAGGATTTCGTGAATCAGGATCTGGCATCAGGTCGCATAGACGTGACGCTGACCAATGCCGCCGCCGCAGAAACGGGCTTCCTGAAACCCCCGGAAGGCACAGGTTATGCCTTCGCCGGGGAGCCATTAAACGACACCCGTTATTTGGGTGAAGGCACGGCCATCGGACTGCGTAAGGATGATCAGGCACATCTGACACTGATCAATAATGCACTGGCAGAAATACACAAAAACGGCACTTATAAGACGCTGGAAAAGAAATACTTCACCTTTGAAGTTTATAACAAAAAATCCTGATTACTTTTCCGTCGCCGCAGGGATCTTGCTCTGCGGCCTTTTTTGAATACCGCTTCCACTTATCAATAGCTGTTACTGAAACAGATAAAAATTTTCTTGCGCGTCTGCGCAACCCTCTGTTCTGCCAGTATCTTTTAATCATCATCGGCCATAAAGTCAGCACAGGTTGAAGCCAGAAACCGGATAAAGATTAAACAACAATAATCTCTGTCGATGTTTGTTGGAGCGCCTGCTGCACATCATCGCTGATAGCGGAGTCAGTAATGATGGTGTCGATTTTTTCCATAGGCAGCACCAGGTTATATCCGCGTCGGCCAAATTTAGTGGAATCAGTCACCACGACAACACGCTGAGCGGCATCAGCCATAATACCGCTGATACTATAGCCTTCATTAAATGTGGTGATCCCTGTGGCCGCGTCGAGGCCATCAGCGCCGACAAACATGAGGTTAGCGACGATGCCCTGCAACGCATATTCCGTGATGTTGCCATGTAGCGAGCGCGTTTTGTGGCGTAGTGTTCCGCCGCAAACGACCAGAGTGATATCCGGGTTTTCTGATAATACAAACGCAGCCGGTAAGTTGTTAGTAATGACAGTGATATCACCCGCTTTCACTAACTCCTCAGCCAGCAGCATGGTCGTGCTGCCACTGTCGAGGATCACGGTATCCCCCGGTTTAACCAACCCCGCGGCGGTCTGAGCAATGCGTTTTTTCGGGTCGCTGGCGTGAAGATAACGCTCTTCCAGAACCATTTCATCCAGTGGTTTTTCGTGACCAGGCGTTTCCTTTGCGATCCACTTTGCCGCCCCTCCGTGAAAACGACTGAGCGCACCTTTTTGTTCCAGCAAACTCAAGTCTGACCGAATTGTCACCTCTGAAACTTCGAAAGCAGTCGAAAGGTCAGTGACCAGAACACTGCCATTTTCATTCACTAAATCAATGATTTTATTGCGACGTTCATAAGTATTCATTATGAGTAATCCGAAAGGTCATATTCCTCACAGTGTAAACAAAAGGCACCTTAATGAGGAGTAAAAATTCCCTGCGCTGTGAAGCATAGCAACTCCGCATGTGCCTTTGCTGCATTCTCAGACGTTATCTTTTCAATCCCCGAGACGCCCCTAAAACGAAAGAAAACGAATGCAATAAACTTACGAAACATTTCGATCGCCATCACATAATGCAGAAAACGCTATTGTTTGCCTTTCGGAAAGGTATGATCCTCTTCGGAAATAAACGGAGGCATAAAATGAAAGACATTATTGCTAAACACAAGACAGGCGAAAGGATCGGGATCTGCTCAGTATGCTCTGCGCACCCGCTGGTGATTGAAGCTGCATTACGGGAAGACTTACACACTGGCCGAAAAGTGCTCATCGAGGCAACCTCCAACCAGGTAAATCAGTTTGGCGGCTATACCGGCATGCTGCCAATTGATTTTCGGGATTTCGTTCTCGCCATTGCCGAGAAAATCGGATTTCCATTACAACGTCTGATCTTAGGGGGCGATCATCTGGGGCCAAACTGCTGGCAGCACGAAAACGCCGAAACAGCGATGGCAAAAGCACAAGAGCTTATCGCGCGTTATGTCGAAGCCGGATTCAGCAAAATTCATCTGGATGCATCCATGTCCTGTGCAGACGATCCTGTTCCTCTGGATCCTTTCGTCGTGGCTCAGCGCGCGGCGCGTTTATGTCAGGTCGCAGAAGAAGTGGCAACTGCACAGCAGAAAGCGTTGCTGACCTATGTGATCGGTACTGAAGTTCCGGTTCCAGGCGGTGAGTCATCGGCGATTCAGCACGTTCATGTCACTGAAGCCAAAGATGCAAAAGCGACTCTGGATATGCACCATCAGGCATTTCGTGAACTCGGGCTCAATGATGCCATAGATCGGATCGTCGCCATCGTGGTTCAGCCCGGCGTTGAATTCGATCACAGCCGCGTGATTCACTATCAGTCTGATCTTGCTCAGGATCTGTCAGCTTATATTGCGACTACACCGCTGGTTTATGAGGCACATTCCACCGATTACCAGACCCGGGATTCCTACCGCAACCTGGTGAAAGATCACTTCGCTATCCTGAAAGTGGGTCCCGCGCTGACTTTCGCTTTGCGGGAAGCCGTCTTTGCCCTGGCCAACATTGAACAGGTATTGATTGCGCCCGAATGCCGTAGCCAGATCCTCACGGTCATTGATGGCGTCATGCTGGATGAACCCGGTTACTGGAAAAAGTATTACAACCCAACATTCAGCCTTTCGCTTATCGATCTGCATTTCAGCTTATCCGATCGAATTCGCTACTACTGGCCTCATACACGCATCAACCGGGCGATGGACGTTTTAATAGCCAACCTGCGTTCAACAGATATCCCGCTTGGTCTGCTGAGCCAATATCTTCCTGCTCAGTTTGAACGGGTGATGAACGGCGAACTCGCCAGCGATCCGCATGAACTTATCATCGATAAAATTCAGGACGTTTTACGCGCATATCACTTCGGCTGCACGCCGTTGCAAACGACATGCGAAGGAGCCTGCCATGCATAATTGCGAAATCTTCGTCAAAACAGGTATCAGCTTTGCGGATTATCACGAAGCACTCATGCATATCGGTGAGCGCATGGTGCAGGAGGGCGTGGTGGAATCGACGTATCCGCAGGCGCTGGTCAATCGCGAGGCTGAATATCCCACCGGCATTCAGCTTGAACACCACGCCGTCGCCATTCCTCATTGCGAAGCCACCCATGCCCGCAGCCCGGCCATTTATCTGATCAGGCCAGATACAGCGGTGGAATTCTTTCAGGCTGATGATGAGGGAACGATTCCCGCGACACTCATTATTGCCCTGATTGTCACTCATCCTTCTGAACAGCTGATGTTGTTACGTCAGTTATTCAGCCAGCTACAGGATCCTGTTTTTTTCGAAAGCTTACTGACAGCGCCTGAAGAACAGCTATCCGCGCTTTTTGAACGGCACATTTTTATCCCGGCACCTGAGAAACGATCCGCCGTTTGTACCTGAAAATGTTCTCAGCAATAAACCCGACGTCTTACCTAAAAAAATAATATTTAAAACAATCTGTTAAGGAGCCTTACCGTGAAGCGAAAAATTATAGTCGCCTGTGGCGGAGCCGTTGCCACCTCTACGCTGGCAGCGGAGGAAATCAAAGAATTGTGTGAGGCGCATGGCATACATGTGGATCTCGTTCAGTGCCGGGTAACGGAAATCGAAACCTATATGGACGGTGCCCATCTGATTTGTACCACCGCCAAAGTTGACCGGACATTTGGCAACATTCCGGTGGTGCACGGCATGCCGTTTATCTCCGGCGTGGGTATGGATACGTTACGTCAGCAAATACTGACCCTGTTACAGGAGTAAGTCATGTTTACCGACATCATGCGCTACATCCTCGATCTCGGCCCGACAGTCATGCTGCCTGGGGTGATCATCGTTTTCTCTCTGATATTAGGGATGAAACTGGGGGATTCATTTAAATCTGCGATTCATATTGGTATTGGCTTTGTCGGGATCGGTCTGGTCATTGGCCTGATGCTCGACTCCATCGGCTCTGCGGCAAAAGCCATGGCAGAGCATTTCGAAATTAACCTGCAGGTCGTCGATATTGGCTGGCCGGGTTCGTCGCCAATGACCTGGGCATCACAAATCGCGCTGGTCGCTATTCCGATTGCGATCGGTGTGAACATCGTCATGTTGCTGACGCGTATGACACGTGTCGTCAATGTGGATATCTGGAATATCTGGCACATGACTTTCACCGGTGCCATGTTGCACCTCGCCACCGGTTCTTACTGGCTGGGGATCATGGGGGTCGTTTTGCATGCGGCATTCATCTACAAGCTGGGCGACTGGTTTGCAAAGGATACGCGTGACTTCTTTAATCTGGACGGTATTGCCATCCCCCATGGTTCCTCGGCGTATCTCGGCCCGATTGCGGTACTGGTTGATACCCTCATTGAGAAGATCCCAGGGCTGAACAAAATTCACTTCAGCGCTGATGATGTGCAAAAGCGTTTCGGTCCGTTCGGTGAACCCGTCACCGTCGGTTTCGTGATGGGGCTGATTATTGGTTACCTCGCGGGATACGACGTCAAAGGCGTATTGCAGCTGGCCGTTAAAACCGCTGCGGTTATGCTTCTGATGCCACGAGTCATCAAACCGATAATGGACGGTTTAACGCCCATTGCCCGCCATGCCCGTACACGTCTGCAAGCCCGCTTTGGTGGACAGGAGTTCCTGATTGGTCTGGATCCGGCTTTATTACTCGGTCATACCGCCGTTGTTTCAGCCAGCCTGATTTTTATTCCTCTGACAATCCTTATCGCCGTGCTTGTCCCGGGAAATCAGGTCTTGCCATTTGGTGACCTCGCCACTATCGGCTTCTTCGTTGCCATCGCGGTGGCCGTGCATCAGGGCAACCTGTTCCGCACGCTGATTTCGGGTTGCATCATCATGAGCATCACACTGTGGATAGCGACGCAGACCATTGATTTACATACCCAACTGGCTGCAAATGCGGGTGCACTCACGGCTGGAGGAAGAGTAGCTTCAATGGATCAGGGCGGCTCGCCGATCACGTATTTACTCATCCAACTTTGCACGCTCAAAAACGTCGCCGGGCTCACCATCATCGGCGTTATTTACGCCATCGGTGTATTCCTGACATGGCGTCGCGCCCGTCAATTCACACAAACAGAAAAGCGGGTAGCCGCTTCACTGGCTAACTCTTAACTTTTCATCCCGGCGGGGGGAAATCCCCCGCTTAAGGAATCTGACTATGAAATCAGTTGTTGTACATGCTGACAGCAGGATAACTATTGAAGAGCAACCGGCTCCCACGCTGAGTGCACCCGATGAGGTTCTGGTTCGCATTGCCTACTCCGGGCTTTGCGGATCCGATATCCCGCGTATTTTCGCCAGCAGTTCACATTTTTATCCCATCACATTAGGCCACGAATTCAGTGGTCACGTCGTTAGCACCGGAGAAGAAGTCAGCGATTTATATGAGGGGGATGCCGTGGCCTGCGTACCTTTATTGCCATGCTTTCAGTGCGAAGAGTGCCGCAAAACAGCGTATTCCCAATGTAAGCATTATCAATTTATTGGCTCCCGACGGAGTGGCGGCCATGCTGAATTTATCGTGGTTTCGCGTAAAAACTTATTTAAATTGCCGGAGAATTTTTCACTTCTGCAAGGCGCTTTTTTGGAACCGCTCACCGTTGGCTTGCATGCCCTGAAGCTGGCAGGAGGCTGTGAGGGTAAAGAAGTGATAGTCATTGGAGCCGGCACCATCGGGCAGTTGCTTATTCAGGCAGCCAGCGCCCTGGGGGCTAAATCGGTGACAGCGATCGATATCAATCCGCAGCGCCTTTCCCTGGCGCAGGAAACAGGTGCCAGCCACGTTTATAACAGCGCAATATGCAACGCCGATGAAATCCGCCAGCAAACTCATGAACGGCGCTTTAATCAGCTGATTATTGAAACAGCAGGCACAGCGCAAACCGTGGCCTTGTCTCTCAATATCGCAGGCCCCAAAGCGCAAATCGCGCTGGTCGGCACCTTACACAAAGACCTGACTTTAGACGTCACTACTTTCGGCCATATCCTGCGCAAAGAGCTGACCTTGCTCGGCAGTTGGATGAACTATTCCTCTCCGTGGCCGGGCAGTGAGTGGCGACTTGCCATACAGCTTTTTGCTGAGAATAAACTAAACCTGGCCCCCCTGATCGCCAGTGTTGCCCGTCCCGCAGAGTTTGTCAGGGACGTCACGGCACTGGCTGGCAAGCCGATGACGGGAAAGATTTTGCTGGATATGACGGGAGGCTAAGAAAATGTATCTGATTTCAAACAGGGAAATGCTGCTCGCAGCTCAGCGCGGAGGTTACGCCGTCCCCGCTTTCAACGTTCACAACCTCGAGACGGTACAAGTCGTGGCAGAAACGGCGGCAGCCATGAGTTCTCCGGTGATCCTTGCCGGAACGCCGGGGACATTCAGTTATGCAGGTACAGACTACCTGATCTCGATATGCCATGAGGCTGCGCGGAAGTATCGCATTCCACTGGCGCTGCATCTGGACCACCATGAAGATCAGGGCGATATCGAAAACAAAGTCCGGTCGGGGATCCGCTCCGTAATGATTGATGCTTCACATTTCCCGCTGGCAGAAAACATCCAACACGTGTGTGAAACTGTACGGTTGTGTCATGCCTTTGATGCCAGTGTCGAAGCAGAACTCGGCCGTCTTGGCGGGCAGGAAGACGATCTGGTGGTAGACGAAGGCGACAGTTTTTTCACCGATCCCGTTGTGGCCAGGCACTTTGTTGAATCCACACGCATTGACTCGCTGGCCGTTGCGATTGGCTCCGCGCATGGTCTGTATCAGGGCGAACCGAAACTGGACTTCTGCCGCCTTGGGCAAATCCGTCAGCAGGTCGATGTCCCGCTGGTCCTGCATGGTGCGTCCGGTATTCCTGAAAGCATGATCCGTCAGGCAATAGAACTTGGGATCTGCAAAGTCAATGTTGCGACCGAGCTGAAAATCGCATTTGCCGGCGCGGTAAAAGAGTATTTTGCACAACATCCGGATGCTAATGATCCCCGCAAATACATCGTGCCTGGAAAACTGGCGATGCAAAAAGTTGTTGAGGAAAAAATCAGGATCTGTGGCAGTGCCGGATGCTTATAACTGGCCTGTATTAACGAAGCGGGCTAAGCGCCCGCTTTCCGGATTTTTATTAAAGCGCCGGTTGCAGGCGTCATTCCATTCTGATTTTATGGAAGTTCATTGAGAGTAAAATGGAAACGCTATGACCACCCTTAACCACTTCGGCCAACCCATTGGTGATGCCCTTCCCGACTGGCAACCCCGCGAACGACCTTCTCATGTTCAGCTTGACGGCCTCTGGTGTCGTCTGGAGCCTCTGAACGTTGAACGCCATAGTCAGGATCTCTTCAGGGCCTGGCACAGCATTGATGATAATCGCGACTGGACATATCTCTCCGTCGATCGTCCTGCGACCCAGGCTGATTGCGATCTGTTTATTTCTCAACAGGCCAGAAGTGAGGATCCCCTGTTCTTTGCGGTTGTCGATATGCAGACACAACGCGCAGTCGGCAGCGTTTCTCTGATGCGCATTGATGCGGTGAATGGCGTTGCCGAAATTGGCTGGGTGAACTGGTCTCCGCTGATGAAACGCACGCGTTTTGGCACTGAAGCAATTTATCTGCTGCAACGCTATCTGTTCGATACGCTGAAATATCGCCGCTGCGAATGGAAATGCCACAGCCTGAATGAGCCATCAAAACTGGCCGCACAGCGTTTTGGTTTCCACTATGAAGGTATGTTCCGTCAGGCCATCATCAATAAAGGCCACAACCGTGACACCTGCTGGTATTCCGTTCTCGACTATGAATGGCCAGCGTCGAAAGCTGCGTTTGAACGCTGGTTAAGCGCAGATAATTTCACGCCGGAAGGTCAGCAAAAACAACGGCTGGAAACACTGCGTGGGTGAATATTGCCTGCGCTATTCACTGACGCAGGCGGGGGTTTGACCGCCAGGGGAATTTACAGTGCAGTCAGCACGGTAATATCAGGCCACGCATAGATTATGTTAGGCGAGCGCCAGAGTGGCCCGGCATCGGTATATCGTCCGGCTTCGCGGCCACCTAAAGCCTGGTAAAAACGAATGGCCGGTTCGTTTCCTTCGACAACGCCCAACCCTGCGCTGCGAAAACCTTCAGCGGAAAGATGCTTTGCGGCTTTGGCGATCAACAGTCGGCCAATTCCCCGACGTTTAAATGCCGGAGAAACATACAGAAATTTGATTTCTGCCATGTCGCCAAATTCCGGGTTTGAGGAAGCCGAAGCCAGACAAAATCCGGCGAATGCTCCATCAGTTTCCGCAATAAAAATGCCCTGACCGTCAGCAGGATGTGCAAATTTATCCTGCCAGAATGCTTGCCGACGCGGTACATCGAGAGCCACAAAAGCCTCCGGAGGAGCAAGCTCACGATAAGTATCACGCCAGATGGCAACATGTAATTGAGCAAGAGCATCGATATCTTTGGGTTCAGCAATCCGTAAAGTGCAGGCTGGCACGGCATCCCTCGTTATAAAAAAGTTCATGAGATCATAAAGTCTGCTCAGTATAGTCAGCCCTTCTCTTCCCGCGCCAGCAAACTGCGTTTTCGTTCTACCCCCCAGCGGTAACCGGAAATATTGCCACCGGTTTTCACCACCCGATGGCAGGGGATGGCGACCGCCAGCAGGTTCGCGGCGCAGGCCCCGGCCACTGCGCGGACGGATTTCGGCGAGCCAATTTTGTTGGCGATCTCGGCATAGCTGGCTGTTGTTCCCGGCGGAATATCACGCAATGCCTGCCAGACACGCTGCTGGAAAGCCGTGCCGCGAATATCCAGCGGCAAATCCAGACCCATCTCTGGCGCTTCCACAAAGCCGACGACCAGGGCAATACGCTGCTCGAAATCCGGATCACCGCCCAGTAATTCTGCCTGCGGAAAACTGTTTTGCAGTTCGTTAATCAGCTTTTCAGGGTCATCTCCCAGCAAAATGGCGCAGATCCCCCGCTGACTTTCGGCGACCAGTATATCGCCGAGAGAAGATTTACCGATGGCAAACCAGACGCGTACATCACGGCCGCCGGAGCGGAAATTTTGCGGCGTCATACCCAGTGTCGCCACGGAGGTTTCGTAAAACCGGCCATCAGAAGGATAGCCCGCCGCGTGGATCGCCTCGGTGACCGTCGCAGAATCTGCCAGTTTTTCACGTACCCGGCGTGCTCGCTGCGCCTGTTGGTACTCTTTAGGTGTCACGCCGGTTTGTGCTTTAAACAGGCGATGAAAATGATATGCACTGATGCCCACTTTGGCAGCCAGCTGATTCAGCGTCAGCATGTCGGCTGATTGTTCCAGCAACCGGCAGGCCTGAGCCACACGCTGAGCATGAAACTGCGCCAGTGAAATCAGCCCCTGACGGCAACGCTTGCAGGGACGGAATCCTGCCTGTTCTGCGGCTTCGGCATCATCAAAGTAAATAACATTTTCCGGATTAGGCTGCCGCGACGGACACGACGGTGCGCAGTAAATTCCGGTGGTTTTTACCGCATAAACAAATTTACCATCCGCATTCGCATCACAGTTGACGACCGCCTGCCAGCGAGGATCCTGGCTCTGCACACAGGCAATATTTCCCCATGCCTTATCTTTGATGACTTCTGTTTTACCTGACATTTTATGCCTCACGTTTGCGACTGGATAACTGCCAGCATAAATCGCCGTGAACACCCGCGCCCTCCGGCTCTTGCTTTCTCATTCAGCGCGGCGCCCTCAGCCTGCAACCGGTTTTAAGGGCGTTTCGAGGATCATCTGATAAAAAGCCAGATCCAGCCAGCGATCAAATTTGAAAGCCGCCTGTTTAATCGTGCCGGTATGACTGAATCCATTTTTTTCGTGCAGGGCAATACTGCCACTGTTAGCCGCATCAATGGCGCCAATCAGCGTATGCACGCCCCGTTCACGGGCAGCTTCCACCAGTGCGCTTAGCAGGATTTTTCCCAACCCTTTTCCACGATGATCTTTATGGATATAAATCGAATGCTCGACCGAATATTTATACGCAGGCCAGGCGCGGAACGTGCCATAACTGGCAAAACCCAGTAACGTCCCCTGCGCGTCTTCCAGCCCAATCACCGGAAAGTTATGGGTCAGTTTAGTGGCAAACCACGATGTCATGCTGTCGATATGGCGTGGCTTATAATCATAAAGCGCCGTAGATGTCAGAATCGCATCATTAAAGATATCCAAAATTGCGACAGCATGCTGGCGTTCAGTGCAGGTAATCATTTTCATCAGTCGTTCCCCGGTGGCTTCCGTTATGCGTTTAATTCCACTATAGTAGAATTATTTCCACAAAAGTAAACAACGGAACTTACCTCATGTCAATCGACCAATTGATCGCCACGCGCCTGCAGGCTTTGCGAAAATCTCAGGGTTTAAGCCTCGAACAACTGGCCAGCAGTTCGGGCGTCAGTAAGGCAATGATTTCGAAAATTGAGCGGCAGGACAGCAGCCCGAGCGCCAGTCTGTTAGGCCGCCTCGCGGCCAGTCTGGGCGTGTCGCTGGCGCAGTTGCTGTCAGAAGATAACGAGCAGCCTGCACCCTTGCGCCCGCTGGCGCAGCAGGAAGTCTGGCAGGATCCGGATATCGGTTATCTGCGCCGTCAGGTGACGGCGCATGAGGAAAACGGCGGCGCGGAACTGGTCGAAATTACGCTGCCAGCGGCGGCTCGCGTCAGTTATCCGGGCTGGAGCCATCAGGCCTATAAACAACGTTTATGGATGGTGGAGGGGTCGCTGACGATTGATTATGGTGATGAAAAATATGCGTTAACCGCGGGTGATGCGCTGACGTTCGGCGTTGATTTGCCCATCACATTCAGTAATCCCGGCACCAAGCCCTGCCGGTATCTGCTGGTCATGAGCGACAAATAGCCTCCACGCTGTCCAGCAGCGCCAGCGCACGGTCACGCTGACGGCGAAAGCGCGTTGCCATCATCAGCCACATTTCCGGCGAGGTATCTTCCCGCCGTGCAGCCAGTTCCTGAAAACCGGGGAACGCACCGCCGCGATAACTCAGATCGTAATGGAAGTCATCCACGGAGCTGTAACGCAGGCGATGTAAACCGGCGATCGCCTGTTTCAGTTGCCGCTGCCAGGTCTGCGGATCCGCCTGCCAGTTCGTGGTCAGTTCGCTCAAAACAGGCTGTAATTGTTGTAATTTTTCAGCCACGGTAAAGAGATCAAATTCAGGTGAAATTATGGCGGCGAGTTCTGCCAGCGATTGCTGCAAACCGTTCAGGTAAGCCAGCGGATCAAGCGGCAGCGCGGGTTGTGTCAGCAGGCCTTCCAGCCAGTGCGCGTGGATTTGCGTATCGCGCCAGAGAATATTCAGATCCACTTTATCGTAAGTGTCGTCTTGCGTGTGCCACCACCAGCCGCCGCCGCTGCCCGGCGACTGACTGTTTTTTTCCAGCGGGACTTCACGAAAGGCAAAATGCAGTGGCAGACCGCACCCCCAGAATGACTGATCGCCGCCTTTGCCCAGGGGGGTAATGCGCTGCGCCGGTTCACCGGTCACGGCTTTCACCGCCGCATTTAAAAAGGTCTGTGATTCCGCACCACTGGCATTGAGCACAACATTCACCGCATCCTTACACCCCGGTGAATCGACGTTAATATGTGCCACGCAATGCTGTTTCAGTTGCTGGCGGTAGTTGTCAGCGTACCAGGCCGAGCCACCATAACGGGCGTTGGAATGGCCGGGCCACCAGATAATCCGCAGTCCGCGCAGCAACGTTTGTGGTTGCTGATGAATATGAATTGCCATCGCCAGACAAAGCGCATTACCGGTCGCGTTATCCGTGACGCCTTCGTGCCAGGAATCATAATGTGAGGAAAGGAGAACGAACTCCGGCGAATGGCCGGGAATCTCCACCACCGGCATGCCGCATTCAGCAACGTGAAAATTCAGTTCCGTGGCGATTTCCAGCGTCATCAGCGGGTGTTGCTGATACTGCACCAGCAAACGCTGACCATCCTGATGATTAACGGAAATCACCGGCAAGCGCGGATAACGCAGAAAATCATCCGGTTCCGGCGTCCCCCAGACCGGCCCGACGGTTTCTTCATGCAGTGCGGTTTCAGCCGACCCCCAGATATGGATAAGTCCGGCGGCACCTGCAGCGCACAGGCGTTGCACGTAATCTTCAAAGCCCTGCCCCGCAATCACAATTTTGCCTTTTACGTCCTGCGCCCAACGTTGCCATTCAAGATCGGTACGCGGCTGACAGGCGCCGTCATCGTGATAACCCTGTGCTTCCACGCCCTGCGGAAAATGGGCCGAGAACGAACGGGTTTTGGCGTCGCACTGCCATTGCGGAAATTCAGGCAGCCGCAATCTTCCGGCCAGGGGATCGCTGAGATACAGCGGGCACTGCATCAGCCGCGCATCCAGTCCGTGATCCTGCAACACAGACACCATGTGCTGCGCCGCCCGTTGTGCATCATCGCAGCCGGAAAGCCGGTGCAACCCGGAAAACTCGCGCAACAGGTCATCCATCAGCGGTAACAAATGCTCACGAACAGGCGGGCACAAACTCATGATTATTTAGCCTTTTCCTGATGAACGGATATATCCAGCGGACCGAAGTATTGCGTCTTAATCTTTTCCCAGGTGCCGTCGGCAATGATTTTCGCCAGCCCGTCATTGAGCAGTTTTTTGATATGGTCGTCGCCTTTACGCAGACCGTACGACGAACCGATACTGAACAGTTTGTCGTCGCGCACTTCCGGGCCGGTCAGGGTAAAATTCTTGCCTTCCGGTTTGTTGAGGAAACCAAAGGTCACCGCCACCGCCGGGCTGAGCGCGCCGTCTAAACGACCGGCCACCAGATCCTGATAAATGGTGTCCTGATCGGCATATGCCACCACATCCACCCCTTTCGGCTGCCAGAAAGTATTGGCATACATTTCCTGAATCGACCCCTGCTGAACCGCGATACGCTTGCCCTGCAACGATTCCGGCGTCGGCAACAGCGGACTGCCTTTTTGCACCACCAGTTTGGTCGGGATGTGATACACAAAATCGCTGAAGTCGATCACTTTGCGACGTTTTTCGGTCGCACCCTGCGGCGAAATGAAATCCACTTTTTTGGCGATCAGCGAAGGAATTTCAGCGTCAAAGCTGCTGACCACATAGTCACATTTCACTTTCATCTCTTTGCAGATGGCATTGGTGACGTCAATTTCAAAGCCGGTCGGCGTGCCCGCCGCATCACGGAACTGGAATGGCGGATAACTTAAATCTGCGCCGACACGCAAAGTTTCGCCTTCGGCATGTGCCAGCGCACTGCCAAACGTCAGTGCCATAACGGCAGCCGCCAGTGTTTTTTTCATCATTATCCTGTCCTCTTACCCAAGGTTATTATTTTGATTGTTAAGTTAAAAATGAGACTTCCAGTTTAAAAACTCTTCCCGCACGGCCTGAAGTTTTGCGCCGTCCTGACACAAATCCACTGTCGTCATCGCCAGCGCTTTTGCCGCCTGCAACATGGCCTGCAAACCGGCCCCGGAACCGGCCGCTTTGGCAAATTCCGGTGTATGCGGCAGCACATCACCGATACGGATATACGGGTGGATCGCCGCTGTTATCTGACTGACATTGCCGATATCCGAAGAACCGATCCCGCCACTGAGCGGCGGCGGAACCACTTCCACACCCAGAATGTCCAGATTCTGTTTAAAGTATTCCGCCAGCGTCAGATTGTTATTGCGCTCGGCGTAGGTCAGCCCTTCTTCAACTTCCAGCCGCGCACCGGCCATCAGCGCCGCGCCTTGTGCCGCATCAAACACTTTTTGTTTAACAATGCTCAGCCCTCTGACCGTACTGGCCCGCATCAGGAACTTCGCCTCCGCATAAGCCGGAACAATATTGGTCGCGCTGCCGCCGTCGGAAATGATGCCGTGCACGCGCACATCGTCGGTGAACATTTGACGCAGGGCGTTAATGCCGTTGAAAGTGTGGATCACCGCATCGAGTGCGCTGATGCCATTTTGGGGTGCCGACGCCGCATGCGCCGCTTTGCCATAGAACTTAAACACCGCATCGACACACGCCAGCCCGCCGCGCACCACCATGGTTTTGTCGCGCGGATGGAACATCATTACGGCGTCCACATGGTCGAAAATGCCTTTCTCGCTGAGAATAATTTTGCCGCCGCCCTCTTCTTCTGCCGGTGTGCCGATCACTTCCAGCTTGCCGGTCAGCAGATGCGATTGCTGTTTCAGCGCCAGCGCGGCCGTCACGGATGCCGTGCCAATCAGGTTATGTCCGCAGGCATGCCCCAGATCCTTCAGCGCATCGTATTCCGCCAGCAACGCGATCACCGGACCCGGCTTGCCACTGTCATAGGTTGCACGAAATGCCGTCGCCAGGCCGCCAGGTTGTTCCTCAATCTCAAACCCCGCCGCGCGCAGTGGTGCAATCAGTGCCGCTGCGGATTCGACTTCCTCAAAGCTGAGTTCAGGGTTGGCATGAATATTCATTGCCAGCGCGCTGGCCTGCGCGGCGAGTGAATCCACAGCCGCAATAATCTGAGTTTTCTGTTCCCCGGCGTGATGAACTGATGTAGTGCAATTCGACATGTTTATTCCCTGCGATGGTGCAAAAAACCAAAAAATATTTTCGGATGAATACAATCTGGCACTGCGATAAGTCGTCTCTGTGCCTTACAGAAATAGGGCTTTTGACGTTTTCGGTCAAATTGAGCCTTTTTATCTGTTGCGTCTTTTACGCAAAAATTATTTTATGACTGAGGGATTTTACTGGCAGCGGAAAACGATGAACGAGAAAGACTGGCTGATATTGCGGGCGGTATATCAGCATAAAAACATTACCCGGGCGGCAGAGCAGCTTTATACCTCTCAGCCCGCACTCAGTTACCGTTTGCGCCAGATTGAACGCAAGCTGGCGATCCGTCTGTTTGAAGAAGGACAAAAA
This sequence comes from Rahnella sp. RcJ3, assembly GCF_009498575.1. NCBI lineage: Bacteria > Pseudomonadati > Pseudomonadota > Gammaproteobacteria > Enterobacterales > Yersiniaceae > Rahnella > Rahnella sp. RcJ3. The sequence goes on from NZ_QSNX01000015.1 coordinate 40,699, forward strand.
GGACTGGTTTTCAGCGCGCAAGGGGAATATCTCGCGCAACACGCGTTGACCGTGCTCAACGATTTACAGCAACTGAAACTCAATCTGCACAGTCTGGATCAGGAACAGCAGGGAGAGATTTCGCTGGGCGTGTCGAGCAACTATGCAGCGTACCGTCTGCCACCATTACTCAGCCAGTTCCGGCAGACGCATCCGGGGATCCGCGTGAATCTGATGAGTGGTTTTAGCGAGGAAATCATTCAGAAACTGTTGCGCGGGGAAATTGATATGGCGCTGGTCAAGGACGATTTTAACTGGAAGGAAGGCAAGCATCTGATTGAGGAAGATGATTACGTGCTGATCAACAGTCAGGATTTTGATTTCGCCCTGCTGCCGCACATGCCGCAGATAAAAATTCATCACGGCCCGCACGTGACACAACTGATTGAGCGCTGGTGGAATGCCAACTTTTCCCATGCGCCGACTGTCACGATGGAAGTCGACAAACTGGAAGTGTGCATGGCGATGGTGGAACACGGGCTGGGTTACGCGATTGTCGCCACTTATTTACCGCTGCCGGAGCATTTTTACCGCCGCCCGATTAACGTGGACGGCGCGACGGTAAAAAACCGCACCTGGCTGCTGCACCGCCATAACCTGAACGCCACGCCGTACATGCAGGCATTTATTCATCTGTTACAGACAGCACAGCACGGGCTGACGCCCCGCTGATCAGAGATCTAACGTGCCGTCGATCAGCGTACAGGTATCGCCACCGATCCAGGGTTCGCCATCCACAAACGTGACCGTCACGCGGCCATCGCGCTGGAGTTTGGTGCCCTGACGCACGCGGTAAGTTTGTGCCATGTGAGCGCCATCCGGGAAATTCGCCGCTTTCAGCACCCGGGCCAGACAGGCATTGGCGCTGCCAGTGACCGGATCTTCTTTCAGCACACCGTCCTCATCGATAATCGCCCGCACTTCATAATCCGCCGGGCCATTTTTATCGTGTAAACCGTACACCGCGATACCGTTAATCCCGAGTTGTTTTTGTAGCTGGCTGACTGCCGCGGCATCGGCGGTGATGTTCAGGCAATCCTGCGCACTTTCCATCCGTACGACCAGCCAGATGATGCCCATATCAACCGCAACCGGCATGACATCAGCCTGAATATTACCGCCGCGCAGCGCGGTTTCCAGCAAGGTGTGATGTTCAGCCGCCAGCGGTTTCATCTGCGCAGGCGGCGCGGAAAATACCTGACCGCCATCTGCCAGTTGCTTCACCTGCACCAGCCCGACACCGCATTCCTGCACCAGATATCCCGCGTTTTTTGGCTTCAGCCCGCTTTGCAACAGCGCGTACGCCGTGCCCAGCGTCGGATGTCCGGCGAACGGCAGCTCTTTGTCGGTCGTAAAAATCCGCACACGGTAATCCGCTTCGGGTGAAACCGGTTTGAGCACAAACGCCGTTTCCGCCAGATTGGTCCAGCGGGCCATCGCAAACATTTCGGCATCCGTCAGTCCTTCCGAATCCAATATCACGGCCAATGCATTGCCTTTGAGTGGCTCAGCGGTGAACACATCAACTTGTTTAAAACGGCGCAGGCGGGTCATAGCAAATCCTTTTAAATCATTAAGAAAGAGAGGGCGAACTGACTGAGTTTAGGAATATTTCGATAAGTTATCGAGAAAAATGTCAGCCGCTGTCGGCTGACCTATGCTTAATAACGTCGTTTCCAAAATATCCTAAAAACATAAGGAACAGAAAGATGCCCGTGAAGGATTTAATTGGTATTGGTATCGGCCCCTTTAATTTAAGTCTCGCCGCCATGGCAAAAGACACAGAAAAACTCAACGCCGCTTTCTTTGATGCTAACCCGGAATTCAGCTGGCATCCCGGTATGTTATTACCCACGGCGACCATGCAGACCTACGTCCTGCAGGATCTGGTCACTACCGTTGCGCCGCGCAGCGAATTTTCGTTTATTAATTATCTGGTTGATCAGAAGAAGATTTACCGTTTTCTGGCCACGGAACAGCTGATCATCAGCCGCGATGAGTTTTCCGACTATCTGCGCTGGGCGTGTGACCGCATTGCGGGTTTGCATTTTTCCGAACCGGTTGAGCGCATTGATTTCGACGATAAGCGACAGGAATTTATCGTACAGAGTGAAAAAGGCGAGCACCGCGCGCGCAATATTTGCCTCGGCACCGGCCATGCGCCGTGGATCCCAAAACCGGCACGGGCGGCGCTGGGTGATAACTGTTTTCACGCCGCAGAAATAGAACTACGTGAGCCAGATTTCACCGGTAAACGTGTGGTCGTTGTCGGCGGCGGACAAAGCGGTGCCGACATCGTTCTCAACGCGCTGAGCGGCCACTGGGGCGAGTTCACCGAACTGAGCTGGATATCACGACGCCCTAACTTCCAGCCGCTGGATGAATCCATTTTCACCAATGAATATTTCACGCCGGAGTATGTGAATTACTTTTATACGCTGCCGGAAGAGGTGCGCGAGCAGGAAATCGAAACACAAAAACTGCCCTCTGATGGCATCAGTTATCACACGCTGGAAGACATCTACAAGCAGCTTTATCACCGTTTCGACGTGCTGCATCAGCGGCGTAACGTGCGTTTGTTGCCGCACCGTGCACTGGATCATATCGTGCGTAATGCGGCCGGCGATTTCAGTTTGCAGGCAAAACACGGGCTGGAAAAATGCGAGGAACATTTCAGTGCCGATATTGTGATCCTGGCAACCGGCTACCGTCCCGGTTTGCCGGATTATCTCGAGCCATTGCTGGATCGTATTCCTTATGACCGCGAGCAGCATCTGCCGCTGCAGCCGAATTTCAATCTGCGCTGGGACGGCCCGGAGCAGAACCGCATTTACGCGGTGAATGCCGGTATTCACAGCCACGGCAGCGCCGAGGGGCAACTGACACTGACTGCGTGGCGATCGGCGAAAATTCTCAATCATCTGCTGGGCGAAGCGCATTACGATCTGCGGCCGGTGCCTTCACTGGTGCAATGGTGGTCGGACGACGCGGGTAAGAAATAGCAGGCACAAAAAAGCGGAGCATCAGGCTCCGCTTTTCCTTTACTGAATTGAATTAAACACATCAGACATAAAAATAGATGGCTAAAAAGTGGCAGGCACTGCCGCCAAGCACAAATCCGTGCCAGATCGCGTGGCCGAACCGAAAACGTTTCGAGGCGTAGAAAATAACGCCCAGCGTGTATATCACGCCGCCCAGCGCCAGCAATATCACACCGCCAAGAGAAAGTGTGGTCGCAAGCTGGTAAATCACAATCAGTGACAGCCAGCCCATCGTCAGATAGGTGACCAGCGAAAGCACCTCAAAACGGTGCGCGAATGCCAGTTTAAAAATCACGCCGAACAGTGCCAGCCCCCAGATCACCGCCATTAATCCTTTTGCCAGCGGGGAGTTAAGCCCGATCAGCAGGAACGGCGTGTAGGTTCCGGCGATCAGCAAATAAATCGCGCAGTGATCAAGTTTTTTCAGCCAGTATTTGGCTTTCTGATGCGGTATCGCGTGATACAGCGTGGAGGCCAGATACAGCAAAATCATGCTGCCGCCGTACAAACTATAACTGGTGATCGCCATGGCGCTGGCGTTATCGCCTGTCGCCTGAACCAGTAACAACACCAGTCCGACAATCCCGAAAACCAGACCAACGCCGTGACTCAGGCTGTTGGCAATTTCTTCGGCCCACGGATATCCCTGTGGGGATGGAGACAACTTACCCATACGTTGAGAATCCTCAAGACAAAAAAGGGAAAATGATTGTTAATAAAACGGTTCAACAGAATCAGATTAACTGAGAACCATTCCAGTGTACATCTGTAAGCTTAAAATGAGTATTATCTGATGTAACAGTCTCTTAGGCAGATCATCATTTCATTCACCCCGTTGTGTGAAGCCCTTCAATTCATTCAATTTGTTTATAATTCATTCAGATTACATTTTTGAGACACATGCATTTTCCGCACCCAAAAACATGATTTTTTTATATCAAGCGACTAAGGTGTAGCGGAAAAGTGAAATAACGCCGTTTACCATGCCGTCAATATGACTAAGGTTTTAGTATGTCTGCAGCCACTACCCCGCTGAATTTCGGCGCAATGACCGAAGTTTTTCAGTTCCTGATGGAAATCGACAAACTGAAAAGCGTGCAACGTCGCACCAAAGTGTTAGGCACTGAGCGTCAGGAAAACTCCGCAGAACATAGCTGGCATTTCGCCGTGGCAGCAATGTCCCTGGCCCCTTTCGCACCGGAAGGCGTTGATATCAATAAAGTCATCCGTATGGCTTTGATCCACGACATCGTCGAAATCGATGCCGGTGATGTGCTGGTTTACGATCTCGCTGCCCGCGCAGCAGTTCACGATCAGGAAATCATTGCCGCGAAACGCCTGTTCGGCCTGCTGCCTGCACCGCTGAACACACAATTCCTGGATTTGTGGAATGAATACGAAGCGGGTGAAACCCCGGAAGCGCGCTTTGCGCTGGTGATCGACCGCGTGATGCCGATGATCATGAACCTGAATAATCAGGGGCAGAGCTGGGTGGAGAACAATATCCGTCTGGAGCAGGTGTTAGCCCGTAATGCCTTTATCGCCGATATCCATCCTGAACTGTGGCTGCATATCCGCAGCCATCTGGACAACGCCCACCAGCAGGGCTGGCTGAAGTAATTTTTTTGCTCCTTCCCCTCGTAAAGGGGAAGGAGCGAGATCACCTACTTTGGAACAGTCAGTGCCGTTGATTCCACATAAGGTTTCATGATGGTGTCGGCGTCTTTCTGTGCCTGTGCCGCCGCCGCTTCCGGCGTGACTTTCTCATCATTAACCAGCGCCGCCAGCTGATTTTCCATCGCCTGACGCACCGCCACGGTTTCATACGTCGCATACCACGGATAGGCGTACTTCAGCTGCTCCAGCGCAATCGCCGCACGCGGATCTTTCGCCAGATATTCTTTCATTTCCGGTGTGTCATAAGACGCCATACGCGGTGAAAAATAGCCGGTAAAGCGGCTCCAGGCACCGTTCACTTTCGGGCTGACCAGATATTGCAGGAAGGTGTAAGCCGCTTTTTTCTGGTCATCGGAAATGCCTTTAAAACTCACCAGACTCGCCCCGCCGATGGTGACACCGTTACGCACTTTGGCAGGCATCATCGCCACGCCCAGCTCAAAATCTTTGGTATTTTCACGCATAAAGCCCAGTGCACCGGTGCTCAGCATCGCCATGCCGAGTTTGCCGGAAAAGAACGCCGCGCTGATTTGCTTGGAGTTCAGCACACCCGACGGCATCACTTTGTCGCGGTATACCAGATTCTGCCAGAAGCGCAGCGCGCCCAGGGTGGATGGTTTGTCGTAATACACTTCGCCCGGATAATCGGCGTTGTAATACTGGCCGCCATTGGCGCGGGTCAGTGCCGACAAAATCCAGCCGCCGTAGTCATCGTTGGTCGATGGCAACATGATCCCCCACTGACCTTTCGCCGAATCCGTCAGCTTTTTCGAGTCTTCCAGCAATTCATCCCAGTCTTTCGGCGGCGCGGTAATGCCCGCTTTGGCGAACATGTCTTTGTTGTAATAGAGAATAGGCGTCGAATTATGGAACGGGATCGCGTAAGTGACGCCGTTAAGCTGAGCGTTCTGGCGCATGGCAGGCCAGAAGTTTTGCGTCAGGAACGGCGTGGCTTTCTGGTCGCCGAATTTGAACAGTTCGTCCATCGGCAGAATTTCGTTTTTGATCGCCAGATCCGCCGTGAAGTTAGCGGACATGATCACCAGCGCCGGTGGCTGGCCAGATTTCGCTGCCGCTTCAGCTTTCACTTTGGTGGTGTCATAGCTGCCGGTAAATATCCCGCGCACTTCCACATCATTTTGTGACTGGTTGAACTCTTTGATAACGCGGGTCATTTCCATGGTCAGCTTGCCGTCAACCGGTGCAGGGAACATGAAATCGATATTTTCTTTGGCGGACGCCGTACCTGCGGCAATAAAGCCGATGGCGAGCGCCAGCACAGATACTTTACGCATGATGGTGATTCTCCCGGTGCAGATTCTGCTGGTTTTGGCCTGAAAAAAGATGAAGGTCGTGCAAAGAGAAATACAAAGTAATGCGGTCGCCGGGTTGTGGAATGTCCCCGCTGTTTTCCCGCAGCTGGTTTTTACGTACGTAACGGATTTTCCCGAGCGGCGTGTCGGCATGGCACAGATACTCCGCGCCGAGCAGCTCGCGATAGGTCAGCGTCGCCTGCAATTGCAGGCTTTCGCCTTCCACCGGCCGGTCGCTGATATGTTCGGGTCTGATGCCCAGATACACCTCATCGAGCGCCTGCGCATGTTCAGTTTGCGGCAGACGGACCGGCTGGTTTTCGACTGTCAGCACGCCAGCGGCGCACGGCAGCAAAAACAGATTCATCGACGGGGTGCCGATAAATCCGGCGACAAACAGGTTGGCCGGATGCGCGTACAGCGTTTCCGGCGCGCCAATTTGTTGCAGATGGCCTTTATCCAGCACGGCGATCCGATCCGCCATGGTCATGGCTTCCATCTGATCGTGAGTGACATAAACGGTGCTGGTTTTCAGTTGCTGATGCAGTTGCATGATGCCGTCACGCACTTCCGTGCGCAGCCGCGCATCGAGATTCGACAGCGGTTCATCCATCAGAAACAGCTTCGGATCGCGCACAATGGCGCGCGCCATCGCCACACGCTGACGCTGGCCGCCGGATAACTTACCGGGTTTACGTTTGAGCAACGGCTCCAGTTGTAATAATCCGGCAACACGATCCACCCGCGCCTGGTGCTGATCTTTCGGCTCATTGCGCATACGCATGCCAAAGGTGATGTTCTGTTCCACGGTCATGTGCGGGAACAGCGCGTAGTTCTGGAAGATCATTGAGAAATTTCGTTCGCGCGGCGACAGCCCGGAGATGTCATTGCCGTCGAGCATAATGCGCCCGTCGCTGACCTCTTCAAGACCCGCCAGCAGGCGCAGCAAGGTACTTTTGCCACACCCCGACGGCCCGACCAGCACCAGAAATTCGCCGTCGGCAATCTCCAGCGACAGCTTATTCACCGCCGTGCTGCCTTCAAACTGTTTGGTAATATTTTCCAGACGAATGCCAGACATCATTGCTCATCCGCCGGGCAACTGATTTGCGCGTCATACAGATACGGCCCCGGATATTGCGACAGCGGATGCAGATAGCTGACCAGCCCGGTGTTATCCACCAGACGGTGCATCACGCAGGCCGCCGGTTCGAGGTTATAAAACGGTGCCGGATTGTGATGATAATACGGCACCTGATGCACCGTGCCGGGAATGGTGGTGATGATCGCCTGTTTGTACTGGGTGAAAATCAGGCGGTGCGTGTGGCCGCAGAACACGCGAACCAGCGACGGGAAACGGTCGATCAGCGCCAGCAGCTGATCGCCGTTTTCGCAGGAAATCGCGTCCATCTGCGCCGAACCCACTTTCACCGGCGGATGGTGCATAAACACCGCCGTCGGTTTATCGCCGCCCTGCTCCAGCTGACCTTCCAGCCACGCCAGCGTTTCGAGCGTCAGGTATCCTTTCGATTCTCCGGCCAGGCTGGAATCGACAAACAGCAGACGCATCGGGAAATCATCGATGGCGTAACGCATATTTTGCGGGTCGGTACCGAGCTGCGGGCACAGCGGATGCAGCGCTTCCAGAAACTGCGCTTTGTCGTCGTGGTTGCCGGGAATGATAAACAACGGATAGCGCAGGTTGCCCAGCGTGCGGCGCGCCACCTCATATTCCTGCGGCAAACCGCAGTTAACGATATCGCCGGTGATCACCACCGCATCCGGTTGTTCTTCCAGCGCGTTAAGCTGGCTGACCACTTCGGCGTTACAGCCGTTCACGTCGATAAAGTCATACAGTTTGCGGCCGTGGCTGCGAAAGTGCATGTCAGAAATCTGAGCTAAAAACATGGATGACTCCTTTATTTGATGCCCGAGAAGCCGAAGCTTTTCAGGAACTGTTTCTGAAAAATAATGAACGCCAGCATCAGCGGCAGGCACACCATCAGCGTTCCGGCAGTAATTAAGCCCCACTGCCCGCCCGATTCCGCACCCATCGCGAAAGACACCAGTCCGACGGTCAGCACCTGTTTGTCCGGATCGTTAAGCACCATCAGCGGCCACAGGTATTCATTCCAGTGATAGGTAATGCTGACAGTGGCAAAGGCGAGGATGGCGGGCCACGACATCGGGATCAGCACGCGGAACACCACCTGCCACCAGCGGCAGCCCTCCATCAGCGCGGCTTCTTCGATTTCACGGGGAATGCTGAGAAACGCCTGACGCATCAGGAATACGCCAAACGCTGAGGCGAAATACGGCATCATCACGCCGGTCAATGTATTGAGCAGCCCGAACTGTTTGAGGATCATCATGTTCGGCACCATCATAATCACCGGCATGATCATCAGCTGGATCAGCAGCAGGTAGAACAGCGTCTGTTTGCCGCGAAATTCGTGATATGCGAACACGTAACCGGCAGTGGTGATCGTCACCAGCTGAACCAGAAAGGTGCCGAAGGAGAAGAAAATAGTATTGGCATAAAGCCGCAGCCAGTCGGCGCTGTCCCACGCATCACGGAAGTTTTGCAACGTCAGCGGGAAGCGCGGCAACAGCGAGGCCATATCCGGCGAAAAACTGCTTTCACTGAATGCTGACGACAGCATCCACAGGAAAGGCGCCATCCATAAAAAGGCCGCGCACAGCAGTAAAACCGGCAGTGTCGAACGGCGCGCACCGCGCAATAACATCGATGGCGAACGCACGCCCGCCCGCAATTTTTTACCGGTCATCACCGGCGCTTCAGACGTTTCAACGCTCATAGTGAGCTCCTCTTTCCAGCACACGCAGATTCAGCATCGAAAAACCAAACAGCAACACCAGCGTCAGGAATGTCGCCGCCGAAGCTTTGCCTAAATCATGGGTGTCATTCGCCAGACTCTGGATGTAATACAGCAAGACGGTAGTGGCGTTATTCGGCCCGCCCTGTGTCATCACTGCGACGTGATCTATCTGGGTAATCGAATAAATCAGCGCGATAGTGACCACAAAACTGATGGTCGGGCGCAGCAGCGGCAGCGTGATATAGAAGAAAACCTGCGGGCGCGACGCCCCTTCCATCAATGCCGCTTCGCGTGCAGAGGCGGGGATCGACTGCAATCCGGCGAGGAAAAACAGCATGTAATAACCGGCGAATTTCCACACGCCGATCACGCTCAGTGCAATCAGCGCACTGTTGCTCATACCGAGATAATTGTTATTCATCGGCCCGAATGCTTTCGCCAGGTAGTAATCCAGCAGCCCCATACCGGGCATGAAAATGAACAACCACAAGGTGGCGGCACTGACCAGCGGGATAATCATCGGGAAGAAAAACGCGGTACGCAGCCAGCGGTTCAGCGAGGTGTTTTCCCACAGCGCAACCGCCAGCAGCAGCGCAAGAATAATGCCGGGCACCACGGTCATCAGGATGTACGCCAGATTATTGAGCAGCGCGCGCCAGAAGACTGAATCCTGGATCAGGCGCAGATAGTTTTGCAGACCGACAAACGGCGGCGCGTCTGACGACAGACGACTGTCAAACAGGCTGTCCGTCGCTGACTGAAATAAGGGGTAATAGGTGAATAAAAACAGAAAAATCAGCGTCGGCAGCAAAATCAGATAAGGGAACAACGTGCGGCGCATTACAGGGTACCGGTCAGCGAAATAAGGTGCCTATCCTGTCCTGCATTTGTGTCAGCTACATGGCGGGAATGTGATGGTTATTTGAATGAAATATGAGCATTGTTACTGAACAAAATAGAGGTCGGGTTTAAGATTGAACGGTAACATGCGGATAAAACCCCACTAAAATGGGGTTGAGTTGAGGTATATAAAGACAGAATCAGATTGGTTGGTAAAACTATAAATAGTTCCTTTAACTGTAAAATAGAGATATCTGCCCTTCAATTGCATTTGGACATTTGAATCTGAAGTAAAAAGAACAGAAGGATAATCTCTGACATCCGCCAGAAACTCTTTCTCTGTTTTTACAGATGGATAAAGATAATATTTATACGTATTTTGGGTCGTTGCACCCGCACTACCTTCAGTCACATAAAGGGTATTAAACTCGCCTATACTTTCCTTTCGTATAATAGTTTGTTCATAAGGTGAAAAATCTAATACCACCTTAATTAAATATCCCAGGAAAGCTATAACCAACACGATGAAAATATATATTTTCCTAAAAACCCGTTCTTTTGGCATAATCAATTCCTGCTCTTATCCATGTCTGATCTTTAGGATCATCCCAATGGGAGTTTGGTCCCTCATAAGAATCCCATTCAGGATCATTTGTACCTGAAAATTTTTGAGCCACGCCAGCACCTCTTAATAAAACACCAGGTGAAATACCTGCTGCTGTTCCTACAACCCCGTAATGAAAATTCCCGAAATTTTCATATTTTCCACCCAACTGTTTATAGTCCCAGGGTCCATGATTCCTGACCTGATTATAGAACCATATATAAGTTAATGCAGATGGACCTTTGTGTAAACGAGCCGTTATCATATGATTACTCATAGATATGCCTGGGGGGATGATTGCAGATATATCATAAGGAGGATGTTGATTTACACCTTCTACAGGGTGTCTGGACATAATTTACGCCCTTTCATTCCATGAGTCTGTGAACATGATGTTCCCATCGCAATGTTTCCACGTTATTTTTTCGTAACGGAGTTCAACAACTTCAAGATGATTGTGCTTTTCTTTGGTTGGATCTTTAATATCATGCATCTGCGGGGAAATGCTCACAACCTTAACGCCTTCGATAAATATATTGAAATACTCAACTTCTTGCCCTGCATCATTGATATGATACCATTTAAATTCTGCTGAATTTAAAGTTTGGCCTTTTGAAACCGCTTTATATAAATAAGGTGATGATGAATCAAACTCTTTTTGGAAAATCATCGCAGAATGATTACGCGTTGCTGTAATGCTTCCGGTTAAAGGGTCTGTTGGCAATCGTAAATTATGTGAAAACCCTGTGACCTCAATACTACCTTCTCTATTATTTACATCCACAGACCCTTTGATTTCCGCACCGCCGTCATCTTTCAACCATAAACAAGCTGGAATTGCCATTTAAATATCCTTATTGAAATAATAAATTCACCATACAAACACTACCTCTTTGTAATTTAAAAATCAATCGCCTGACACAGTAATGCTTTCGCTTAACTATATGCAATAATAACCATCATCAAATTTAATATAATAAATCTTTATCTAAATTGAGAATATCTTTATTAGATCCCAGCCAATGCCTCCGCATTGATTTTGGACGTGTGAGTAAATTGTTATATATATGGTTAAAATAAAGTTGTAATAACGTTCAAGATAAAATCTGGAAGATGTCTCTCAGGAATAACGCAGTCGACTCCCTCCCCTGCGAAGGGGAGGGTTGGGGTGGGGTATTAAAGCAAAATCAAAAAGTTGAAGTGTGCTTTGAAAAGAGTTAGCCCTTAAAACCCCCTCCCGGCCTCCCCCTTCGCAGGGGGAGGAGCAAAGAAAAACCCGCAGCTTTTGCATGGGGATGAGCAAAAGATTACCCCCCCATTTTCGCTTTCGTTAACGCAATCCCCGCCTTCTCTGACAACTCAAACAGTGCCGGAAGCAGATGCGCAGAGGCTTTCAGATAGGCGCTCACCTGCGAAACGCCTTCCGGCGGCAACAGTTCGCTATTTTCCAGCCCTTCACTCAGGCACAGCAAACCCTGGCAAAGCCCTTCAGCGGATTCAGACGCGACAGCGCCGAGATCGTAAAGCTGGGGATCGGTGAAATGGCTCAGATCCAAATCGGCAATCAGGGCACGGAAAACGGTGAGGGAATTTTCGGGATGGGTGGTTTCGGTATTCATGTCAGTCATGATGATTATTCCAGTACTAGATTTTGAATTTCATCACGCCTTCAGGTTCCAAACTAAAGGTGTGACTCAGGCAGGTTTGGAACTCCGGATCTAGCGACCGGCCAACCATTAAGATTGCCCTGCCTAAGCCACGAATTGAGTGTGCACGTAGCCCCTGAAAAAACACAAGTTTTTTCAGTTCCAGATGTTCGGAGTTCCAAGTCCGGCTACGGATTTTGCCGCAGCGAAGCGACTATATTCCTGCCATTTTTCGAATGAAATGGGCTGGATGGATTTACAGGGAGTTACTTTGAAATCTGGAAGATGTCTCGCAGGAATAACGCCGGTCGACTCCCTCACCTGCGAAGGGGAGGGTTGGGGTGGGGTATTAAAGCAAAATCAAAAAGTTGAAGTGTGCTTTGACAGAAGGTATAAGCCCTTAAAACCCCCTCCCAACCTCCCCCTTCGCAGGGGGAGGAGTAAAGAAAAACCTGCAGCTTTCGCAGGAGCAAAAGAAAACCCGCTTCAAACCACCACAACCCCCATCCTCTCCCGCGCTTCTTCATACGTCGGCATCGATGCCGCCGCGCCTGCTCTTTCCACACATACAGAAGCATACGCGGATGCGAATTGTGCGGCTTCGGAGAGTGTGGCGCCGGCTGCGAGTTGGGAGGCCAGCGCGCCGTTGAAGGCGTCACCTGCGCCAGTGGTGTCGACCGGGGTCGCCGGACAGGCCTGGATAATCTGCGTTTCGCCGTTGACTGAAAGCAATGCGCCCTGCGTGCCCAGTGTGATGATCAGCGCCTGTATTCCTTTGGCGTGCAGCGCGTGGGCGGCGCGTTGGGCAGAGGGAATATCGCGGACTTCAATGCCGGTCAGCAGCGTGCACTCCGTGGCGTTCGGCGTCAGTAAATCGACCTGCGACAGCAGATGGTCGGACACCGGCTGGAACGGCGCGGGGTTGAGGATAATGTAGGTGTCATTTTCCTTCGCGATGCCGATCAGTTTTTCAATCGCAGGCAGATTATTTTCGAGCTGCGTCAGCAGGATATCAGCGGCGGCGACGGCCGGACGGCATTGTTCGACTTCTTCGTCGGTGACCGTCAGGTTGGCGCCCGGATCAACGGCAATCATGTTTTCGGCATCGGCTCCGGCGACATAAATCAGCGCGTTGCCGGTCGGGCATTCGCTGGTGGAGAACAACGTGACGGCGTCGAAACCGGCGCTGTCGAGATGGCGGCGGGCAAACATGCCGAAATCATCGCGACCAACTTTACCGATGTAATGCACCCGCGCACCGGCACGCAGTGCGGCGACCGCCTGGTTGGCGCCCTTGCCGCCCGCGCCCATCATGCTGTTGCGGGCAATCAGGGATTCTCCCGGTTTGGGGAAACGCGCCATGCCTGCGACGATATCGAGGTTGAAAGACCCAAATACGCATACCTTGCCTTTGTTCATGCCTCTCTCCTGAAGGAAAATGTTCCGGCGGCCAGAGCTGGCTGCGACGGAAAAACGCGCTGTGCGGCCAGACACGCGCCACGACAACCGGTCTCGTCGGTGACGGCGCTGAAATGAATGGTCAGACCGTTCGCCGGATACGGGCTGCGCAGATGGCTGCGTAGCTGCTGTTCCAGTTCGGCCAGCGGGAAGTTTTCCATCGCCAGCACACCACCGCCCAGCACCAGATATTCGGGATCCAGAATGTTCATTTCGCTGGCGACGGTGCGCGCCAGACGTGCCACAAATTCAGTTAAATCCACATGCCCGGCATGACGTACAAACAGGTCAGCGAACGGCGTTTGCGGCGCATGTTGCCGCGCCCAGCCGGTCAGCCAGTTGCCGGACGTCAGCGTTTCGACGCAGCCGGTTTTGCCGCACGGACAAAGCAACGGATTCCCCGCCAGCGGAATGTGGCCGAGTTCACCCGCACCGCCGTGCGCGCCGTGGTAAAAATCACCGTGGATCCACAAACTGTTGCCCAGCCCGGTGCCGAGATACAGCCCGACGGCAACATCCGGCAATGCGCCGTGCTGCATTAAATCCCACCACATCAGATGGTTAACGTCTTTGTCCATCGCCACCGGCAGGTGTAAACGTTGCGAGAGCAGCGCCGCTACCGGCTGATTATCCAGCGCGGAGATAAACGGCAGCGACAGCACGGTCTGGCGGTCGCGGGACAATATGCCCGGCAGCCCGAGCATCACCTGCGCCACCTGATTATGCGGGTCCTGTTCCTGCAAATACGCCGTGATCAGGTTTTCCAGCCCCTGTAACGGATCGGACTGCCCCGCCCAGCTTTGGGTAGGGGTTTTGTGGTAGCCGCGAAAATTTTGCTGGCTGTCCATCAGCATTAAACGGGTATTGGTGCCCCCGACATCCACTCCAAGAAAGTGCGGCATACGGCTCTCCTGCCCTCAGGCTGCGTGACGCGCCTGACGCATCTGATCGAGCATTTTGTCCCAGGCAACATCCAGATCGTTGTCCAGCGTGAACAGGCCGGAACTGCCGACGATCAGCACTTCCGCGCCCGCGCCCATCAGATCCTGATAGGTGCGCAGGTTGCAGGACCCGTCGATTTCGATCAGATAGCGGTAGCCTTTTTGCTGTTTGAGATCACGCAGTTGCGCGATTTTCTCCAGCATTTCAGGGATGAACGGCTGACCGGCGTAGCCCGGATCGACGGTCATCACGGTGATTTTATCCAGCAGATGAATGTAGTGCTGGATGTATTCCACCGGTGTCGCGGGGTTGAGCACCACGCCGACTTTTTTACCCAGCGAACGGATCTGGTTGATGATGCGGAACGCGTCGCGGTTAATGGTTTCGGCGTGCGGACAGATAAAATCGGCACCGGCAAGGGCTATCGGCTCGATAAAGTCAGCCGGGTTTTCCACCATCATATGCACGTCCAGAACCAGCGGCGTATGCGGGCGGATCTGCTCAATAAAGAACGGCGACAGCGTGATATTTTTGACGTAATGCCCGTCCATGATGTCGATGTGCAGCATGTCGGCGCGACGGTTCAGCACCTCGAGTTGCTGTTTAATGTCGATCAGGCTCATGCACATCAGCGACGGAGAAATTTTGTATTCCATGATGTTTTCCTAAGTCAGAGGCAATTTTAAAAAACTGTTTAAGGTTGAGCCGCCCGCGCTTTGGCAGCGCTCATTCGCCCCGCCCTTTTTTGCAGATAACGGCTGCGGAAGAATTTCAGCGCCAGCACCACAATCAGTACCGCGCCCCACATCGCCAGGCTGAAATGCGGGCTGACGTTCATCAGATTCAGGCCGGTGGAAATCACCTGCAGGACAATCAGCGAGAGCACCACGCCCGCGACTTTACCGAAACCCCCGTTGGGATCGGTGCCGCCGAGAATGATGGCCAGTACCGTCAGCAGCAGATACGAGTCGCCGTAGCCCATGCGCGCCGAGTTGAAACGCGCCATCATGATGAGTCCGGCAATCACGCATAACATGCTGGAAATCACGTAGATGGCGATCAGCACGCGGTGGGTATTCACGCCGCTGAAATGGGTGGCGTTGATGTTGCTGCCGCTCATGTAGATGTATTTACCGAGGCGGGTGCGTTCTAAAAACACCGCGATTAAGGCTGCAGTCAGCAGGAAGATAATCAGCGGAACCGGCACGCCGAGCAGGGTTTCCGCGCCGATAAAGCGCACGATGTCCGGCATACCGCTGATCGCCGCACCGCGTGAAAGGTAGATGCCGACGCCGTTCACCATGGTCATGGTCGCCAGCGTCACCAGAATCGGATGGGCGCCGACATACGCCACCAGCGCGCCGGTCAGCATGCCAATCACCAGCGCCAGAATCATTGCGCCAACCAGCGCCAGCGTCAGCCACACCGCCTGCATCGCCATGCTGGCATCCGGCGGCAACCAGGTGAGAAACACCCATGCCATCAGTAAACTGGTCAGGTTAGCGGTGGCGATAATGCACAGGTTCAGACCACCGCTGAGGATCGGGATAAACATCGCCAGCGTCAGTAAACCGAGTTCCGGCAACTGGAAGGCGACGCTCATAAAGGTGGCATCACTGAAAAACCGCCCCGGCATCGCCAGGCTGAAACCGATGATCACCACCAGCAATAACAGCGATAATCCCAATGTCGTGCTATCTATTTTCAGGGAAGCGATTTTCAGGCGAGGCCGCGCATCGGGCTTCGCTTTAAGACTCACATTTCTGCTTTTTGCGAACATAGCGGTTTTCCTCAGGCGAAGCCGACTTCGGTTTCTTTGCGTTTCTTGTAATGGGTGACGGTGATGGCCGCGACGATCACCACGCCGATGACGATATTCATGAAGTAACTGGAAACGCCGATCAGGTTGAGGCCGTTTTTCAGCACGCCAATCAGGAACACGCCCATCAGGGTGCCGACCACGCTGCCTTTGCCGCCGTTGAGACTGGCACCGCCGAGCACTGCCGCCGCCAGTACATCCAGCTCGCCGCCGACCAGTGCATTCGGCACCACTTCACCGACGCGATACACCTGCACCAGCCCGCCAATCGCCGCCATCGCGCCGAGATATCCGTAGGCAAAAAGATGCAGCAAACCGACGCGAATACCGATACGGCGTGCGGATTCCTGGTCACCGCCGACCGCAAATAACTGGCGTCCGAGATGGGTTTTGTTAAGCAGGATCCAGCTCAGTCCGGCGACCACTAACATCACCACCACCGGCAATCCAATCTGATAATGCTGCTCGCCGACGCTGAACGGCAGCACACGGATTGGCGTCGTCAGCCAGTCCGGCAGGTCGTACAAACTGGTGCCGTTGGTCAGCCACATCAGCATGCCGAACAGCAGCGACTGCATACTGATGGTGACGATGATCGACACGATGCGCAGGCAGTAGATCAGAATCGCGTTGATCATCCCGAGCACCGTGCCGATGGCGACCGCCAGTAAAATGCTGCCGGTCGGGCTGCTCAGGCCGTAGTGAATCGCCAGCGTGGCGATGAGGTACTGCACGACAGAAGCCACGGCGGCGAACGAAATATCGATTCCGCCGGTGACCAGCACCACGAACAGACCGAGGGCAAAGATGCCGCTGACGGCGTAGCTTTCGGTCAGATCCAGCAGGTTCTGTAAAGTCAGAAACTGGTTGGTGAGTAAGGAAAAGGTGACGATCACCACCAGCAATACCCAGGCTAAATAACCTTCGTTGCTGGACGGGCGTAACCGGCTGAGCTTAAGCATTGACCGCCTCCGCAAGTTGTTGCTGGGTAATCGCGCCCGGCAGATATTCGCCAACCACCGTGCCTTCACTGAAATGCAGCACGCGGTCACAGTTGAAATAGACTTCCGGCACTTCGTCGGAAATCAGCAGGATGGAAATCCCCTCTTCCGCCAGTTGGTGGATCAACTGATAAATGCTGGCTTTCGCGCCGACATCGACGCCGACCGTTGGCGAATCGAGGATCAGGATTTTCGGCTGTGTCAGCACCCATTTCGCGAGGACGATCTTTTGCTGATTGCCACCGGAAAGGGTGGAAATCGCCTGTTCGGGACTGGCGACTTTGACGCCGAGTTTTTCGATCCACTGCTGGATGATCTTGTTTTTGCGGTATTCGTCGATCAGATGAAAACGGCTGCGCAGCTGATCCATGATCGCCAGCACGGTGTTGTCGCCCACCGATTGTTGCTGGATCAGGCCGAGCGTCAGGCGATCTTCCGACACATAACCGACGCCGGATTTGATCGCGTCTTCATGGCTGCGAAAACGCACCGGTTTGCTGTCGAGGTAGATTTTGCCGCTGTCGGGTTTGGTCATGCCGAACAGACTGAGTGCCAGTTCGGTGCGGCCGGAACCGAGCAGACCGCATAAACCGAGCACTTCTCCGGCATGCAGTTTGAAACTGACGTCGTGATACTGGCCTGCGCGGCTGAGTTTGTCGGTTTCCAGCATGATGCGTTCGTCATTCATGTTGGCGGCTTTCAGGCGGTAATCGAGTTTCAGGCCGGTCATCAGTTCGGTCAGGCGTTCGCTGCTGACTTCAGAGGCCGGGAATGTGCCGACCTTTTTGCCGTCACGGATCACCGTGACGCTGTCTGAAATCTCCAGCACTTCATCGAGGCGATGGCTGACGAACACCACGCTGATGCCTTTGCTTTTCAGATAATGCACGGTGCGCAGCAACTGATTCACTTCGGTGCGGGTCAGCGAGGCCGTCGGCTCATCCATAATCACTAACCGCGCATCGGCGACCAGTGCACGGCAAATCGCCACCTGCTGGCGCTGGGCAATCGGCAGCGCCGAGACTTTGCTGTCGAGATCCAGCGTGTAATTCAGTTCAGTCAGAATGCGCTGCGCGGTTTCCCGCAGGCGCGACGGGCGATACCAGCCCATCAGCCCCTGCAGGTTGTGGTCGAAGGCGATGTTCTCGAACACGCTGAGGTTCGGGAACAGCGACAAGTCCTGATAAATCACCTGCACGCCAAACTGACGTGCCTGATCCGGAGAGAGTTTGCTGAAACTCTGGCTGCCCTGCGACGGCGAGCTGAGCGTGATCTGGCAACCGTTGTCCGGCTGATAAACCCCCGAGATCACTTTGATCAACGTACTTTTCCCGCAGCCGTTGGTACCCGCCAGGCAGTGAACTTCGCCCTGCATCAGCCGCAGGGAAATGTCGTTGAGCGCACGCTGCCCGCCAAACGTCACCGACAGGTTTTGCACATCAATCAGCGGCGCGTTCTCTGTTTGAATGATCTCGGAGATTGCCATGATTACAGCCCCATTTTGACCAGTTTCGGCAGGTTCGCTTTGTCCAGGCTTTCGGTTTCGTTGCCCAGAATGGTGTGCGTTGCTTCATCGACTTTCACTTTGCCCATGCCTTCAATGGTCATGCCGTCAGTGATTTTTTCGCCTTTCTCCAGCTTCTCGGCGATGCGCACAAAGACTTCACCCGCGACCATCGGGTTCCAGATAAAGCCGCCTTTGATGGCCCCGGCTTTCACCAGACTGGCGCCCTGACCCGGACTGAATGGCCCGAACACACAGATGTCGTCAGTTTTGCCACGGTTAAGCACCGCGCGGCCTGCGCCAATCGGGCCTTGTGAACCGATCGCCAGAATGCCTTTCAGGTTGGCGTCTTTGGACATCAGGTCATTGGTAGTACGGATGCTGTCATCAAGGGATTCGCCGACACCAAATTTGTCGCCGACCAGATGCATATCCGGATAATGTTCTTTCTGGTAATTGATGGCGGCATCGGCCCATTTCTGATGGAGTGGGACGGTAAGACTTCCGACGTATACCGCGTAATCGCCTTTCTCTTTCATACACTGCGCCAGCGCGATCATGTGATTAATGCCGTGCTGCGTGGCATCGACCATTTCGAAATCCCAGTCGGCATATTTCTGATCCGGCGATTCATGCACGATGACTTTTATCCCGGCGTCGTGAGCGCGTTTCAGTACCGGCTCCAGCACGCGGGCATCGTTGGGCACCACGCCGATCACATCTACTTTCTGGGCGATCAGATCTTCAATCGCACGCACCTGCAACGCCGGATCCGCACTGGTCGGCCCGACCTGCCACGCGTCGATCCCGCGTTTGGCCGCTTCGCTTTTGATCCCGGCTTCCATCGCGTTGAACCAGGCGTTACCGCCGACTTTCACCACCACGCCCATGCGAATTTTGTCGGCGGCGTGCGCAGACAGGGACAACATGGCTGTGGCGAACAGGCAGGCAAGAACGGATTTCTTGATCATGTTTACTCTCCTGGGAGGTCAGTTATGTGCCGCAGCTAACGGGCCGTTGCGGCTGTTTTTAGTTTTTTTCTGTAGGGGTGACGGAGAAACTTCAATCACGTTAACGTTGCTCCAGGCCAGTTCCTGGCGGAATTCTTCATCCTCCAGATGGTCTGTTATCAGTGTGTCGATTTCCCGGTAGTGGCAGATCCGCGCAAAAGAGCGGCGGCCGAATTTGCTGGAGTCAGCCAGCAAAATTTTGTGCTCGGAGGAAAGCAGCATTTGCTGTTTCAGCCGTGCGTGATGCTCGTTACTTTCACGGATACCGCCTTCGTGGCTGATGCCGTGACAGGAGAAAAACAGTTTGTTGATGACGAACTCTTTCAGCATTTGTTCGGCCAGCACACCGACAAAATCTTCGTATTTCGCCGAGTA
The DNA here is from genome assembly GCF_009498575.1 of Rahnella sp. RcJ3. Classification (NCBI taxonomy): domain Bacteria; kingdom Pseudomonadati; phylum Pseudomonadota; class Gammaproteobacteria; order Enterobacterales; family Yersiniaceae; genus Rahnella; species Rahnella sp. RcJ3. Next base: position 60,808 of record NZ_QSNX01000015.1, read on the forward strand.
TTCACCGCCCAGTCCGATCACCCGCACGTTAGCTTTCACCGCCAGCGTCTGGATGATGTGCACCGAGTTGGTCAGCACCACCAGCTGAATGTCAGGCAACTGGCGCGCCAGAAACCAGCTGCTGGAACTGCTGTCGAGCAGCAGGCAATCGCCGGGATTGATCAGCTGTAACGCCCGTTTGGCGATACGCGTTTTGCTGTCCGGCGACTGATTGCTGCGGTCACGAAAGGATTCACCCTGTTCAATCTGCGACGGCACATAGGTTTTTTCTGCCGCCGAATGTTCTTTAAACACCGCGCCGCCATGGCTGCGTAACAGCACGCCACGCTTTTCCAGCAGCGCCAGATCCCGCCGCGCGGTTTCCAGCGAGATGCGGCATAACTGCGCCACTTCCTGAACAAGAATGCGTCCGCGCTGGCTGAGAATTTCGGTGATATATCGATGTCGCTCTACTGGCAGCATGTGGTGATTCCTCTTTCCCGATGTCAAATAGGATACGCAGCCGGATGTTTATGGAATGCGCAGTGCCTCAAAGGCGACTGTGCGCATTTTTTGCCACAATCGTCCTGTGATAGTTGTCACGAAAAGGTGAGAAAATATGAAATGTTAAAGTTTGGATCTGTGGTGGGAACGGCATTAAATCGTCATTTGCGTTGCAACAGAACAGCAACAGATTTGCAAACGGTCACAATTCCTCGTGCAATTTAATGACCGTTAATGACCGGTTGTGTGGATTTGACCGTTTTGGGGGAGTGAACGGGGAGCGAACCCCGCTATCAATGATTTACGCTGACTATCTGCCGCCAGCCAGATCGAGAAAGCTGCCGGTGGCGTAAGAGGCGGAATCCGACAGCAACCAGGCAATCGCCTGTGCGACTTCTTCCGGCTGACCGCCGCGCTGCATCGGCAGATTGGCTTTCACGCGATCGACGCGTCCCGGCTCACCGCCGCTGGCGTGCATGTCGGTGTAGATCAGACCCGGACGCACACAGTTAACGCGGATACCGTACGCCGCCACTTCCAGCGCCAGACCGGTTGTCAGGGTATCCACCGCACCTTTCGATGCCGCGTAATCGACATATTCACCCGGCGCACCTAAACGGGAAGCCGCCGAGGACACATTCACAATCGCCCCGCCTTTTCCGCCATGCCGGTGTGACATGATTTTCACCGCCTCACGGCAGCACAGGAAATACCCGGTTACGTTAGTAGACAGCACTTTGTTGATACGTGCAGCAGAGAGATTTTCAATGGTGGTCTGCTGGAACAAAATCCCGGCATTATTCACCAGCGCGGTGATCGGGCCGAGTTCGTTGCTCAGCTGTTTGAACATCGCGACAACCTGCGCTTCATCGGCAATATCAGCCTTCAGCGCGATGGCTTTGCCACCGGACTGATGGATTTCATTGATGACAGATTGCGCTGCGGTTTCGTTATTCACGTAATTCACACCGACGGCGTAACCCTGCTGCGCAAGAAGGAGAGCCGTTGCACGGCCGATGCCGCGACTGGCGCCGGTGACGAGAGCGATTTTCATGAGTGTAAGATTCCATTGGGGGGAAATGAGGAAAGTGCTTACTCCTCCCCCTGCGAAGGGGGAGGCCGGGAGGGGGTTTTAAGGACTAACACTTTGACAAAGCTAACTTTAATTTTTGGATTCTGACCTTAATACCCCACCCCAACCCTCCCCTTCGCAGGGGAGGGAGCAGCCCGAGTTTTTTACTCCTCACCCTTCTCAGCGAGGAGCAGATCGGCGTCTTACTCGTAATCTGACATCGGTACACACGAACAGAACAAATTCCTGTCCCCGTACACGTCATCCAGACGTTTCACCGTCGGCCAGTACTTGTTGTCGTAACCGGCCGGGAATACCGCCACTTCGCGGGTGTACGGATGGTTCCAGTCGCTGACCAGCTCGTTCTGCACGTGCGGTGCATTCACCAGCGGGTTGTCTGCCAGCGGCCATTCGCCTTGCGCCACGCGGTCGATTTCACTGCGGATTGCCAGCAGCGCATCAATGAAGCGATCCAGTTCCACTTTGCTTTCTGATTCGGTTGGTTCAACCATCAGCGTACCGGCCACCGGGAAGGACATGGTCGGGGCATGGAATCCGTAGTCGATCAGACGCTTGGCGATATCCATTTCACTGATACCGGTCGTCTCTTTCAGCGGACGAATATCCAGAATGCATTCGTGCGCCACACGACCATCACGGCCGGTATACAGCACCGGATACGCGTCTTTCAGACGGGTCGCGATGTAGTTCGCATTCAGAATTGCCACCTGGCTGGCTTGTTTCAGACCTTCCGCGCCCATCATGCGGATATACATCCAGCTGATTGGCAGGATGGAAGCACTGCCGAACGGTGCCGCAGAAACCGCGCCGTTTTGCGTCAGCACGCCGTCAATCTGCACCACGCTGTGACCCGGAACGAACGGCGCCAGATGCGCTTTCACACCAATCGGGCCCATGCCCGGACCGCCGCCGCCGTGCGGGATACAGAAAGTTTTATGCAGGTTAAGGTGCGAGACGTCCGCGCCGATGTAACCCGGCGTGGTAATGCCGACCTGTGCGTTCATGTTCGCGCCGTCGAGGTAAACCTGACCGCCGTACTGATGCACAATCTGGCAAACTTCGCGGATAGTTTCTTCGTAAACGCCGTGCGTTGACGGGTACGTCACCATGATACAAGACAGCTCATCGCCCGCTTTCGCCGCTTTCTCACGCAGGTCGCTCAGGTCGATGTTGCCCTGTTTATCACACGCAACCACTACGACGGTCATGCTCGCCATCTGCGCGGAAGCCGGGTTGGTGCCGTGCGCTGAACTTGGGATCAGGCAGATGTGACGACCGCTTTCGTTACGGCTTTCGTGGTAACGACGGATGGCCAGCAGACCCGCGTATTCGCCCTGCGCGCCGGAGTTTGGCTGCATGCAAACTGCGTCGTAACCGGTAAGCTGAACCAGCCATTGTGACAACTGACCAATCATCTGCTGATAACCGCCAGCCTGTTCTGTCGGACAGAACGGGTGCAGATCGGCAAATTCCGGCCAGGTTATCGGGATCATTTCTGCCGCAGCGTTCAGTTTCATGGTGCAGGAACCCAGCGGGATCATGGCCTGATTCAACGCCAGATCCTTTTTCTCCAGACGGTGCATATAACGCATCATCTCGGTTTCGCTGTGGTACTGGTTGAATACCGGATGGGTCAGGATCGGATCCACACGCAGCATAGCAGCAGGAATGGAGTTGCTGTCGGTCGATGCCGCCTTGTCCAGTTTGTCGATATCCAGACCGTTGTCGTCACCCAGCAGGGCAGCGAACAGAACCTGAACGTCTTCGCGGGACGTGGCTTCGTCGAGGGTGATACCGACTGCGCCGTGAATGTCAGTACGCAGGTTCAGACCGAAACTCAGTGCGCGCTCCAGCACAGCGGCTTTGTCTTTGACTTCAACAGTCAGCGTGTCAAACCAGGTGTTATGACGCAGCGTCAGGCCACCCTGTTTCAGGCCAGCGGCCAGAATGTCGGTCAGACGGTGAATACGTGACGCAATGCGTTTCAGGCCTTCAGGACCGTGGAATACCGCATACAGACTGGCAATATTCGCCAGTAAAACCTGCGAGGTACAAATGTTGGAGTTGGCTTTTTCGCGGCGGATATGTTGCTCGCGGGTCTGCATCGCCATACGCAGTGCAGTTTTGCCTGCGGCATCACGGGAAACCCCGATGATACGGCCCGGCATGGAACGTTTGAATTCGTCTACACAGGCGAAGAATGCCGCGTGCGGACCACCGTAGCCCATCGGCACACCAAAGCGTTGCGCGGAACCGAAGACCACGTCTGCGCCCTGCTTGCCCGGTGCGGCCAGCAGCACCAGCGCCATAATATCAGCGGCAACGCTGGTAATAATTTTGCGGGATTTCAGTTCGCCCAGCAGCGCGGTGTAATCGTGAACTTCACCGGTGGTGCCAACCTGCTGCAGCAGCACGCCGAACACGCCTTCCAGCTCGAGCACTTTTTCGGCTTTATCAACGATGATGTCAAAACCGAAGGTTTCCGCACGGGTACGCACCACATCCAGCGTTTGCGGATGCACGTCGTCTGCCACGAAGAAACGGTTGGCATCTTTGAGTTTGCTGGCACGTTTTGCCAGCGCCATCGCTTCGGCAGCGGCAGTCGCTTCATCAAGCAAAGAAGCAGAAGCCAGATCCAGCCCCGTTAAGTCTAAAGTCAGTTGCTGGAAGTTCAGCAATGCTTCAAGACGGCCCTGTGACACTTCCGGCTGATACGGCGTGTACGCGGTGTACCAGCCCGGATTTTCCAGCATATTGCGCTGGATAACCGGCGGTGTCAGCACCGCGCTGTAACCCATACCGATGTAGGATTTATAGCGTTGATTCTGGCTGGCAATGGCTTTCAGCTCAGCCAGCGCCTGATGTTCCGTGACGGCATCACCGACAGCCGGCGGGCCTGGTAACTGGATATCGACCGGAACGATCTGCTGGATCAGCGCATTTAAAGAATCCGCACCGACCGTTTCCAGCATCTGTTGCTGCTGCTGAGAAGACGGACCGATGTGGCGGCCGATAAAGGCTTCGCTGTGTTCGAGTTGGCTGAGAGTCTGAGTCATTTGCTACGCATTCCTGAAATCTGCTGGAGGTGTCTTGGGATACTGACAAAAGCTACGGGTCTGGAACTGCCCCGCAAGCGGTTTGCGGGGCGGGTAATGCAATGTGTAATTACTCGTCGATGGACGCTGAGTAGGCTTCTGCATCAAGCAGCTTAGCCAGTTCGCTTTCGTCTGACGCTTTAATCTGGAACAGGAAACCGGTGCCGTATGGCTCGCTGTTGACCAGCTCCGGAGAACCTTCCAGTTCGCCGTTAACTGCAACGATTTCGCCGCTAATTGGAGAGTAAATATCTGACGCCGCTTTGACGGATTCAGCCACGGCGCAGTCTTCACCGGCGGCAACTTCACGGCCGACTTCTGGCAGATCAACGAAAACCATATCGCCCAGTAACTCCTGTGCGTGTTCGGTGATGCCTACGGTATAAACGCCGTTGCCTTCTGAACGTATCCACTCGTGGGAGGATGCGTATTTCAAATCTGCTGGAACATTGCTCATGTTACTTTCTCCAAAAAAGTGCTTAATTCAGCGTTAACCGGATAATTTTTATCACGAATTCGTTACTGCACCAGCGGTTTGCCGTTACGGACAAAACCGGGTTTGGTGACTTTTACCGGCATTTCACGGTTGCGGATCTGCACAATGGCATTTTCGCCAATGCCTGCCGGAACGCGTGCCAGTGCAATACTGTAGCCCAGCGTCGGAGAGAATGACCCGCTGGTGATCACGCCTTCCAGCGTGTTGCCCGCGCTGTCGGTGAATCGCACCGGCAGTTCGTTACGCAATACACCTTTCTCGGTCATCACCAGGCCGACCAGCTGTTCGGTGCCCTGCTCGCGCTGTCTTTCCAGTGCGTCACGGCCAATAAAGTGACGGTCTTCCGGCGCCCAGGCGATGGTCCAGCCCATGTTGGCCGCCAGCGGTGAAACGCCTTCGTCCATTTCCTGACCGTAGAGATTCATGCCTGCCTCCAGACGCAGCGTGTCGCGCGCGCCCAGACCGGCGGGCTTCACGCCTGCTGCCAGCAATTTCTGCCAGAAATCCGCCACCTGCTCTTGCGGCAGCGCGATTTCATAACCCGCTTCGCCGGTATAACCGGTTGTCGCGATAAACAGGTCGCCGGCCTGCACGCCAAAGAACGGCTTCATTCCCGCGACCGCTTGTTTTTGCCCGGCGGTAAACAAGGTTTCCGCTTTTTCTTTCGCCTGCGGCCCCTGTACAGCGACCAGCGCCAGATCATCACGCACCGTCAGTTCAACGGCGTACGGTTCTGCATGCTGCGAAATCCATGCCAGATCTTTCTCGCGGGTTGCGGAGTTAACCACCAGACGGAAATAATTTTCGTTGAGGAAGTAAACAATCAGGTCGTCGATCACGCCGCCGGACGCATTGAGCATACCGGTATAGAGCGCTTTGCCGGGAACGGTGAGTTTGGCGACATCGTTCGCCAGCAGGTAACGGAGGAATTCACGGGTACGGGCACCGTGGAGATCGACAATGGTCATGTGCGAGACGTCAAACATACCGGCATCCTGACGCACGATGTGGTGTTCATCCAGTTGGGAGCCGTAATGCAGAGGCATCATCCAGCCGTGGAAATCGACCATACGCGCACCGCACGCAACATGTTGTTCATAAAGCTGAGTCTGCTTAACCATCTTATTCCTCATTTGAATACAAATGCATAAACGGCACACCACGTAAAAACCCAAAATCATTCGTGTTAGATCAAGGCGGCAACTGAGTGAATCCCCGGGAGCATACATAAGTATGTGACCGGGGTTCGCGAAGGAAGCCAACGCGGAGATAGCTCGAATGATGACGGGATTTTGCGTGGTGGCGCAAACGATACCCTTGCTCGAACTTACCACTGAATAAGCTCACTAACCATAAGTTAAAATATGCAGAGCAGAATGAATGTCAGTGATCTCACAAGGGCATTGTGCAGAGTTTTTGACTGGTAAACTGGGGTTTGTGGCGCAAAATCTACAAATAAACATCAAAAGTATCGATGTTATATAACGACAAGGCCGGATTTCTCACCATTTGCAGAATGAGAAATCCGGCCCCGGATTAGAAAATGTAATGGAAAAATTGAGCTAAAATTAGATTATTTCAATCGAAGCGAATCGTCCCGTAACCATTCCGGTAAATCATTCAGCCCCATTGCCTGGCGGACCAGTTTCGGCTTCACGCCCGGCAGGGAATCCGCCAGCGTCAGGCCAATATCACGCAGCAGTTTTTTGGCCGGATTGTCACCGGCAAACAGTTCGCGGAAGCCCTGCATCCCGGCAAGCATCAGCGCAGCGCTGTGTTTACGACGACGCTCGTAACGACGCAGGTACATGTGCTGGCCGAAATCTTTGCCTTCTTTTTGCAGGCGTTTGATTTCGGAGGCAAGTTCTGCGGCATCCATAAAACCTAAGTTGACACCCTGCCCGGCCAGCGGATGCACGGTGTGTGCCGCATCGCCCACCAGCGCCAGACGTTGTCCGGCAAAACTGCGGGCATAACGACCGGTCAGCGGGAAGGTCAGGCGCTCGCTTTCTACGGTACAAATCCCCAGGCGCAGGTCAAAGGTACTGGCGAGGATTTTGTTGAACTCTTCAGGCTCCAGCGCGCTCAGGCGCTGCGCTTCATCCGGCGAAACTGACCAGACAATAGAAGATAAATGGGTATCGGCCAGCGGCAGAAATGCCAGAATGCCTTCGCCGTGGAATACCTGGCGTGCAACAGACTGGTGCGGCTCTTCAGTGCGGATGGTCGCAACCAGTGCATGATGGCGATAATCCCAGAATGTCAGCGGGATATCGGCGTGCTTACGCAGCCACGACTGTGCGCCATCCGCGCCGACCACTAAACGCGCGCTGAGCTGACGTTCATCACTCAGGGTAATGAAGGCTTCATTTTCTCCCCACGCCACATTTTTCAGTGTTGCCGGTGTGAGCAATGTGATGTCGGAAGATTTTTCCGCACGTTGCCACAAGGCGCGGTGGATCACCTGATTTTCAATAATATGACCCAGATGGCTGAAACCGTATTCTTCGCCGCGGAACGCGATTTTGCCGAAGCTGTCGCGATCCCAGACTTCCATCCCCTGATAGGCATTGGCACGCTGCGCAATAATGTTGTCCCAGACGCCGATATATTTCAGCAGACGTTCACTGGCAGCATTGATCGCTGAAACCCGCAAGCCAGGCTGTTCCGGCAAGGGCGTATCAAGATCCGGCTGCTGATTTTCCAGTACGGCAACACGCAGACCGCTGCCCTGTAATCCGCACGCCAGCGCCAGACCAACCATTCCGCCACCGGCGATAACCACATCAAAAGATTGCATAATTTTTCCTGTAGGGATTAACGGTCAACCCAACCTAACGTTCTGCGAGTGAAAGCATCGCGTAATGGCGTAATGCCTTCCATCGCCAGTAAACCGAGATTGCGCCCGACCATTAACGGCAGCCAGCGGTTGGCAAAGAGGTGGATCAAACCATCGGTAACGCCGACAGTTGCCTGCTGATCGGGCTGACGGCGCTGCTGATATTCACTCAGCACACGGTAACTGCCGACATCGGCACCTTGTGCCGCAGCATTAGCCAGTGTTTCCGCCAGCGTCATGACGTCGCGCAGGCCGAGGTTAAAACCCTGTCCGGCAATCGGATGCAGCGTTTGCGCCGCGTTGCCAACCAGCGCCAGACGGTGGCTGATGTGACTATTGGCTTGCTGTAATTGCAGCGGATAACTGAACCGTTTACCGGCCTGCCGGAAGGTGCCCAGTCGCCAGCCGAAAGCTTTTTGCAACTCACTGAGGAACTGCGCTTCGCTCCAGTGATCAATCTTGCCTTTCGCTTCGCGCGGATGACACCAGACCAGCGAACTGCGGCCATCGGACATCGGCAGCAGTGCCAGCGGACCGTGTTGGGTGAAACGCTCGAAAGCACGATTGTTGTGCGGCTCGCTGGTCGCCACGTTGGCGATGACGGCAATCTGGCCATAATCTTCACGCTGCCAGCCAATATTGCAGGCTTTTGCCAGCGAAGAATGCGAACCGTCAGCGGCCACCAAAAGCTGTGCTGTCAGCGTTTGACCGCTGTCGAGCGTCACGCTGGCGGAATCTTGTGAACGCGCGACATCCATAACTTTCGCCGGACAATGCAGCGTGACGCCGGGTGCATTTTTCAGCATCGCAAACAGGCGCTTACCGACTTCATGCAACTCAACCACCTGCCCCAGCGCCTCAACGCCATAATGCGCGGCATTGAGATTCACAAAGGCCGCGTGACCACGATCGCTGACATGGATATCACGGATTGGCGTGGCGATTGCCGCCAGGGCAGACCAGATCCCCACCCGCGATAATTGCTGGCAGGTTCCCTGTGCCAGCGCAATCGAGCGGGCATCAAAGCCCGGGTGTCCGTGATGTTCCGGCGCAGTGGCTTCCACCAGATGCACCGCCAAACGTCCCTGCGTCAGCGAGGAAATCGCCAGCGCCAGCGTGGCGCCGGTCATGCCGCCGCCAACAATTACGATGCTCATATTATTTCTTTGCCGCCGCCATTAACGCTTCAATATCATCGGCTTCTTTCACCACATCGCCGGTCAGAATTTCAATACCGGTGGTGGTGATCAGAATGTCGTCTTCAATACGAATACCGATGCCGCGGTATGCTTCCGGTACGTCGGCATCCGGCGCGATATACAGACCCGGTTCAACGGTCAGCACCATGCCCGGCTCCAGCGTACGGCTGCGATCCACTGAGCCATAATGGCCGACATCATGAACGTCCAGCCCCAGCCAGTGGGAAAGACCGTGCATGAAGAACTGGCGATGTGCCTGCTCCGCGTAAAGGGTTTCAACATCACCTTTCATCACGCCCAGTTTGACCAGACCTTCAATCATCACGCGAACTGCGGCTTCGGTCGCGGCCTGAATGCTGCTGCCCGGCCCGAACACTTCCAGCGCTTTATATTCTGACGCCAGCACGATGTCGTAGATTTCGCGCTGCGCTTTGCTGAATTTGCCGTTCACCGGGAACGTGCGGGTGATATCACCGGCATAACCCTGATATTCACAACCAGCGTCAATCAGCACTAAATCGCCGTCACGCAGTTCACATTCGTTTTCGGTGTAATGCAGGATGCAGCCATTTTCGCCGCCGCCCACAATAGTGTTATAGGAAGGATAACGTGCACCGTGACGGGTGAATTCGTGATGAATCTCGCCTTCAAGCTGATATTCGAACATGCCCGGACGGCATTTTTCCATCGCACGGGTATGGGCCAGCGCGGTGATGTGTCCGGCACGGCGCATGACGGCAATCTCTTCAGCCGATTTGAACAGGCGCATGTCATGCACCCACGGACGCCAGTCGGTGACAGTGGCCGGGGCCGAGAGATTCTGACGGAAGCCTTTGCGCAGCTTTTCCATGGCACGGTTAACGATTTCATCCGCATAGGCGTAATCGCCCTGTGCGTGATACAGCACGTCGAGACCGTTAAGCAGCAGATGAAGCTGATCGTTGATATCATCAAAAGGCAGCGCTTTGGTCACGCCAAGCCTGGCGGGCGCGGCTTCCTGACCTAAACGACGACCAAACCAGATTTCAGCGGTGAGATCACGGACGCGGTTAAACAGGACGCTGTGGTTATGATTTTCATCACTTTTCACCAGGATCAATACCGCTTCCGGCTCATTGAAACCGGTGAAATACCAGAAATCACTGCTCTGACGATACGGGTATTCACTGTCGGCACTGCGTGGTGCTTCGGGCGCAGAAAAAATTACCGCAGCACTTCCCGGGGCCATCTTCGCTAACAGCGCCTGACGACGATTCTCGTACTCTTGCTGAGTCATCACCTTCTCCTGAAATCGTTTTAATGAGTGCAATCAGTTTATGTAATGCAATGTACCATCAATGCAAAGTACGGTGATTTTCCGCAGCCGTCGGGCGGCTGTGGCCAAATTCACCAAAGCACAGAATGGCGGCAACACGGACGTACTCCACCACTTCCTCTAAAGATTGCGCCAGTTGTTCCTGATCTTCATCTTCGTCGTAGCCCAGTTGCGCGATGCTGCGCAAATCGTCGATCGCTTCACCGACTTCGCCTTTCACTTTGGCGAGTTTTGGCTGCATCATGCCCAGGCCAAGCAGGAAATGGTTAACCCATCCGGCCAGCGCATCGGCACGCTCAAAGATGTGTTTTTCATCGTCGGGCATCAACATTTTGAATTCGAAGCTGTCATCTTCGAGAGTGTCTGACGTCACTTTGCGCAATTGTTGCAGCAAATCTGCCAGCGTGTGCGGGAAGGCCATACCTTCGTTAGTCAGATCATGCACCATCGTCAGCCAGCTGCCGTCGCGATTGCCACCGCACAGCAAACCACTGATCAAACCGTGCATTTCTGCTGCGGTCAAAGCAACCGATTGTTGTTTCAGGTTTTGATCCAACGAATCGTAAGTAGGGTAAGTATTCTCTATAGACATGCGCATTCGCCATCGTTGGCAGGTTAAGTTCGTGTTATGCTACCACCAAGGTCTGTCGTAGTACCAGATTAGCAGCCCGTGATGGGGTGGTCTTAAACATGAATGGCACGCTCTGAACAATCGGGCAGCAGTCAGCCGGTCATGGGGTTGTAACCTGGTATTGAGATAGTTATAGTGGCGCCCGCTTCCAACATCCTGCGCCAGGTCGTAGTGGTCACGTTGGGGCGGACGAATAAATCAGCAGGAAGGTGGCATGTCTGCACAACCGGTAGATATTCAAATTTTTGGTCGCTCTTTACGGGTGAATTGTCCGCCAGAACAACAGGAAGCACTGAATCTGGCAGCTGAAGATCTTAATCAGCGGTTGCAAGATCTGAAAGTTCGCACTAGAGTCACCAATACGGAGCAACTGGTATTCATCGCGGCATTGAACGTATGTCACGAACTTGCTCAGGAAAGGTTGAAAACGCGCGACTACGCATCCAATATGGAACAACGTATACGGATGTTGCAACAAACCATCGAGCAGGCATTGCTCGAACAAGGCCGGATCTCTGAACGTGAAGGGGCGCCTTTCGAATAAAACACGTTGCTGACTGACTGGTCACAGGTCGTCAGAAACGGTAAAAAATTTCTCTGAGATGTTCGCCAGCGGGCCCGTCCCCTGAGCCGATAATTAGTACCAACAGAATGTGATGATCCGTAATCGGTGCGCATGCTCGGTCCGTCCGAGAAGCCTAAAGATTGCGACAGCACGTTCACCTTGAACCATGGGTTCAAGGGTTACAGCCTGCGACGGCATCTCGGAGATTCCCCTTTCTTTTTGGTACATCCCTTTCTGGTGTTTGTATCTATGCCCTACACGCCACTTTTTGCTTCTGCCCGACAAACCATCCGCAGTGAAATACGCCAACGCAGAAATACGCTGACCGCTGAACAGCAAACTCATTTTGCGCTGCAGGCTGCAGAACGCGTTGCAACCCATCCGAAAATTCATTCCGCCACTTCAGTCTCCCTGTTTCTGTCCTTTGATGGTGAGCTGGATACCGCACCGTTGATCGCCCGTTTGTGGAACGAAGGCAAACAGCTTTGTCTGCCAGTGCTGCACCCTTTCTCGCCGGGTAATCTGCTTTTTCTGCGTTATACGCCCGATACGACGCTGGTGCGCAACCGGCTCAACATTCTTGAGCCACAACTGGATGTCACGCAGGTGATCCCGCTGGCGCAGCTGGATATCATCCTGACGCCGCTGGTGGCGTTCGACAGTGCGGGGCAACGTTTAGGTATGGGTGGTGGCTTTTATGACCGCACACTTGAGCGCTGGAAAGAAGGCGGGCCGTATCCGATCGGATTAGCGCACGATTGTCAGCATGTCGATGCTTTACCGGTGGAACACTGGGATGTGCCTTTACCTGAGGTCATCACGCCTGGAAAAGTGTGGAGATGGTGATGCCAGACGATATAAATCCACGGTAAGCAGAGTGCCAGCCAGAAATAGAAAGCATACCTCATAAGTATGTTGTAACTAAGCTTGAAATCCGCACGTCTCCCTCGCTTTTTAAAAACCCAACCCATTGAAATTAATAATACTTTCTCTTTATACATACCGTTACACGCCGAAACCAATCACTCACGGACAGCAAGGTTTGTCACGCCTATTATTCTCACATCGGCCCCGCAGTGGGGTAGACACACAAACCAAGATCCCTGAGGAATTAAAGATGAAAAAAGTATTAGCTCTGGTTGTAGCCGCTGCAATGGGCCTGTCTTCTGTCGCTTTCGCTGCTGAAACTACCGCAACGCCGGCACCTGCTGCTACCACAACCACCGCAGCTCCGGCTCATGCCACTAAGCATAAAGCACACAAGAAACCTGTTCAGAAAGCGCAAGCTGCCAAGAAACACAAAAAAGCCGCTAAAAAAGCACCAGTCGCTCAGAAGGCGCAGGCGGCTAAGAAACACGTGAAACACGCTAAAAAAGCGGCTCCTGTTGCTCAGAAAGCGCAGGCGGCTAAGAAGCACGTGAAACACGCTAAGAAAGCGGCTCCTGTTGCTCAGAAGGCGCAGGCGGCTAAAAAGCACGTGAAACATGCTAAGAAAGCTGCTCCGGCTAAAGCAACTCCGGCAGCATAAGAAGTCACTAAGAAGTCTTTGTGAACGAATCTGTTCACTCTTATCAAGACTGAAAAATTTAACACCCGGTTCGCCGGGTGTTTTTTTCTCCGTTTTCTGCCCTGAGGTACTGACAGATGATGCTGCGCCGCTACCTGTTCGAAATCACTTTTTCATCAATGATCCTCTGCGGTCTGATTACCCTGTCCTTTTACTTCTGACGTTTTGATCCCCCCTTTATTCCCTCTGCAGACATTTTTTAACGCCCTGATGCCATAAAACAAAAAACCGCCTTTCGGCGGTTGGTATTTTGTCTGTTTCAGAAAGGCTTATCAGTAAAGCAAACGGGCACGAATGGTTCCCGGAATCGCCTTCATCAGTTGCAGCGCGGTAGTCAGCGTATTGATATCCGTTTCTGCATCAATCACCACATAACCGATTTCTGGACTGGTTTGCAGGTACTGCGCAGCAATGTTGATACCCTGTTCCGCAAAAATCTGGTTGATGCTGGTCAGCACACCCGGACGGTTTTCGTGGATATGCAGCAGACGGCTGGCTTTCTCGGTGTGCGCTGGCAGAGACGCTTCCGGGAAGTTGACCGCTGACAGTGTAGAACCGTTGTCAGAGTATTTCGCCAGTTTGCCTGCCACTTCGAGGCCGATACCTTCCTGCGCTTCCATCGTCGAACCGCCGATATGCGGCGTCAGCAATACGTTGTCGAATTCACACAGCGGAGAATTGAACGGGTCACTGTTAGTCGCCGGTTCTTCCGGGAAGACGTCGATAGCCGCACCGGAAAGATGTTTGTTGCGCAGCGCATTGCACAGCGCAGGAATGTCGATGACCGTGCCGCGTGAGGCATTGATCAGCAGTGCGCCAGGCTTCATCTGCGCCAGTTGCAACTCGGAGATCATGTCTTTGGTTCCGGCTGTTTCCGGCACATGCAGCGTGACGACGTCGCTGGTATTGAGCAATTCTTCCAGTGTGGCAATCGGCTGCGCGTTGCCCAAAGGCAGTTTGCTTTCGATGTCATAATAGAAGACGCGCATCCCCAGGCTTTCCGCCAGAATCCCCAGCTGCGTGCCAATGTGACCGTAACCGATGATACCCAGACGCTTGCCGCGCGCTTCGAATGAACCGACCGCCAGCTTGTTCCAGACACCACGGTGCGCTTTCGCATTCGCTTCAGGAATGCCGCGCATCATCAGCAACATCTCGCCCAGCACCATTTCCGCAACCGAACGGGTGTTGGAGAAGGGTGCGTTAAAGACCGGAATACCGCGACGGGTCGCAGCTTTCAGATCTACCTGATTGGTGCCGATACAGAAACACCCAACAGCCACCAGTTTTTCGGCTGCCTGGAACACTTCTTCAGTCAGCTGAGTACGCGATCGGAGTCCAACAAAGTGCGCATCACGGATCGATTCTTTCAGCGATTGCGTGTCTAAAGCACCTTTGTGAAATTCAATATTGGTGTAACCCGCGGCACGGAGTGTATCAACCGCACTTTGGTGGACGCCTTCCACTAACAAAAATTTAATCTTGTCTTTCTCAAGTGATACTTTTGCCATTTCCCGACCCTATATTTTTCTGGCTGAATTCGAACTGCAAGATGACTGCTCACAGTCAACATAACAAAAAATCCGCCATCATCAATACAAACGATTGCCTGCCCCCCAGCAGAAGGCTCAGCACGCCTGCCGGTTTTTAGCATTTCATGCTGGTTCAATTTTACTGTGCCAGACGTTCAGGAGGAGAAATACAGAAATGTGACATAAGTCACCAAATTAAAGCCTTTGAAGAAAAGATGATTCAGTCAGAAAATTATCATCTTCATAACATTGCGTTATGACAGCGCAATGACGAGGCTTAGGCTGGCTGCCTTGCCCTAAAGCAGCCAGATCTTCTGCTTATATTCTGATTACTTCAGTTTGACGGTTTTGACACCTTCAGAAGTCCCGACCAGCGCCACGTCAGCACCCCGGTTGGCGAACAGGCCGACAGTCACAACACCGGCAATACTGTTGATCTTATTTTCCATCGCGACGGCATCAAGAATGTTCAGGTTATGCACATCAAGGATCACATTGCCATTGTCTGTCAGCACATTCTGGCGGTATTCCGGCAGGCCGCCGAGTTTAACCAGTTCACGCGCAACATAAGAGCGCGCCATTGGGATCACTTCCACCGGCAGCGGGAATTTACCCAGCACATCAACCTGCTTGGAAGCATCCACGATACAGATGAATTTTTTGGCAATCGCGGCAATGATTTTTTCGCGGGTCAGCGCAGCGCCACCCCCTTTGATCATCTGCATCGAGCCGTTGATTTCATCCGCGCCATCGACATACACATCCAGCGAATCCACTTCATTGCTGTCGAAAACATGAATACCCAGACTCTTCAGTTTTGCGGTAGAAGCATCGGAGCTTGAAACCGCACCTTCAATCTGGCCTTTGATGGAACCCAGTGCATCAATGAAATGTGCGGCGGTGGATCCGGTACCGACACCGACAATGGTGCCCGGCGTGACGTAATCCAGTGCGGCCCAGCCGACTGCTTTTTTCAATTCTTCCTGCGTCATAATGGCTTCTCTGTCTGATAACACGTAAGTGGCGTGAATAGTTCGGTGGAACGAAGAGTGCCGGTGATTATAAAGCATGTCCCGGCAATTTGGATAAACAACACCGCAGCCAGATCACACTTATTAAGTGCAATTGTGCTGCAAACACAAAGATTTTCCTCACCACAAATCCTGACAATCTGTGGCATAGTGTTCGGATAAAATTAAATCTAAGGGACAGAACTCCGATGAAACGCCCGGACTATAGAACGCTGCAGGCACTGGACGCGGTGATCCGTGAGCGCGGTTTTGAGCGCGCAGCGCAGAAGCTTTGCATCACACAATCGGCCGTCTCTCAGCGCATTAAGCAACTGGAAAATTTGTTTGGCCAGCCGCTGCTGGTTCGTACCGTTCCACCCCGGCCGACTGAACAGGGACAGAAATTACTGGCCTTGTTACATCAGGTGGAATTACTGGAAGAAGAGTGGCTTGGCAGTGACAGCAACAATGAAAGCAATGATACACCTCTGCTGCTTTCACTGGCGGTCAACGCCGACAGTCTGGCAACCTGGCTGTTACCGGCGCTGAAATCAGTGCTGGTTGATTCCCCTATCCGCCTGAATTTACAGGTGGAAGACGAAACGCGCACGCAGGAACGTCTGCGTCGTGGTGAAGTGGTGGGCGCGGTAAGTATTCAACCCCAGCCACTGCCGAGCTGTCTGGTGGATCAGCTTGGTGCGCTGGACTATTTGTTTGTGGGTTCGAAACCTTTTGCTGATCGCTATTTCCCGAACGGCGTTACCCGCTCCGCCTTGCTGAAAGCGCCTGCGGTAGCGTTTGACCATCTGGACGATATGCATCAGGCCTTCCTGCAACAGAACTTCGATTTATCGCCGGGCAGCGTGCCGTGCCACATCGTTAACTCGTCGGAAGCCTTTGTGCAACTGGCCCGTCAGGGCACCACCTGCTGCATGATCCCGCATCTGCAAATCGAGAAAGAGTTGGAAAGCGGCGAGCTGATCGACCTGACGCCCGGCCTGTTCCAGCGCCGTATGCTTTACTGGCACCGTTTTGCGCCCGAAAGCCGCATGATGCGTAAAGTCACCGATGCACTGATCGCCCACGGACATCAGGTGTTGCGTCAGGACTGACAGAATTATCCGGCGTGAAAAGCGGCGTTTAACCGCTTTTCTCCCGGACCATCTCGATCAATGCCCGCAGGCTCGCGGGCACATGCCGGTTGCCCGCGAAGTAGAGAAACAAACCGGGGATTGGCGGGCACCAGTCTTCCAGCACTGCAATCAGCCGCCCTTCTTTCAGCGCAACCTGCGCATAATCTTCAGGAACATACGCGATCCCCAGCCCGTCCTGTGCGGCCTCAATCATCAGTTGCGTATTATCCAGCGTCAGATTTCCCGGCACATCCACCGCCACTTCCTGTCCGCGTTTGTGGAACTCCCAGCGATAGCGTTTTCCGCTGGGCAGGCGCTGACGCAGACACTGATGGCGGGCGAGATCATCCGGCGTTTCAGGGGCGGGATGCGCCGCAAGATAATCCGGCGAAGCCACGGCCAGAAAGCGCATGTCGGGGCTGAGCCGCACGGCGATCATGTCCCGTGGAACCGCTTCTCCCAGCCGGATCCCTGCGTCAAACCCTTCCCCGACAATATCCACCAGCTTTCCTTCCGCCACCAGATCCAGCGCCACACCGGGATAACGCGCCATGAATTGCGGCACAATATTACGCAACAACAAGCGGATAGCGCCCTCGCTGCCGTTGATACGTAATTCACCCGTCAGCCTCCCCGGCTCGCCTGCTACGTCTTCCAGCGCCGCATCAAGCCCGTTCATCAGCGGATTAATCCGTTTCAGCAGGCGTTCACCCGTTTCGGTCAGTGACACACTGCGCGTCGTGCGGTGCAAAAGGCGTGCGCCAAGACGATCTTCAAGCCCGCGCATAATATGGCTGAGCGAGGATCGGGTAATGCCTAAAAGATCGGCGGCACGGCGGAAACTGCGGTGTTCAGCAACAGCCATAAAGGCCCTGAGTTCTGCCAGGGTCGGTTTACTCAATAATGGTTTGCTCATTGGTGGGGAATATTCACCTGTTCATGCGGGTTATTGGGTATTAACGCAACAATAGTATTGCCCTACCCTGAATGTCTGGCAACTTCTGCAACAGAGGCATTTGATAATGGCAAAGACATGGTTTATTACCGGCACATCGACCGGCCTTGGACGCCTGCTCACTGAACAGCTACTTGAGCGCGGTGACCGGGTGATCGCCACCGTACGCAAGCCGGGTGCGCTTGACGCCTTACAGGCGATCTATGGCGATCAGTTGCATAGCATCACGCTCGACGTCACAGACACTCCGGCAATCAGAGCAGCCGTTGCCGGAGCATTCGCTAAGATGGGACGTATTGATGTCGTGGTCAGCAATGCCGGTTATGGCCTGTTCGGCGCAGGCGAAGAAAGCAGTGACGAACAAATCGACAGGCAGATCGCCACTAACCTGGTGGGTTCGATCCAGCTTATCCGCGCCGTTTTACCCCACCTGCGCGGACAAGGTGGCGGCCGGATTGTGCAGGTTTCATCGGAAGGCGGACAGATCGCTTATCCCAACTTCAGTCTTTATCATGCGACCAAATGGGGGATTGAAGGGTTTGTCGAATCCGTTGCGCAGGAAGTGGCACCGTTTGGCATTGATTTCCTGATCGTGGAACCCGGCCCGACCAGCACAGAATTTGGCGCCGGGCTGGATCATGCCACGCCCTTGCCGTGCTATGAAAAGACACCCGCCGGTGAGGTACGCCGGGCGATTGCATCCGGTGATTTCGCCATTAAAGGTGACGCGGTAAATACTGTCCGGGCGATGATCACCGCTGCCGATGCCGTCAGTCCGCCACTACGTCTGGCGCTGGGCAGTACCGCTTATGCCTCGATCAGCCAGGCGCTGACAGAAAGATTGCGGGTGCTGGAAGCACAGAAACAGGTGACGTTTTCAGCCGATAAAGAAGTCCGACAGGCAACATAAAAGGTCAGAAACAAAAAACCCGCCGGAGCGGGTTTTTTCATTTTTACAGATTCATTCTTACTGAGCCGGAGCCGGGGCTGGTGCAGGTGCAGGTGCAGGTGCAGGTGCAGGTGCCTGAGGCTGCAATTCGAATACCACATCGACCTGATCGTCGAAATGAATACTTTGCTGCTCGTAGGTTTGCGCGACATCGCTCTGCCCTGCGGCTTCGGCTGTTTTATACATACGCGCCACCGGCATCGGCTGGTAGTTAGCAACGTGATAACGAATGCTGTAAACCGGCCCCAGTTTGGTATGGAAACCTTCGGCCAGCGATTTTGCCTGCTGCGTGGCGTTTTCAATCGCTTTCTGACGCGCTTCATCACGGAATTTATCCGGATTGGCGACGCCCAGTTCAACCGCACGCACTTCATTCAGGCCGGATTTCAGCGCGCCATCCAGCAGTTCATTCAGCTTGTCGAGCTGACGCAAAGTTACCTGAACCTGACGCACGGCGCGGTAGCCCTTGAGCTGTGACGTGCCATCTTTCAGGTAGTTATATTCCGGCTGAGTACGCAGGTTCGCCGCATTGATATCTTTTTTCTCAATGCCGTTTTTCTGCAGGAAAGCAAAGTACTCTGCCACGCGTTCATCAGCCTGCTTCTTGGCGCTGGCTGAATCGTTCGCCGACACGCTGACTTCAATCGCCAGTGTCGCGATATCCGGCGTGGCATCCACGCTTGCGGTGCCTGACGTCACGACGTGCGGCCCGGCAGGTAATTCTGCCGCCTGTAACGCCAGCGGTAATGTCCCTAATCCCAACATCGCTGCTACAGCCAATGCTTTCAGTTTCACAGTGCCTCCATTAATCATCAAAGATCTGGCAATAGATAGGTCAAACAATCTGCGAAACCGTAGCATAATCCGTTACAACAGAAACTAAGATTAGTGACAAAACTTAAAATACCCCGGTCTGACGCGCCAGTTGTATTGCAATTCCCCACATAATTGCACCGACGATAAAGTTGATGACGCGCTGCACTTTGCCGGTATTCAGCCAGGGCGCGAGCATGGCGGCGAGGATCGCCAGCCCGAAGAACCACATCACCGACGCACTGACCGCGCCGAGCGCAAACCACGAACGCTCATCATGGCTCAGGCTGCCGCCCAGACTGCCGAGCACCACGAAAGTATCGAGATAAACATGCGGATTCAGCCAGGTCACCGCCAGCATGCTGACGACAATTTTCCAGCGACTTTGCTTCGCCACTTCAGCCTGCGCCAGTTCAGGGTTTTTGCTGAATGCCGTGCGAAATGCGCCCCAGCCATACCACAGTAAAAATGCCACGCCCCCCCAGCTCACCAGCAACAGCAACGTCGGAGATTTGCTCAGCAACGCGCTTCCGCCAAAAATGCCGCCGCAAATCAGCGCGATGTCACTCAGGGCGCACAAACCGGCGATCATCAGATGATACTGACGACGGATGCCCTGATTCATCACAAATGCATTCTGCGGGCCAATGGGTAAAATCATCGCGGCGCTCATCGCCAGTCCTTGCAGGAAAATAGCCAGCATGGGATATCCTTCAGAGAGTGAATAACAGAGATTGCGCGCAGTGTAAGGGCTTAGCCGGTATAAGAGGAAATGGATATTTCTAATCGCTCATTAGACTGGCTTATCAGTGGCAGGATGATTTTTCAGGCATGAAAAAGGCGCCCGCAGGCGCCTGTGAAAATCTGAATCCGGGAAGCATACTTTATTCGAAAGTGCGTCGTTCTTCCTGCTGGTTGCCCGCCGCATTCGCCACCTGATACAGGTGAACATCCATCTGCGGATACGCAATATTGATATTGTTTTTATCCAGCGCGCGTTTGAACGATTCCAGCAGATCCCATTTCACGTTCTGTGCATCACCGTTGCTGGTCCAGGCGTACACAATGAAATTCAGGGTTGAAGCTGCCATTTCGTTGAGGCGAACCACGACGTCTTTATCTTTCAAAACACGCTGATCGGCCGTAATGATGTCGGTCAGGATCGTTTTCACCAGATCGATGTCTGAGTCATAACCCACGCCCACCGTCAGCTCGATACGGCTGGTCGGTTCGCGTGAATTATTGATGATGTTACCGGCGATGATTTTACCATTCGGCACCACAATGATTTTGTTGTCCGGCGTACGCAGGGTAGTGGAAAAAATTTGTACCTGAGTGACGGTACCGGCCACGCCGCCGAGATCGACATATTCACCGGCACGGAACGGACGGAAGATCACCAGCAAAACGCCGGCCGCAAAGTTGGACAGCGACCCCTGTAATGCCAGACCGACGGCCAGACCGGCGGCACCGATGACGGCAATCACGGACGTGGTTTGCACGCCAATCCGCCCCAGAACCGCAATCAGCGTGAAGGCGATAATCGCGTAACGCACCATGGCGGAAAGGAAGTCGGAAACGGTGATGTCAATACCACGAACTTTTAAGACCCGGCTGACGGCACCGGAAACGACACGGGCGATAATCATCCCCACAATCAGAATGAAGATCGCTGCCACAATATTCACCGCGTAATGAAGCAGTAACGCCTGGTTTCTCACCAACCAGTTGCCAGCATTATTGATGCTGCCCACAACGTTTAAATCATCCATTTAAAGTACCCCAAAATTACACCCTCACGGGCTGCAAGAAACCAAAGCTGCCCCGTTTAATGAGGCAGCAAGTGTTCTGTAAGGTTAACTAACAATGCGATGAAGTGCCAATTTCGCAGCAAAGAGTTCAGATAAATTAAGAATTTGCGTGGCTGTTTTTTAACGGTTCAGGGGTTTTGAATGCCTGAAGGGGGCCGCGGCCGCTCAGCGTAAAGGCAGCAATCACCGTGAAGGTCAGCGCGATGACTCCGAGGATCAGATAGGTGCCGTGGAAACCGATTCGGTCATACATGTTGCCCGCGAAAACGGACATAAAGATGATCGCCACCTGTTTGAAGAAGCAAAAAGTCACCAGATAAATCGTCGCCGAGAAACGCACCTCAAACACAGACGTAATGTACTTGAAGCAACCGACAATCAGGAACGGCACCTCAAACATGTGCAAGGTTTTCAGCACCACCACTTCCAGCGGCGATGACGCGAAAGACGAGCCGATGATGCGCACTGACATGATGGTACCGGCCAGCAGCAAAGCATTCTTGCCACCAATGCGGTTTACTATCAGCGGTGCGAAAAACATGATGCAGGCGTTGAGCAGTTCGCCCATCGTGGTCACATAGCCAAAGACGCGCGTCCCTTCAGAAGATGACGTGAAGAAGGAGGTAAAGAAGTTGGCAAACTGCTGATCGAACACGTCGTACGTACAGGAAACACCGATGACGTACAGCGCCAGGAACCACAGCTTCTTGTCTTTCAGCAGTTCGAGGGCGAGTTTGAGATTGAACGGTTTGCTGTTCGCCCCCAGTTCGTTGGCCACGCGCGCGCTGGACGTGACTTCCGGTTTGGCGATTAGCAACAGGATAGCGAGGATCACCGCACAGCCGGAGCCGAGCCAGAACACAAATTCATTGTTGATGGTAAACATGATGCCGACCACCGATGCGCAAAGCGCCCAGCCGACACAACCGAACATACGTGCACGGCCAAATTCAAAGCTGCTGCGACGGCTGACTTTCTCGATATAGGCTTCAATCGCAGGCGCACCGGCGTTGTAAATCAGGCCAAGGTAAATCCCGCCCACCACCGAACCGAGATAGATATTAATTTTCAGTAACGGCCCAAACACGTAGATAAAGAATGGCGCAAACAGGATCAACATGCCGGTGATGATCCACAGCAAATGCTTTTTCAGCCCCAGTTTATCGGCGAGTAAACCAAACACCGGCTGGAACAACAGTGAGAACAGCGAAATGCTGGCGAAGATAATGCCGGTGTCGCTTTTGCTGATCTGATTAATATCATGCAGCCAGATCGGGAAGAACGGGAAGTAGGCACCCATGATGAAAAAGTAAAAGAAGAAGAACAGCCCGAACATCCAAAAGTTAGTATTTTTCAGGTAATACATAAGCATTTTCCTTACGTCTGAATATCGCGCCGCCGGGGATTAACATGGCGGCGCAGGCTGTCAGGCACGTTTCCAGGTGAACGAATAATGGTACTGACCGGCTGTCAGCAGGAAATCAGGGCTGACGCTCGGGCTCCACGAATCATCACCGCCGACGCCCATATGGAAGCCGTCGATGTTCAGCCAGGTGCCCTCTTCTTCACGCAACAGGTGACGATGGCTGGTGTCCATCAACTGTTGCAGGCTGTAGCGGCTCAGGCCAAAGTGGAAATTGCCACGCAGCGTCCATCCGGCGTAATCCAGCTCACGGGTCTCTCCGCGCAGACCGTTTTCGGTCGGGAAAACGTAAGGCGTGTACATCTCTGTCAGCGGCAAATTCCAGCGCCCGTGCTGCGCAGCCAGACGGCGATCCGGGTAGTTTTCATGCGGCCCCAGGCCCAGCCAGCTAACGTTTTTTGCGGTTTCAGCCAACTGACAGGTCAGGCCAATGCGCCCCGGTGACGGCACGTTTGATGCCACGCGAACCTCCGCGCTGATATGCAGTTCGCCCTGATTATCAATGCGGAAAATCTTGCGGCTCAGCAGTCGCGTTTCTTCCTCCGCCATAAACGCGTGAGTGGTCGTGATCACTACCCCGTCCTGTAACTGATCGGCGGAGATGTTTAATAAACGCGATTCCAGCCGGTACATACCCGCCGCTTTCCAGCGCTCAACCCAGGCATTCGGGTCAATACGGGTGACTTCGCTGACACCGATATCGTTATCTACCGGCGCACGGACAAACTGGTCGCGCAAGGCGGAAAGCAGGCGCGGCGTTTTGCCATCGAACCACTGTTCCAGCAATCCGCTTTGCTGACTGAACTGCCAGCACTGCGCGCCGTGCAGTACGGAAATCACATCACCTTGCTGATCGAGAACCGGCGTGGCGGCAGAGATTTTTTCCGGCACCGGCAATATCAGCGGTTGCGGCAACTGCCATTGATCCCAGGCACTGCGGTGTCCGGCTTCTGACCACGCAGTTGCCTGTGGCTGGTATACCGCAACATTCAGCCACAAATCGCCTTCTGCCTGCGGTATATCGCCCAGATTCAGGGTTTGTTTGCCGTTGGGCGCGATATTCAGTACCGCCTCGCCCTGCGAAATGACTTCGCCGTCACGTTCGATGCGCCAGACTAACTGCTCATTATCACTGTGCCGGAACAGGTATTCGCTTTGTATTTCAATCATCAAAGGCGAAGTGCCTGTGAGCGAGAACTGGAAAAATTGCTGGGCGCGCTGGGCTTCAAATAAGGACGGATGCGGAGTGCGGTCAGCGAATACCAGACCGTTCATGCAGAACTGCCGGTCATTTGGCGTATCACCAAAATCGCCGCCGTAGGCCATATAACGCTCACCGTTTTCGCTGGTGCGCAGCAGACTCTGATCAACCCAGTCCCAGACAAAACCGCCCTGCAGACGCGGGAACTGACGGAACGCTTTCCAGTATTTATCAAAGCCGCCAAAGCTGTTGCCCATCGCATGGGCGTATTCGCAGAGGATCAGCGGACGCGTTTCGTCCGGCATGCTGATCCACTTTTTAATCGACCATTTCGGTACCGCCGGGAACGGCTGATCCTGCTCAACGCGGGAATACATCGGGCAGATAATGTCGGTCGCCGCGCTGTTGGCGCCGCCGCCTTCGTACTGCACCGGACGGGTCGGATCGACAGATTTGATCCAGCGGTACAGCGCGTCATGAGTGGCGCCATGACCGGACTCATTGCCCAGTGACCAGATGATGATGCACGGATGATTGCGGTCGCGCTGAACCATGCGCGTCACGCGTTCGCTGAAGGCGTTGAACCACACCGGATCATCCGACAGACGGTTCATCGGCTGCATGCCGTGGGTTTCGATATTGGCTTCATCCACGACGTACAGACCGTATTCGTCACAGAGCCGGTACCACAGCGGATGGTTCGGATAATGCGAGCAGCGCACGGCGTTGAAGTTGTGTTGCTTCATCAGCACAATGTCCCGGCGCATGGTGGCCTCATCCATCACCTGACCGTTTTCAGGATGATGTTCGTGGCGGTTGGTGCCGCGGATCAATACCGGCTGGCCGTTCACTTTCAGCAGCCCGTTGCTGATTTCCACCTGACGGAAACCGACGTCACAGGCCTCGGCTTCAATAAGCTGGCCCTGCGGAGAAATCAGGGAAATGACAGCACGGTATAAAGCGGGCTGTTCAGCGCTCCATAATGCGGGCCGGCTGACCGGCAGACGCAGCGTGGTGCGGTCAAATGCCGTCCCGCGTTCATCAATGATTTCACTGCCGAGCGGTTGCTGATGTTCTGCGACCGGTTTATCGCCCTGCCACAACTGGACGCGCACCTGATAATCAGCCGCGGTGTCCGGCGGTACCGCGGCGCTGACTTGCACTTCCAGTTCGGCCTGCGTGAAGCCGTAGAACAGATGCGTGCGCACCTGCATGTCAGTAATTTGCTCTGCCGGTTTATGCAGCAAGGTGACATCGCGGAAAATCCCGCTCATGCGCCACATATCCTGATCTTCCAGATAGCTGCCGTCGCTCCAGCGCAGCACCATCACCGCCAGCCGGTTTTCACCCGCATGCAGCACATGACTGAGATCGAATTCCGCCGGTAAACGGCTGTCCTGGGAATAGCCGACCCACTGACCGTTGCACCATAAATAGAACGCAGAATTGACGCCGTTAAACACGATGCGCGTCTGCCCGCTGCTCAGCCAGTCATTATCCACAGAAACTGTGAGCGAGTAACAACCAGCAGGGTTTTCTTCCGGCACAAACGGCGGATTGACCGGGATCGGATACTGAACGTTGGTATAAATCGGCGCGTCGTATCCCGCCAGTTGCCAGTTAGAGGGCACCTGCACAGCATCGGCCTCAGCCAGATCCTGTTGCAGCCATTGCTCCGGCACGGCTCCAGGACGGTTAAAATAGCTGAACGTCCACTCGCCATTCAGGTTACGAATTTTTCCTGAAGCCTTGTTGCTTCTCGCTTCCTCTGCATTTCGCCAGCTGTTGAACGGCGGGTGTGCGGGTAATCGGTTGCACTGCGTCGAGGCCGGTTTTTCCCAGTCACGGCGGGCCAGAACAGTGGCCAGCGATGATAATTTATCTTCCGCTGATGGATTCATAATATCTCCCCGTTAAATTGTTATGCGCTCACAATAATATAAACATGCGTAACCGGAGAGAGTAAGTAAAGTGCGGGGATGCGGGAAAGGGACGCGGATCACAAATTCCGCGTCAGTCAGTTCTTAAAAAAGATTTACAGCGCGCTGAGCTGACGTGCGATGCGGATCAGTTCCTGCGATAAAGTTTCCTGCGACACAGTGTCTGTACCCGGTCTGGCGGTTGTATGGCGTTCAACTAAAGAAGTGGGCAGTAACAATGAGGACTGCGGGTGATCGCCATGCGTATGCAGATGCTCTACCAGCCGGTTAATGCTCTCGTGACCGAGCAGGCGGAAATCCTGTTTGATGGTGGTCAGCGGCGGGAAGAAAAATGCGCTGTCTTCAGTATCGTCATAGCCCATCACCGAGATTTGCTCCGGCACCCGCAGGCCAAACTCATGGACCGCGCGCAGTACGCCCAGCGCCATCTGATCATTGGCGACCAGGATCGCCGTAGGGCGTGCGGGCTGATTGAGCAACAATAATGCCTGCTGGTAACCCGAAGCCGCGCTCCAGTCGCCATGCTGAACCGCGCACGGCGTAATATCGTGCAATGCCAGCGTATTCAGCCAGCCTTCATAACGTAAGCGTGCAGATATGGATTCGAGCGGGCCGGTCAGTACGGCGATCTGCTGATGTCCGAGCGCCAGCAGATGTTCGACGCCCTGCTCTGCCCCGCAGTGAGGATCGAACAGAATTTTAAACACATCGGCCTGCGGATCGACATCCAGAAACAGCGCCGGTAAATTGCCGCAAAGCTGTGCGATCGCGTCTGCGTCCTCATTCGACAACGGCACGTTAATCAGCACGCCATCGACACGCTGTGACATCAGTTCATTCACCGCCGTACGACACGCGGCAAGGCTCAGGTTATCAATCATCGATATCACGACGTTGAAACCTAGCTGATTTGCGCGGGTTTTCATTGCCGACGCGATTTGTGAAGGGGCGTGTAGCGCCAGCTCGGTGGTCGCCAGCCCAAGGGTGTAACTTTGTTTGCCCGCCAGTTGCTGGGCGACACGGTTCGGGACGTAATTCAGCGCAGCCATTGCCTGTTCGACTTTGTTGCGCGTTCTGACCGAGACGTGTGCAGCCTGATTCAGGACGCGCGAAACGGTCTGATAAGACACACCGGCGTGGCGCGCGACATCATCGAGGGTGACAGATTTTGGCTTCATGGCTCTCTCTTCGGGGATTCTGGCGAAACACGGATAACGGGCTATTGTGGCCGGAAAGCAGGCAATAAAAAAGGGGCCGAAGCCCCTTTGACGATTATCCTCACATTCCGGTGGTCAAGCACCGGAAGCGTAAGAATTACAGTACGTCGATTGCGTTCAGTTCTTTGAATGCCAGTTCCAGGCGAGTCACCATGGAAGACTGTGCAGAACGCAGCCATACGCGCGGGTCATAGAATTTCTTGTTAGGTTTGTCCGCGCCTTCCGGGTTACCCAACTGACCTTGCAGGTAAGCTTCGTTTTTCTTGTAGAACTGCAGGATACCGTCCCAGTTAGCCCACTGAGTGTCGGTATCGATGTTCATTTTGATAACACCGTAACCTACAGATTCTTTGATTTCTGCTGCAGTAGAACCGGAACCGCCGTGGAATACGAAGTTCAGGCTGTTGTGTGGCAGGTTATGTTTCTTGCACACGTATTCCTGAGAATCACGCAGGATAGTTGGAGTCAGTTTAACGTTACCTGGTTTGTAAACACCGTGTACGTTACCGAATGACGCAGCGATAGTGAAACGCGGGCTGATGGCGTTCAGTTTTTCGTATGCATAATCAACGTCTTGCGGTTGAGTGTACAGTGCAGATGCGTCCATATGGCTGTTGTCTACGCCATCTTCTTCACCGCCGGTACAACCCAGTTCGATTTCCAGAGTCATGTCGATTTTTGCCATGCGAGCTAAATACTTGCTGCAAATTTCGATGTTTTCTTCCAGAGACTCTTCAGACAGGTCGATCATGTGAGAAGAGAACAGTGGTTTACCGGTTTTCGCGTAGTGAGCTTCACCCGCGTCCAGCAGTCCGTCGATCCATGGCAGCAGTTTTTTCGCGCAGTGGTCGGTGTGCAGGATAACTGGCACGCCGTAATGTTCTGCCATCTGATGCACATGGTGTGCGCCAGAGATTGCACCCAGGATTGCCGCGCCTTGTGGCACGTCAGTTTTCAGGCCTTTACCGGCGATAAACGCAGCGCCACCGTTAGAGAACTGAACGATAACCGGTGAACGGACTTTCGCAGCAGCTTCGAGAACGGCGTTGATAGAGTCGGTGCCTACGCAGTTAACCGCTGGCAGAGCAAATTTGTTTTCTTTAGCAATAGCGAAAACTTTCTGTACATCATCACCAGTGATAACGCCTGGTTTTACGAAATCAAAAATTTTAGACATAGTTCTTTGTCCTGTATTCGTCGGCCGTAGATGGATTGAATCGGTTTGCTATGTCGCGCGGGCTCCACTGTGCAGCCCCCCGCGCGGCAAAGAAGAACGGACAGCATTATGCTCCCCGTTCAGGGTTCATTACTTCTTAGCACGCTCTTCCAGCATCACAACCGCTGGCAGTGCTTTCCCTTCAACGAATTCCAGGAATGCGCCACCGCCAGTGGAGATATAGGAAATTTTGTCAGCGATACCGAACAAATCGATAGCTGCCAGTGTGTCGCCGCCGCCTGCGATAGAGAATGCATCGCTGTCAGCAATAGCCTGCGCCACAATTTCGGTCCCTTTACGGAAGTTAGGGAACTCGAACACGCCTACAGGACCATTCCACAGAATGGTTTTAGCGTTTTTAATGATCTCAGCCAGGCGGTATGCAGACTCATCGCCCATGTCGAGAATTTGTTCGTCATCTTTGATGTCTTTAACAGACTTCACCGTTGCAACGGCTGTTTCAGAGAACTCAGTCGCCACGCGAACATCGGTAGGAACAGGAATGTCGCAGGTTTCCAGCAATTTGCTTGCGGTGCCGACCAGGTCTGCTTCGTACAGGGATTTACCGACGTTGTTGCCTTGAGCAGCCACGAAGGTGTTCGCGATACCACCGCCAACGATCAGCTGGTCAGCGATTTTAGACAGGGAATCCAGAACGGTCAGTTTGGTAGAAACTTTAGAACCGCCAACGATAGCCACCATCGGACGTGCCGGGTTACCCAGCGCTTTACCCAGTGCTTCCAGTTCTGCAGACAGCAGCGGACCGGCACAGGCGATCGGAGCAAATTTGCCCACGCCGTGAGTAGAAGCTTGCGCGCGGTGCGCGGTACCAAATGCGTCCATCACATAGATGTCACACAGGGCAGCATATTTTTTGGACAGGGCTTCGTCGTCTTTCTTTTCGCCTTTGTTAAAGCGAACGTTTTCCAGAACCACCAGCTCACCTTCGGCAACTTCAACACCATCAAGGTAATCTTTCGCCAGACGTACTGGGGATTTCAGATGCTCTTTCAGGTAATTAACAACCGGCAGCAGAGAAAACTCTTCGTTATATTCGCCTTCAGTCGGACGACCCAGATGCGAGGTAACCATCACGCGTGCGCCTTGTTTCAGGGCAATTTCGATGGTTGGTAAAGAAGCGCGGATACGTGCATCTGACGTTACTTTGCCATCTTTAACTGGCACGTTCAGATCGGCACGGATTAGTACGCGTTTACCCGCTAAATCCAGATCGCTCATCTTAATAACAGACATGGTGAATCCTCTCGTTGATTCTCTTTAAAGTTGCTTGAAGGCCGTTTCGGTCGGGAGACCGGAACAGCCGTACTAGAAACCGCTAGCGGACATTGCCAATGTTGTATCCAACATTCGGTTGGCAAAACCCCACTCGTTATCGCACCAGACCAGTGTCTTAATCAGGTGCTGTCCACTTACCCGCGTCTGCGTTCCATCTACGATGGCGCTATGGGGATCATGGTTAAAATCTGTCGAGACTAATGGTAGTTCGGTATAGTCAACAATACCACGAAAAGCACCTGTTGCAGCCTTTTGCAGCAACTGGTTAACCTCGCCTACCGTCACAGAACCCTCGACAAATACACTCAGATCAATGGCTGTGACATTGATTGTCGGCACACGCACCGAGATCGCTTCAAAGCGATCGCAGAATTTGGGCATGATGCGTGTGATCCCTGCGGCCAGCTTGGTATCGACCGGGATAATGGACTGGCTGGCGGCGCGCGTACGGCGTAAATCCGCATGGTACGCATCGATAACCGGTTGGTCATTCATTGAGGAATGGATGGTCGTTACCGTGCCGGACTCAATGCCAAAAGCATCGTCGAGCAGTTTGATCACAGGGATAATACAGTTGGTGGTGCAGGACGCATTGGACACAATGCGGTGCTGACGTTCGAGCAACTGGTGGTTCACACCGTAAACCACCGTGGCGTCAAGATCATGAGCGCCCGGATGCGCGAACAGAATTTTTTTGGCGCCAGCCGCAAGCTGGGCTTCACCGTCTGCACGGCTGCCATAAACGCCAGTGCAATCAAGCACGACGTCAATGCTCAGTTCGCCCCACGGCAACTGGCTGGCATCAGACTGATGAAGTAAACGGATGGAGTCATCGCCGACGTAAAGGTTTTCACCTTCCTGGCGGACATCCCAGGCAAAGCGCCCGTGGCTGGAGTCGTATTTAAGCAGATGTGCCATGCCTTCAGGACTGGCGATTTCATTGATGGCAATGACGGAGATTTCCGCCCGACGCCCGGATTCGTATAACGCGCGCAATACGCTACGGCCAATGCGACCAAAGCCATTAATTGCAATACGTATTGGCATACATCTCCCTGTTACACGGTTGTTACTCAATATCAGTAACACCTATAGTAATGCAGCGTGCGTTTACGGTGAATCACCATCATCATCTGTCCGCACAATGCATGCGGCAGAAAAGTTTCAGTTTCAGGCACGATAACAACCTGGTGACGATGTTAAGCTCAAATAGCCTGACTGAAACGGTTCAGCTGAGAATAAACCAAACGATGAATAAAAGGAATAATTCGTAGAACAACCCCGCATTAATCGCGCCGATCGCTGAAAAAAACACCAGTCAATTCTGTGTATTCACAGTGATTTTACTTTTTCGTCACCTTTTCGACAGTGATTTTTCGCAAAAAATGACCGAATGAAACATTTTCAGAATGCAGGCAGTGTAACCGAGTCCGCATCAGAAGGGTTTGACCTGCGTCATTTCGTACGAAACTGAGAACCGGCGCATGAAAATGCAGGCGAAAAAAAAGCACCCGAAGGTGCTTTTAAGCGGCTCTAAGAATGCGGGATTACTTCAGTAACGCCTGTGCCTGAGCAACAACGTTATCAACAGTGAAACCGAATTCTTTGAACAACAGTTCTGCTGGCGCAGATTCGCCGAAGCTGTGCATTCCGACGATAGCACCATTCAGGCCAACGTATTTGAACCAGTAATCAGCAATACCGGCTTCAACCGCAACGCGCGCAGAAACGGCTTTCGGCAGGACAGATTCACGGTAAGCCGCGTCCTGTTTGTCGAAGGCATCCGTGGACGGCATAGAAACCACGCGCACTTTAGTGCCCGCTGCAGCCAGTTTGTCTGCCGCTTCTACCGTGATACCGACTTCAGAGCCGGTCGCGATCAGGATCACTTCCGGCGTACCGTCGCAATCTTTCAGCACGTAACCCCCGCGCGCCACGTTGGCCAGCTGTTCAGCGGTACGTGGTTGCTGGGTCAGGTTTTGACGGGAGAAGATCAGGGTAACCGGACCGTCATTACGCTCGATGGCGTATTTCCATGCCACGGCAGATTCAACCTGATCCGCAGGACGCCAGGTG
The DNA here is from genome assembly GCF_009498575.1 of Rahnella sp. RcJ3. Taxonomy (NCBI): domain Bacteria; kingdom Pseudomonadati; phylum Pseudomonadota; class Gammaproteobacteria; order Enterobacterales; family Yersiniaceae; genus Rahnella; species Rahnella sp. RcJ3. Next base: position 92,663 of record NZ_QSNX01000015.1, read on the forward strand.
CTCATGTTTGGCGTAACGCGCAGGCTGGCGATTTGCTCAACCGGCTGGTGTGTCGGGCCATCTTCGCCCAGACCGATGGAGTCATGGGTGTACACGAACACGTTGCGGATCTTCATCAGTGCGGCCATACGCACGGCATTACGCGCATATTCCACGAACATCAGGAAAGTCGCAGAGTACGGCAGGAAACCGCCGTGCAGCGCGATACCGTTGGTGATCGCGGTCATACCGAATTCACGTACGCCATAATGGATGTAGTTACCTGCCTGATCGTCGCCGATAGACTTCGAACCAGACCACATGGTCAGGTTGCTTGGTGCCAGGTCAGCAGAGCCGCCCAGGAATTCAGGCAACACTTTACCGAACGCTTCCAGCGCATTCTGGGAGGCTTTACGGCTGGCGATGTTCGCAGGATTAGCCTGCAATTGTTCGATGAATTTCTGTGCTTCGGTTTCCCAGTTTGCTGGCAGCTCGCCGTTCACACGACGTTTGAACTCTTTTGCCAGTTCAGGGTGCGCTTTAGCGTAAGCGTCAAACTTGTCGTTCCACGCAGCTTCTTTGGCTTTGCCGGCTTCTTTCGCGTCCCACTGCGCATAGATATCTTGCGGGATTTCAAACGCCGCGTATTTCCAGCCCAGTGCTTCGCGGGTAGCTGCCACTTCGGCTGCGCCCAGTGCGGCACCGTGTACATCGTGAGTACCGGCCTTGTTCGGCGAACCGAAACCGATCACAGTTTTACACATCAGCAGGGAAGGTTTGTCGGTAACTTTGTGCGCTTCTTCAATAGCCGCTTTGATAGAGTCAGGATTGTGACCATCAACACCACGTACAACATGCCAGCCGTAAGCTTCGAAACGTGCCGCAGTGTCATCGGTGAACCAGCCTTCTACGTGGCCGTCGATGGAAATGCCGTTATCATCATAAAACGCGGTCAGTTTGCCAAGTTTCATGGTACCGGCCAGAGAACACACTTCGTGAGAAATGCCTTCCATCATGCAGCCGTCGCCCAGGAATGCATAAGTCTGGTGATCGACAATGTCATGGCCTGGTTTGTTGAACTGTGCTGCCAGCGTACGTTCTGCGATAGCAAAACCGACGGCGTTCGCGATGCCCTGACCCAGCGGGCCAGTGGTGGTTTCAACGCCAGGCGTATAACCGTATTCCGGGTGGCCCGGGGTTTTCGAGTGCAACTGACGGAAGTTAGCCAGTTCGCTCATCGGCAGATCATAGCCAGTGAGGTGCAGCAGGCTATAAATCAGCATAGAACCATGACCATTGGACAGCACAAAGCGGTCACGGTCAGCCCAGTGCGGGTTAGTCGGGTTGTGATTCAGGTAATCGCGCCACAGCACTTCGGCAATGTCTGCCATGCCCATAGGGGCGCCAGGGTGGCCGGAATTCGCTTTCTGCACGGCATCCATACTAAGTGCGCGAATAGCGTTCGCAAGCTCTTTACGAGAGGACATGTTCTACTCCAGGTCGGATTAAAAAAGCAGTCAAGAAAGTCATTTTCTCAGACTCGGCATTAAAACGGCAATCTCTAATCACTCTCGTGATTAAGTTCACAAAATCCGCTTTTAAATCAGGGCGTTTTTTCGGACTTACACTATAGATCGTGCACTGCGAAAAACCTACCTTAACGCTATCCTTACAACCAGAGCCTTTTTCAGGCTACAGTTTCTGTTTTGTTAACTTTTTCTGGGAACACAAATTGATGAAATTTCACCCTCTTCTGTTAAGCCTTTTTACCGCGTCACTGGTCAGCGGTTGTGCGACCGTCAATACCGACACTTTAATGCAGTCCGGCGCGCAGGCTTATCAGGCGTATACCCTGAGCGATGCCGACGTCAAAACGCTGAGCGTGCAGTCTTGTGAAGAAATGGATAAAAAGGCGCAGATAGCACCCGACAGCAGCGAATACGCACAGCGCCTGAAAAAAATCTCCGCTGCACTGGGCGATAACATTAACGGCACGCCCGCCAACTATAAGGTTTACCTGACCAAAGACGTCAATGCCTGGGCAATGGCCAACGGCTGTATCCGCGTTTACAGCGGCCTGATGGACATAATGAACGACAATGAAGTGGAAGGCGTGCTCGGCCATGAAATGGGCCACGTCGCACTCGGCCACACCCGTAAAGCCATGCAGGTCGCCTACAGCGCCACGGCGGCACGTTCCGCGATTTCGTCACTCGGCGGCGTCAGCGCAACATTGTCACAATCGCAGCTGGCGGATCTGGGCGAGAAATACGTCAATGCGCAGTTCTCGCAGAAACAGGAATCCGAAGCGGATGATTACTCGTTTGATTTGCTGAAAAAACGCGGTATCGACCCGACAGGTCTGGCAACCAGTTTTGAGAAACTGGCAAAACTGGATCAGGGCAGCAGCATCGGCTGGTTTGATGATCACCCGTCTTCAGAAGCACGTGCTAAACATATTCGCGAGCGAATTGCTGCCGGGAAATAATAAAGAGATGCATAACAAGTCATCCTGCGGTTCGTCACTAAAAGCGTCGGGCCTCTGACTTTTAATTTCCGTGCTAATCATCCAGGCACCTTCGGGTGCCTTAATATTTTTCCTTTCTGCCTCCCCTCCTCTTCAGCATGTCATTACACCTGTATGTTATGTAAGCAAACAAAACCTGATTACCTTATCCACCTTCAATAGCACAATTTGTTTATCATTTTCACGGATTTTAAAACTAAATCCATCATATATTTTGATATATATTTCTATGCAGTTTTCCATTTCAATTAGAAAAATCGATCCTTAAGATCTCTTTATCTGATAATTAATAACTTCCCTAAGAATAAAATTCAATACTTAAAAAATAATTATGGGATTCATTACAGATCCCACAATGAAATATTTAGTTACATTCATATTGCAGTGTGTACAACTTGATATAAACAACAACGTAATTATAATTCCTCCTTAGTAAGTCTTTGAAAAAAGCTTATTTAATTCACTACTACTTTTACTTTACTATTTTGTTATTTTCATAATGAAAAGGACATTTCATGAAAAAAATTAAGACGCTCTTCCCTTTATCCGTCTTTTGTCTGGCATTCGGCAGCTTATCTGCCCAGGCAGCGGATTTGGGATTAATTACCTTTGATGGTGCGGTCTCTGACACGACCTGTGAAATCACCACTAACAACGGTATTGCAGCGAATAATGTCACTATCTCAATGCCTGTGGTGACGAAAGCGGCAGTGGATGTCACCACTCGCGCTGCTGGCGGTGTCGGTGCCAAAGAGTTCGAGTTAATGCTGAATGATTGCGCCGAATCAGTGAAAAAAGCCTCCGTCAGCTTCTCTTCACAGCAATTTGCTGAATTGTCCAGCGGTACGCTGAAACCTGATGCTACCGTCTCTGGTAGTGCGCAAAACGTCAGTGTTGCGCTTTACAACAACACAGCAACCAACGTTAGCCAGGTTCTGATCGGCGACCCGACTGATGTGGCACAAAGCGTGGCTCTGGTCGAAGGTCGTGGTGTGTTTGCCTATAAGGCAGCCTATGTACCTAGTGCTGACTGGTCTGCAACAAATAGTGTTCAGTCGGGTAAAGTGAATACTAACGTCACCTTTACTATGAACTACGAATAATATTCAACGTTAATTAATGATTAAGCGTACCCAATGAACAAACAGGTGCGCTTTTATTATAAAATTTAATAGAGGGAAATATGAATTTTATACCGACACCAAAAATTGTTTCATTCTGCCTTGCCGTTCTGGGATTTATTGCTTGTGATGCCTGCGCAGATGTTGTCATTTCTGGTACCCGGATTATTTATCCGGCTCAGGCGAAAGAGATTACGGTGAAACTGGATAACCGCGGTGAAAAAGCCTTGCTGGTTCAATCCTGGCTGGACGATGGCCGCGAGGATGTGAATCCGCAGGAGATGAAAATTCCTTTCCTTGTGACCCCCCCTATTTCACGAATGAACGCCAAACAAGGCCAGACAGTGAAAATTGCCAGCCTTGGGGGCGAATTACCCAAAGATAAAGAAACTGTATTTTGGTTTAACGTTCTTGAAATTCCGCCTAAAGCCAAAAATAGTACCGATGAAAATTTGCTTCAGTTGGCTTTTCGTACCCGCATAAAGTTGTTTTATCGTCCTGAGGGGCTGAAGGGTTCAGCTTCTGAAGCAGCGACGGCATTGACATGGAAAATAGTGAAAAATGGTCAACAGGTTTTTGCAGAAGCGAAAAATGCCACCCCTTACTTTGTCACGGTGAATGAAGCTTTTCTGAATACGAATGGCCGCAAGTACGAACTGGAAACAAAAATGATCGCCCCCGATTCCACTCAGTTGATGAAAGTCGACGGGCTGACGACGACGGTAAACACAGGGAAGATAAATTATACCGCAATTAATGATTATGGCGGAAATATAAAATACGAAGCATCCCTTTAAATAAACCCTGACGCCATCTGATTCATAAAAAAAGCAATATTATGAAAAAAAATAAAATCACAACGGGATTATTACTGCTTCCATTGACTATAGGCGTCAGCGCTGTGTGGTCACCCAGGTCCGTGGCGGAAACTGCGGTTACCAATGATAAATTCGATGAGCAAGTTGGAGATGATGATGAAAATGTAGAGTTTGATAGTCAGTTTCTCTACAGCACAGCAAACAGTGAAAAAATAGACACCCGCCGTTTTAGCAAGGGCAATCCTGTTGTGCCAGGCGTTTACAGCGTCGGTATTTTTATTAACGGTTCATTAAAACTAAACTCTAAAGTCAATTTCGTTGATAACGGGACGAATATTGCCAGCCCGTGTCTCACGCAAAAATTGCTTGAGCAGTTAGATATCCTCATCGATATCGATAAAGAAGATACTGCAGATATTTCGCCGGAAGGCGGGGAAACAACGTGCATTAATCTGACCGAAAAACTCAGTCATTCAAAGGTCAAATTCAATTCATCGGAACAACGCCTGGATATTACTATTCCGCAGATTTATCTCGCAAAACGTCCTTCTGGTTATGTCAATCCGGCTCTGTGGGAAGAAGGCATTCCAGCGTTCATGCTGTCTTACGACATGAATGCCTACCGTTCAAGCGCTGACGGAGATTCTCGCGACAGCGCCTATGCAGGGCTGAATTATGGCGCGAACTTATCTGGCTGGCGTTTTCGTGCCAGAGGTTCAACCAACTGGGATCAGGAAAATGGCCTGTCCTATACCAGTCAGGATGCTTATGTTCAGCACGATATCACCGGATTAAAAGCCCAGTTCGTTTTGGGTGATACTTACACTCAGGGCGATGCCTTTGATTCCATCAATCTGAGAGGATTCAGGGTGTTCAGTGACAGCCGCATGCAACCGGGTTCATCTAACAACTATGCGCCAGTGATCCGCGGCACCGCAAACAGTAATGCGAAAGTGACTGTCCGCCAGAGCGGTACGGTGATTTATGAAACCACCGTACCGCCGGGACCTTTTGCTCTTGATGACATTAACCCAACGGGTTATGGCAACAGTATAGACGTGACAGTAGAAGAATCAGATGGCACCCGGCGTTCTTTCTCAGTGCCCTTCTCCTCGGTCACACAGATGTTACGCCCCGGTAATAGCCGCTGGGATGTAGGCTTCGGCAAACTCAATGAGAGTTCATCCAGCAACTCCCCCGAGGTGGCGGTGCTGACTGGCTATTATGGGATCAATAATACCTTCACCGGCTATGCCGGTGCTGAAGCGATGTCATCGGACTACCTTGCCCTGCTGACAGGGGTTGCGATGAATACCCCGGCGGGTGCATTTGCCTTCGACATTACCCACTCCCGTGCCGATATCGACGACGACCGGTCACTCGACGGTCAGAGCTATCGAATCTCTTACAATAAGCTGTTGACTGAAACCAATACGTCGCTGAATGTTGCGGCTTACCGATTTTCGACACAGGACTATCTGAGCTTACGCGATGCCGCTTCACTTCAGGATGAACTCAGCCGGGATCCAATGAATGAAGAGGAAACTTTTAAAAATTACGACAGAATGAAAAACCAGATACAAATTAATGTTAACCAGCCTCTGGAATATCGTGAACAAAGTTATGGTTCTCTTTATATGACGGGCAGTTGGGAAACTTACTGGAATCAAAATAAGAAAACGTCTCAGTTTTCTCTCGGATATAACAATAGCTATCGTTGGGCAAACTATAGTATTTCCCTTCAGCGTGAGTATAACGAGAATGGCGACCAGGATAATCGACTGTATGTTAATCTGAGTATTCCTCTGGAAAACATTTTCACGCAGGGTAAACGTCCCGGTGGATTTACCAACCTAAATGCCGGCATAAGCACTGACTTTAAAGGCTCCTCGCAAATGGACATGAGTGCTGGCGGTTATAGCGAGGATAATCGCTACAACTACAGCGTTAATACGTCATCTTCACTCGCCGACTCAGAGAATTTAAATCAAATTGGCGGATACGGAAGCTATAACAGCGCTTACGGCCCCGTGAGTCTTTCCGCCTCTTTAACCGATGACGGAGGACGGCAGGCTTCCTTCGGCTCCAGCGGAGGTATGGTTATTCATGCTGACGGGATTACATTTGCTCCCGGAAACATCAATGACTCCGATACGCTGGCACTGGTCAGCGCCAAAGGGGCGAAGGGCACAAAAATGAGTACGGGTGAAGGTCGGATTGACAGTAACGGATATGCAATCACACCTTATCTTTCACCCTATCAGGAAAATACGGTGGGTCTGGACATCAGCACACTGGAGGCAGACGTTAATATTGTTAATACCAGCACGATTACCTACCCGCGCAGTGGTTCAGTGGTATTAGTTAATTTCGAAACCGATGAAGGCCGCTCAGTTATTATGGAGTTGCAACGTTCCGATAACGGATTCATTCCTTTAGGTGCTGATGTTTTTAATGATAAAAACATCCTCGTGGGAAATATGGGCCAGGGCGGAATGGCTTTCATTCGCGGTATCGATGATAAAGGGATACTGCATGTTGTCTGGGGAAGTCAGTCTGACCAATCCTGTCAGATTAATTATTCCATCCCGGAAACCCCAGAAAAAGTGAACATGACAATCATGTTAAAAAATATCCTTTGCACAATCACCCATTGATTTCCGGGTAAATAGAATAAACAGGAGAAAAAGAATGAGAAAGGGATACAGAATATCATTCTCGATATTTTCAGCTTTATTTATCAATATGAACATGACACCGACTTTCGCACAAAATGTTAACGTTACTTTTAGCGCTAATATTATTGAAACGACGTGTGAAATGAGACTGGAAGGCGGTTCAGGAAATGGCATTAACAATACCATTCCTGTTGGTTCGGGCGGAAAGGTGGGGTTAGATAAAATTATTGCCGGTGATAATGCTGCTACGGCAACCTTCAAAATAAAAATTGTGGAATGCCCGGCGGGAGTCACATCGATTAAAACCACCATAAGGGGTACGCAGTCAAATTATGTTAACACACTGATTAGTAATGGAGTTTCAGGTGAAGGGGCATCCTCCTTTTTGGGCGTTTCTATTGCACGTGCCTCGGCGTCAAACCAGCCTTTTGTGATTAATTCCACCAATGACAGTCAGCGGCTCAACTGGAGCAGCGCAGAAATCAATGCAAAAGAGGTCACCCTGATTTCACGCCTGCAAGAAACGCAAGCAAATAAAGGAACAACGGGGAATTTCAGCGCCGTTGCCACCTTTAACTTTAACTATGAATAAAATAGAAAAAACAGGTTATGAAAGATCTGCATGGAGAAAAATAACGTGAAACCCAAACAAATTTTACTGCTTTCAGCAGCATTCATCATGACGTGTTCAGCACATGCCGTTGAGCTCACGCCGACTGAAAATTTAACCGCTACTTTTACTTCTACTATTGAAGCAGGGACTTGTGCTGCCCAGATTCAAAACTCATCAGGGACACCGACATCCGCCATTAACTTTAATGATGTCTATAAATCAGAACTGAAACAGAAAAGTAAAATTCAGCCTTTTAAACTGGTTTTCAGCGATTGCTCCGGCGTTAAATCCGCCGAGATCACCGCCAACCCAACAGCAGGAGCCTGCTCCGGTACCGGAGCCAGTGGTGATTCATTTGCCAACAATGGCGGCACTGCAGCGGCGACTGCGGTTGAACTCTGGCGGAATGCACCTGACAGCGGCACTCAGTTCAGTTGTGTCGACAGAGCCACACCGCAAACGGTCACACTCACCACTGCGGGCACAACCCTGAATATGAATGCCCGAATGGTGATTGCAGCAGGCAGTACACTATCAAATGTTACCTCAGGGAACTTTATTGCACCGATCACGTTTGTGATTATCTATCAATAAATCGCCGAGCAAAGACTAATGGAAGGAATATGATAAATCACCCGGTGAATATGAATAACACATTATTACGCTTGTTAACGGTATTAGCCGTGGGGTTTCCTTTCGTCACCAGTGCGGAAAGTGATCTCAACCTGAATATACAAGCTAATATTCTCGAGACGACCTGCCAGTTAACCGTACAAAATGGCGGCGCCATTCATTTACCTACCGTTAGCGTCAATTATTTTGATGATCGCGGTTCCCCGCCTGCGCCAATATTACCCACCGATCAGCTGGGCGGTTATCCGTTCACTGTTAGCCTGAGCGAATGCACGGATGTGATAGAGAATGTTCATTTCAGTTTTGCCCCGCAATCAGGAAATTTCGCACCTGGCTCTAAACAGGTATTTATCAGCGAAACAGACGGTGCAGCAGATGGCGCCGATAACGTGGGCCTGGTGATATTTTCCCAGAAATACAACACCAATGTGCTGGAGGCAGACGGTTCTTCCGATGTGAATTTCCCGATAAACGCCGCAACACCCGTTGCTGAAATAACGGACTATCACTTCTATACACGTTATCAGAATACAGGTGCTGTCTCAGCAGGCCGGGTTACATCAAAAGTATTAGTGAGTGTTAGCTATGAATAATCATTTACCTTTTAATACAGTGTATATACGGTCGTCTCGTTTCATCCGTACATTCATTTTTACCGCTTTATTAGTACTAACGGGGGATTTAACCGTTAAACCGGCTGAGGCGGCAGTAGAATGTTATTTCAGGGATGCCCCCTACACCGCAACATTAAGCTTTTCCGGCTCTGTGGTTTCCCTGTTACCGCACGTGGCCAGGACGCAAATGATTACGGACTTAAATCAAAAAGCAACCACAACTAAGAATGCGCGTACCGATTGTAGCCCGGGTGATTCTGGTGAGATTTTATATGGGATCGCCGGCGCCATTCCTCAGGTTGACGATTACGCGGGTGTTTCCCCCAGTGCGGGGTTATATGCCACCAATATCCCGGGGATCCTCTATTCAGTTCAAATCAGAGGCACCGGGGCCAGTTACAGAGTTCAAGCTTTTATGCCTTATTTTTTCTCTGACAATGAAACCACGGCACAGAATACCACCAATTTGGAAAACTCAATGGATGGGGGTCAGTGGTATGATTACTATATTGTGCTTTTTCAGACCCCCCAGTTCACCGGTATACCCGCAGGTGTAACCTCCATTCGACCGGCTTCGGCGGGTTATATTGGTGGATTCAGGGTGGGTAAGGAGGACATTAACAACCATCGTATTAGTCTGAATATGAGTACTTTCTCCTTCCCCGTGCAAACGCCAACCTGTACTGCGCTGGTCAGCAGTGCGGGCGGCGGTACTATCCCGCTGGGGGATTACAGTGCAGCAAAAGTCAATTCAGGGGCTACCAGCGTGACGAAATTCAGCCTGAATGCTTCCGGCTGTACGAATGTGAACATGTTTAAAACCCGGATGACGACGAATATTGTCGCGCCGGGGAACAATATGTTGTTGGGTAATTCAGTGACATCAAATGCGGCAACGGGTGTGGGTGTGAAAATTACCACAGGTTCTGGCAGCCAGTTGAAACCTAACGACACCAATTCCGTTTACTCAGTGACTGATTTGAATATGCCCTCATCTAAACAATTACAATTCAACGCGCAACTGGTCGGCGATTCCAGGAGTATTTCGGTAGGACGCTTCTCTGCCACCGGTACTTTTGTTGTCAATTATGAATAGTAAAAAAATGGCGAAGGAGGACCCCTTCGCCATATTATTGTGACGGTAATACGACGTATTATTTCAACGAATTACTCATCTTCTTCCAGATACGTATAACCGTATAATCCGGATTCAAACTCTTCAACAAACTGCGCCTGCAATTCCGCATCCAGATCAGTTTCTTTTACCTGATCGCGGAAACGGGCCAGCAACACATTCGGGTCCAGTTGCACGTATTCCAGCATGTCCGCCACGGTATCGCCTTCGTCGGACTGCTGCACTTCAATGCTGCCGTCAGGGAAGACAAAGACATCTACTGCTGCAGTATCGCCGAACAGGTTATGCATGTTGCCGAGAATTTCCTGATACGCACCGACCATAAAGAAGCCCAGCACCGGCGGATTCTCAGGGTCGTACGGCGGCATCGGCATGGTTGTGGCTACGCCGTCACCGTCGATGTAGTGATCAATAGTGCCGTCGGAATCACAGGTGATGTCCAGCAGCACAGCACGACCTACCGGTGGCTTATCCAGACCTTCCAGCGGCAGCACCGGGAACAACTGATCAATACCCCACGCATCCGGCATAGACTGGAACAGCGAGAAGTTGACGTACAGTTTGTCCGCCATACGTTCCTGCAATTCGTCAATGATCGGACGGTGTGCACGGTTGCTCGGATCCAGCTGATCCTGAATTTTGTTGCAGATATTCAGGTAGATATCTTCCGCCCAGGCGCGCTGCGTCAGATCCAGAATACCGTGTGCGTATTGCGAATGGACATCATGCAAATCCATCTGGCTGTCGTGCAGCCATTCACGCAATGAGCGACGGTTTTCCGGATCGTGCATTTCGTTCCAGGTATCCCACATGCTACCCAGCGCGCGCGGTGCATCATCTTCAGGCGCAACCGGCTCTTTGAACTCGTTACGTTCAACACCAATCACATTGGAGACCAGCACGGTATGGTGCGCGGTCACGGCGCGGCCAGACTCGGTGATCACCGTCGGGTGTGGCAGGCCATGTTCGTTACAGGCATCGCCGATACCCCAGATGACGTTGTTAGCGTATTCATTCAGGCCATAGTTCACCGAGCAGTCAGACTGCGAACGGGTGCCTTCGTAATCCACGCCCAACCCCCCACCCACGTCGAAGCACTGAATGTTGACGCCCAGCTTGTGCAGTTCAACGTAGAAACGCGCAGACTCACGCACGCCGGTCGAGATATCACGGATATTCGCCAGCTGTGAACCCAGATGGAAATGCAGCAGTTGCAGGCTTTCCAGACGCCCTGCTTCACGCAGCATTTCGACCAGTTGCAGAACCTGAGAGGCCGCCAGACCGAATTTGGATTTCTCGCCGCCGCTGGACTGCCATTTACCGGAGCCCTGCGAGGAAAGACGTGCACGCACACCCAGACGTGGGATCACGTTCAGACGTTCGGCTTCTTCCAGCACCAGTTTAATCTCAGTCATCTTCTCGATAACCAGATATACCTTGTGACCGAGCTTCTCACCGATCAGCGCCAGACGAATATATTCGCGGTCTTTATAGCCGTTACACACGATCACGGAACGGGTCATCCCGGCGTGCGCCAGAACGGCCATCAGTTCAGCTTTCGAGCCGGCTTCCAGACCCAGCGGTTCACCGGATTCCACCAGCGATTCGATCACGCGGCGATGCTGGTTAACCTTAATCGGATAAACCAGGAAGTAGTCACCCTCATAACCGAACGATTCACGCGCACGTTTGAACGCAGCGTTAATCGAACGCAGACGGTGCTGCAAAATTTGTGGGAAACAGAACAGTGCCGGCAGACGCTGACCGTCCTGCTCACGCATGTCTTTCACCAGTTGTGCCAGATCAACACGGGCAGAAGGCTCGTCAGGATCCGGGCAGACACTGATGTGGCCCAGTTCGTTGACGTCAAAATAGTTGTTACCCCAATAGGCAACGTTGTAAGTGCGCAGCATCTTGCTGGCATCACGATCGTTCACGGCAACCTCCTGCATGGAGCGCAAAGAAACAGTATCGCCCGCGTGTGACGGACGGTGGGACTGGATGTCATCAGACATAGGTAAATCCTCTTTCTATACTGACAACATGGCCAGCCACTATCGCAGTAACAACAGGTGAGAACAACCCGCAAGGCTGGCTTTCAGACAGGATAAAACCCTGCGAGCCACAGCCACGGGACTGTTTTCTACTCATATCATTGTAAAACACGTTTTTAGACTCCGTGTAACGAGTCGGGAGAAATCAGGGGTGGATGCCCCGGGAGATTGCAGGCTACATCAGTTATATGTCGGGAATGCGATGTTCACGCAGACCTGAGCTTACTGAGTAGCGTACCGATGTCGGTGACTGACCTGTCTGTAATCAGGCTGTCTGAAACATCGCAGAGATGACAGACGCTTTTCTGAATGAAGGTCTGAAAGAAGTGCTGCAGAACGCAATAAAGGCTGCAGGGGATGCTGTTGAAATGTTACAAACGGTAAAAAGTGGGTCATTAAACTAACCACCTCCACACGTGCCACGCATCACCCGCGGGCATTCGAGCTGAGAAAACAGTAATTACTGGAATACGCTGCTTCTGCAGGGCCTGCAGAAATGTGCATAGCGCGCGCCGTTTATACCGATAACACGCTGTAAATGCAAAATGAAAATGCAGTACAAATAGTTTCAGACCGTGAATATCACTGCAAACCCGCACAATAACACCCACTCCGTCACAAAAATGACTGGCATTCAGAACGCCTGCTATCCTAAAATAGCCATCCAGATGTTAATCCGTCCACACGCTTGGGTGGTTTAACGCGCAAACTGCTTCAAGGCTTTGCCTAATGGGGACATGCAGGACGCATTGCGACAATGGCGAGCTCTGCTCCTCATCTGCCAGTCTCCCCAGTGCTATGCAGTGATATCTAACCCGTCGTATGTAAGGTAAAGAACATAATGGCTAAACATCTCTTCACGTCCGAATCCGTTTCGGAAGGACATCCAGATAAAATCGCTGACCAGATTTCCGACGCGGTACTGGACGCAATTTTAGAGCAAGACCCAAAAGCACGTGTTGCATGTGAAACTTATGTCAAAACCGGCATGGTCCTGGTTGGCGGTGAAATCACCACCAGCGCATGGGTCGACGTTGAAGAAATCACACGCCAGACTGTTCGTGAAATTGGTTATATCCATTCCGACATGGGTTTCGACGCCAATTCCTGCGCAGTGCTGAGCGCTATTGGTAAGCAATCTCCGGATATCAATCAGGGCGTTGACCGTACTGATCCGCTGGAACAAGGTGCGGGCGACCAGGGTCTGATGTTTGGTTATGCGACCAACGAAACCAGCGTACTGATGCCAGCGCCTATTACTTATGCTCACCGTCTGGTGCAGCGTCAGGCTGAAGTGCGCAAATCAGGCACCCTGTCATGGCTGCGTCCGGATGCGAAAAGCCAGGTCACTTTCCAGTATGACGAAGGCAAAATCGTCGGTATCGATGCCGTGGTATTGTCTACTCAGCACTCTGAAGACATCTCGCTGAAAGATTTGCAGGAAGCGGTGATGGAAGAAATCATCAAACCTGTCCTGCCAGCAGAATGGCTGAACGCCGGTACCAAATACCACATTAACCCGACTGGCCGTTTCGTTATCGGTGGCCCGATGGGTGACTGCGGTCTGACCGGTCGTAAAATCATCGTGGATACCTACGGCGGCATGGCCCGTCACGGTGGCGGTGCGTTCTCTGGTAAAGATCCGTCGAAAGTTGACCGCTCAGCGGCCTACGCGGCACGTTATGTGGCGAAAAACATCGTGGCTGCCGGTCTGGCAGATCGTTGCGAAATCCAGGTGTCTTACGCTATCGGCGTGGCAGAACCGACTTCCATCATGGTGGAAACCTTCGGTACCGGTAAAGTCTCCAACGAACAACTGACCCTGCTGGTGCGCGAGTTCTTCGACCTGCGTCCGTACGGTTTGATCCAGATGATGGATCTGTTGCACCCTATCTATAAAGAAACCGCCGCATACGGTCACTTTGGTCGTGAACATTTCCCTTGGGAAAAAACCGACAAAGCCGCTCAGTTGCGTGAAGCCGCAGGTTTATAAGAAACCCACGCGTCATAAAATCTCTCAAACCCCGCCCCAGGCGGGGTTTTTTATTGCCCCTTATTCCCCTTTCGTTTCTTATTCCTTTCTTTTTCGCCATTTAAATACCCAAACAGCTTACAACAACCGTTAACCGAAGATGTTATATCTAAATGATTTTAATGGATAATTTCAAAATCACGTTTATATTCATTTAACTTAATACATCATGTAGATGTGCGCCAGTTTGAAATTAGCCGTCTTCATTTAGTTAACATTCACGATTATAAAAACAAAATAACGAATAAAATCCCTTCATAATCATGAAAGTGAAAATCATGCCAAATGTTATATTTATGTTGAATATCATTTATAGCCAAATAAATAACACAAATAGCTAATTTGCATGCCATTGACCTGAACATTCATTGAATCTATTATTCACCCCATCGAAAGCAACCAAACAAATATCAAGTAAAAGGAATTAACGAAATCTTCTTCAGGATAGCGACTTATTAAACATTGAGAAAATGACAATGCCATTAACAAAATTGAAATCATGGGTAATGATTTTAGCGGCTTCCCCATTACTTTTATCAGCATCATCATTTGCAGGAATAAGCGTCTACCCTATTTCGGTTCCTATGCAGAAAAGCGGTGGTGCACAAATTAGCGTAACAACAAACTCCGCCACCACGGAATATGTAAAAACGACGGTAAAGAAAATAAATAACCCGGCAACGCCGCAGGAAAATGAAACAACAATAACTCAGTCATCTGGTAACGGTATTGTTGTGACACCGGAGAAATTCGGACTGGCACCCGGCACCACCCGAATTATACGTCTGATTAATATTCAGCAACCGCAAACAGAAGAAGCCTATCGCGTTTACTTTGAAGGTGTTCCGGGGCTGAATAATAACGGTGGGAAAAGTGACCAGAAGAATCAGACCAAACTCGGCATCAGCATGATCTGGGGCGTACTGGTTACCGTCCCGCCTGCCGCACCGCGACTAGACTTCACGCTGGATCCGGCGACTCGCGTGGTGAGCAACACCGGCAATATTCATCTTAAAATTAACAGTATCGGTTTATGTCCTCAGCAACTCACTGATGACGGATGTAAATGGAGTAAACCGGTAAAAAATAGCATTTACCCTAATCAGCGCGCAACGTTATCTCCGGAATTATTTAAAGGAAATAATTACCGTGTGGTGAAAGTGAAATACTTCAACTGGACAGATAAAACCGTTGGCGTAAAAGAATTCAGCGCAAAATAGATCTCATTATTTTACGTAAAGAATAACTCTTGTTATAAACCCCGCATAGCAATATGCATCTTCTTAATTAGGAATTAAAAATGAAATCAATTATCAAACCACTGCTGGTCACTGCAATCATGGGCTTCGCTATTAACGCTTCTGCTGTACAGAAAGATATTACTGTGACTGCAAACGTTGACGCCACTCTGGATATGACCACTGACACTGGCGAAGTATTACCTTCTACGATGGAAATGACTTATATGCCTGGCGTAGGTCTGGAACCTGTTACACAGATGACCAAGATCTATTCTAACGATGCTGAAAAAGATGTGAACATCAACCTGGCAGGTACCCCGCAATTAATGGATACCGTGGGTACCAACCCAAATATCCCACTGACTGTTAAATACGGCGAACTGACCCTGACTCAGGCTCAGCAGACCATGGCTGCAACTACCCTGTTCCCGAACGGCGATACCACTAACGGTTCCATCATTCAGCCTCTGAAAGTCAGCCAGACCACTCAGGCACCTGTTGCTTCCGGTAACTACAGCGGCGTTGTCAGCGTGGTACTGACTCAGGCAACTGAAACGCCATAAGCGTTCATTCCACCTGAATCACTCCTCATCGGCCTGTTAATCAGGCCGATTCTTTTCACCTCTCAGATTTTTGAATAAAGGAAAAATAATGAAACCTAACTTGAAAGTGTCACTTTGCTTTCTGGCAATTCATTTTGCTTTATTCAGCAATCTTGCTTTAGCTGGCTCTGACGTTCCTCCGGGTTTCGAAGAGCTGGTCTCAGGTCAGAACGTCTGGCTGAACGTCAATCTGCTCGGCCAGTCTGCCGGCTTATTTGAAGCCAACGTCACACTGGAAACCATACAGTTTAAAGACCCGCAGGCGGTACTTACCGCACTGAATCTGCCGCTGAAAACTGGCACGCCGGATTACCAGAAAATGCTGGCGACCTTGTCTGCGCCGCTTCCCCGCCATGGCAACCTGGCCTGCAGCAGCAATGCCGACGCCAGGGGCTGTGGTTATCTGGAAACCGACTCGCTGGCGCTGATTTACGATGAAAACAACAGCGCCGCCGACGTCTTTGTCAGCAAAGCACTGGTGCCTGATGCTGATAAAAAAGCCCTTTATTACACCCCGACCGCGCAGACTGAAAATGCCTTAATTCATCAGCAAACCCTGAACGTGGCAGCGCAGGATCAATACCAGAGTCTGTCACTACAAGGCGCCGGCGCACTGGGCGTGCTGACCAGCGGCTATGTGGGTTTCGACTGGTCGCTTGATTCTTACAAAAGTGACGACAGTGACAGCCAGACAGTATCTGTCGATGATCTCTATTTCCGCCAGAGCTTAGGCAAGCGCCACTACGTGCAGGCCGGACGCATGGACTCACGCGACCTTTCCAGCAATCTGGGCGGTAATATCAGTTTCTCGCTGTTACCGCTGAATGCGATCGATGGCGTCCGTGCCGGGAGTTCCCTGAGCTACCTGAATCTTGATGAAGCCAGCAAAGGTTCACCGCTGGTGGTACTGCTTTCCAGCAAATCCCGCGTCGATGCTTATCGCGGCAATCAGTTGCTCGGCACGTTTTATCTCAATAACGGTTCAAATACGCTGGATACCGGCAACTTCCCGAGCGGCAGTTATGCCGTCACCCTGCGAATTTATGAGAATAACCAGCTCGTGCGCACCGAAACCCAGCCGTTTACCAAAACGGGCGGGATCAGTGACGGGCATATGCAATGGTTTGTACAGGCCGGTGAAACGGCAGATAACAAAGTCGTCAGCTCAACAGATGACGAAGAAAATGACAGCACATCACGCAAACCAGTGATGCAAGCCGGTGCGCGTCTGCCGGTGTTTGCCGAGCTGACAGCGACGGCAGGTATTGCCAATACCGATAATGAAAATTATGGCGAAGCGGGCCTGCAATGGACACACGGTTTTAACGGAAAAGTGATCGACGGCGTGCTGGATATGCAGACCAGCGTGTTTAGCGGCACAGACGGTTCCAAAGGTAACGTTGAGCAAATCAGCTACAACGACGGTTTTTCCATGAGCGTCTATCGCAATGCCGCATACGGTAAAAGCTGCACCAGTGCCGATGTCGGGGAAAATGATTATGCGGATATTGGCTGCTACGAATCAATTAACGCCACACTTTCCGTGCCGGTTAAGGGCTGGTCTGCCTCTCTGGGCTACACTTACAATAAAAATACCAGTCTCTCACCGGACTCTGCGACGTACGATCCTTCAAAACCTTTTGAAGACAACATGATCAACAATACCGAATCGCAGAGTACATCCAAAACCTTGCAACTGAGCCTGAATAAAAGCTTCAACTGGAAACAGATGACGATCACCACGCGTTTTGGTGGCTACCGTCGTCAGAGCAGCAGTGACAGCGATAGTGACAAAGGTGTCTACGTCGGCTTCTCCCTGTCACGTAATACGCCAAAAGATGCGCAGCTTCGCAGCAGCAACACTTCATTCAGCACCGATTATCAGGGCAGCCAGAACGGCGATGCGCAGATGACGTATAACGCCAGTCAGAACTGGGACTGGGGCAGCAATAACGACCGCGAACTGGGTATTGACGTGGGCGGCACAGATACCGATAACGCTAACGCCTCGGTTCATGGCCGTCTCAATGGCCAGTATGGCGAAGGCGAACTGACCGTTTCCGACAGCTATGACAATGAGCAAAAAACCCATCAGGGCGCAGTGACCGGCAGCTACAGTTCTTCCGTTGCGGTATCTAAATCCGGCTTCTTCTGGGGGCCAGGCGGTACAGGCTCACCGGGTGCTGCGGTAGCTGTGAAGGTGAAAGGCAGTAATGAAGAAGAGGCGGATGCCGCAGATGACGCACTGATCGACGTTTCAGTTCAGGGCGGCGGCGCGGCCCACATGAAACAGAACAGCAAAGCGTTATTCCCGGTGACCGGTTTTGAAGAAGGCAAGGTGTCCGTTGATGAAAGCCGTGATGTCAGTTCAGGTAGCCAGGCCAGCATTACACAGGGCGCAGGCAGCCAGAAATTGTTCCTCCTGCCGGGGAAAATGAAAGTACGCGAAGTGACGATGGAATCGCATTATACCTATGCCGGACAACTGGTTACCGCCACGGGTGAACCGTTAACCCAGGGCATCCTGCTCAATGCCAATGCCTTCAGCAGCTCAGAAGACGGTGGCTTTACCGCAGAAATGACCTCGTTAGCGAAGAACCTGTATCTGCGCAGTGGCACTCAGAATTACCAGTGCGCAGTCACCGTGCAGTCGAGCCGCGATGTCGTGCGTTATGTGGGTAAAACGTTGTGCAAACCGGTTCAGCCTGCGGATTTACCTGCTGCGATTCGAGAAAGAAAATGAAACATAAACAACTTCTGACTGCTTTATTTATTTCACTGAGCACCCTGTTAGCCACGTTGTCCGATGCGCAGGCTGACACGGTTGCTCCGTTGGATCACAGCATCAATACAGAACTGAACATCGCGAAGGGTACCGCATCAACGGTAAATATCTGGACACAAGAAAGCGGCGGATACGACTCGACTAATTCCGGTCGCTGGGGCCTTAACTACTGGGCCTGCACGTCAAGCACCAGCGATGAAAATGGTAAATGCCCAACGGGTAAAGGCGGATATGCCGCCTATCTGCCGGTTTATCTTAAATTTACGGAAAAGCGCAGTGGCGCAACGCAGACTCTCGAATTGCAGGGAACACGCGAAGCCTACTGGTATAACGGAAATTGCGCGATGTATGGCGATCCTAAGCCCATGAATCAAAGCGCACAAAACTCCTGCAGCGGTGATTCAACAGATGGTGTTAACTTAACCCTGAAAATCCCTGCCGCCGAACTCAATAAGTTACCGGTTGGCGGCATCTGGACTGCTCAGCTAAAAATTCTTCTCCATAACAGCAGCGAAACCGAGGTTTATCACTGGGATTCCAACATCACAGTCAATCTCACCGACAACAATAACCAGCAAATCTATTTACCCGAATTTGGCGAAGCCGCACCGCGCGTTGACCTTAACCTGCGCCCGCTGCCCGGCAC